>JAKASO010000024.1 GCA_021818985.1 bacterium
ACTTCCCCATTTTATCCAAGAAGTCCCTATTTAAGATTTAATTGTGAAATTTCTAACGGTGATTTAAGGATATTATAATAGAACCTATAATTTGATAATTTAAGGAGGCAAAAACTAAAATGAAAAGATTTGCATTAGTAGGCACTGCAGGGTATGTTGCTCCTAAGCATATGAAAGCCATAAAAGATACCAAAAATATTTTAACGGCGGCTATAGATAAATGTGATAGCGTAGGCATAATAGACAGTTATTTCCCGGAGGCTCACTTTTTCACCGAATTTGAAAGGTTTGACAGGCATGTCGATAAATTAAAAAGAAAGGGCGAAAAGATAGATTACGTTTCTATATGTTCCCCCAATTATTTACATGATGCGCATATAAGATGGGCTCTTCGAAGCGGCGCCGACGTTATATGCGAAAAACCTTTAGTCTTGAATCCTTGGAATCTGGATGCCCTTGATATCATTGAAAAAGAAACTGGAAATAAGATTTACAGCATACTACAGCTAAGAGTACATAATTCTATCTTAGAACTTAAAAAACAGGTAGAAGATGAATATAAAACAAAAGGCGTAAAATACAATATAGACCTTACTTATATTACTTCAAGAGGCAGGTGGTATTTTGTAGCATGGAAAGGTGATATAGAAAAATCAGGAGGAGTGGCATCCAACATAGGTATCCATTTTTACGATATGCTTTTATGGATATTTGGAGACGTAAAACAAAACGAAGTGCATTATTCCGAACCATTAAAAAAGATGGCGGGCTATATTGAATTGGAAAAGGCAAACGTGAGATGGTTTTTGTCGGTCGATGCAAACGATTTGCCGGACGATGTAAAGCAAAAGGGTCAAAGAACATACAGGTCTATTAAAATAAACAATCAAGAATTCGAATTTTCCGAAGGCTTTACCGATTTGCATACCCATGTTTACGAAGGCATATTAAACGGCAAAGGTTTTGGGCTTTCTGATGCAAGATCGTCAATAGAACTTGTTTATCAGATAAGAAATTTAACGCCGGTAGGATTTAACGATAGGGTTCATCCTCTTGCGTTTAAGAGGTTGTCCGATGGATAAGTATTTTGTTCACGAAAGCAGTTATGTCGATGAAGGGGCGGAAATAGGAGAAGAAACAAAAATATGGCACTTTTCCCATATATTAAAGGGTTCAAAGATTGGGAGACATTGCATAATCGGACAAAACGCAATGATAGGTCCAGACGTAATAATCGGAGACAGATGTAAAGTACAGAATAACGTTTCGATTTATAAAGGCGTTGAGCTTGAAGACGATGTATTTTGCGGACCCTCTTGCGTATTCACCAATGTTTATAACCCAAGAGCTTTTATAAAAAGGAAACAGGAGTTTATGTCAACCCTCATTAAAAAAGGCGCTACCATAGGAGCAAACTCTACTATAGTATGCGGAGTAACGATCGGAAAATATGCATTGATAGGAGCAGGTGCTGTCGTAAAACAGAATATTTCAGATTATGCTATCGTTGCCGGAGTTCCCGCAAAGCATATCGGCTGGGCATGCAAATGTGGAACGACGCTTAAATTTAAAGATAATTATGCAAAATGCGGCTATTGCGGGAGTGAATATAAAACAGATAAAGTAAACATAATAATTATTGAAGAGAAGATTTGAGATGAAACAAATACAAATGCTTGACCTTAAATTTGAATATGAATACATAAAAGATGATATAGATGCTGCTATAAGAAGGTGTCTTGAACACCAAAAATGGATACTTGGACCCGAAGTAAAAGAACTTGAAGAAAAAATGGCGGGCTATCTCGGTGTAAAGCATTGTATAGGAGTTGCCTCGGGAACAGAGGCGTTACTTTTATCGCTCAGGGCGTTGGCTATAAAAATAAAAAAGCAGGAATATTGGGATAAAGACGATTTAATAATAACTACTCCGTTCACGTTCACGGCAACGGGGGATACGATTCTTAGATCCGGAGCAACCCCCATTTTTGTTGATATAGACCCTCAAACCTTTAATATAGACACAGAAAATATACGAATTGCTTTAGATAAATATGGCGCAAAAATAAAAGGTATTATTCCGGTCCATCTTTACGGTCAGCCCTGTGATATGACTGAAGTAATGAATATAGCTAAAGAAAACGGTATCTTTGCAGTGGAGGACTGCGCCCAGAGTTTTGGAGCTAAATTTATCGGAAAGCAAACGGGTAGTTTTGGGAATACCGGATGCTTCAGTTTTTTCCCCTCAAAAAACCTGGGCGGATTCGGCGACGGAGGAATGATTTCGACCTCTGACGACGACCTTGCGGAAATTATAAGAATGCTTTTAAAACATGGCGGAAAAGACAAATATAACGTTGAACACATAGGCTATAATGCGCGACTTGATACTTTGCAAGCAGCGGTGCTTTTAGCTAAATTTAAATATATAGACGAGTTTAACCGGAAAAGACAAAAGGCGGCAAATATTTACAATGAAGGTCTGAAAGATTTAGGTTTTATAGAAATTCCATTCGTTATTAACGATGCCTATCATGTATATCATCAATACACGATAAAGTTAAAAAAAGTAAATAGGGATGAAGCAATAAATCAATTAAACTTAAGAAGCGTGCAAACTATGATTTATTATCCATACTTATTACCAGAAATGGATCTTTTTCAAAAAAGATGCAAAACTATTGGCAAATTGAAAAATGCTGGGGAAATCTCTTTTATGGTGCTGAGTTTGCCTATCGAACCTTTGTATGACGACGATACGTTTCGATATGTAATAAAGTGCTTAGCGGAATTGAAAAACACGGAAAATATTAAAAATTAAAATATCAATAAATATGCAAACTAAACAATATAATTTAACCATCAAAAGAGGTTAAAATGGATCTTAAAAAAATTATAGAAAGCAAAGAGGCAAAAATTGGAGTTATTGGACTCGGTTATGTCGGGTTGCCGTTGGTAATTGAATTTGCCAATGCAGGCTTTAAGGTGTTTGGTTTCGATACGGACGAAAAAAAGGTAAATCTTTTAACAAAATCCCAGAGTTATATTAAGCATATTTCGCCTGCAAAAATTCAGCAGATTATGCCTAATTTTATTCCTACTACCGATTTCTCCCTGCTTAACGAAACCGACTGTATTTTAATATGTGTTCCCACGCCTCTAAATCCTTATAAAGAGCCTGATATTAGCTTTGTATTTGATACTGCGGAGGTTATTTCTAAACATTTAAAAAAGAATCAGCTTATAATACTGGAATCTACGACATACCCGGGAACGACTGATGAAGATTTAAAAAATATTCTTGAAAAAAGCGGTTTAAAAGCGGGTATTGATTTTTATCTTGCTTTTTCTCCGGAAAGGGAGGACCCGGGAAACAAGGATTATAGCACTTCGACAATTCCTAAAGTCGTAGGCGGATACACACAGGAAAGTCTTGAATATGCTCTGTCTTTATACGGCGCTATAATAGTTAAAACCGTTCCTGTTTCTTCCACAAAAGCTGCCGAATCAGTTAAACTTCTTGAAAATATCTATCGGTCGGTAAATATCGCTGTCGTCAACGAACTAAAGATGTTATTCGACAAAATGGGTATCGATATCTGGGAGGTTATAGAAGCAGCTAAAACAAAGCCGTTCGGATTCCAGGCTTTTTATCCAGGTCCAGGTCTTGGCGGACATTGCATTCCTATCGATCCTTTTTATCTTACTTGGAAGGCTAAAAAATACGATTTCAACACGAGATTTATTGAACTTGCCGGTGAAATTAATACCTCTATGCCGTATTATGTTGTCCAAAAAACCGGAGAAGTTTTAAATAAATTTCGCAAAAGCATCAACGGGTCTAAAATTATCATACTTGGTCTCGCTTACAAAAAAGACGTGGACGATGTCAGAGAGTCTCCCTCGTTAAAATTGATTGAATTATTAGAAGAAATGGGAGCTAAAGTCGATTATCACGACCCTTATATTTTAAAAATTCCGGAAACAAGGAAGCATAAATTATTTAAGGAATCAATAGATATTTCTGGTAAGAATTTATCTAAATACGACTGCGTGCTTATTGTTACCGACCATTCTGTATTTGACCCTGAATTTTTAGTCGAGCATTCTATGATAATAATAGATACAAGAAATTTGATTGGAAAATCGGGATTAAAAAGCGATAAGGTTTATAAGGCGTAAAAGATACTTCAGGTTGGATTGCGTTAATAATCAAAGACATTAATAGATTTTAAATCATGGGCGGCGTATAATATTAATAATTAATTGCATTAATCTTATAAATTTATAAATTTAAAATGATAAATAAATATACACCGGCGGATTTTCCGCAAAGAATAGTTATAGAATTAACGCCTATTTGCAATCTTAACTGCTCTATGTGTCCAAGATATTACATTGATAAACGCGACGGTTTTATGTATGAAAATTTGTGGAAAAAATTAATTGATGAGATAAATATTGAAAATCAAGATAGTGTGATATTGCCTTTCTGGAGAGGGGAATCCTGCCTTCATCCGCAATTTATAGAATTGGTTCAATATGCAATAGATAAAGGACTAAGAGTTCATTTATCTACAAACGGTCATTTCATGGATGAGAACTTTAGGCGTATTTTTTATCAATGTGAATTTGTTACTTTTAGCATTCATTCGGACTTGGGATATAAAAATGCAGTTTTTTTTGCTAATTCCAAACCCTCGTGTAGTGAAACAAACATTCAAATATCTTTTGTTGATACCGAAAAAAGCGTTAAAAAGTTTATGAATTCGGTAGTCAACGACCCGGTATTGCATGGCTTTGACAGCGTAAGGCTTTATATAGAACATACGATAGGAGGCGAATTCGGCAAATCAAAATCGGCTATTACGCCACAGCAAAGAATATTCTGCCCAAAGTTGGCTAATACCCTTGTCGTTGCCTACGACGGCAGTTTTAGCAGGTGTAACCATGTGTGGAATACCGAAAATCTTTTTAATTTAGAAAAAGTAAACATTAAGAATCTTTGGAATTCTTCCAGAATGAATGAAATAAGAGAAGGGTATCCGGACAAAATATGCTCGCTTTGCGACCAATGGACGGGTCATACAAATGGAAAACTTTGGAAAAAGCAGAATGGCATAATAAAATTAGAAGAATTTAGGGTTTAAATCTAAAAAATGATGTATATACCTATAACTAAACCGTTTATCAATGACTGCGAAAAAAAAGCCGTGATTAAGGTTTTAGAATCTGGTTGGTTTGTTCAGGGGAAATATGTTGCCGAGTTTGAAAAATTATTTGCGGAATTTACAGGAAGCCAGTTTGCGAAAGCCTCAAGTAGTTGTACTACCGCTCTGCACCTTGGACTTGAAGCAGCAAAGATATCAGAAGGAGATAGGGTTATTGTCCCTTCGTTTACTTATATTGCTTCAGCAAATTCTGTCGAATATACGGGAGCTGGGGTTGTATTTTGCGATATAAATTTAAATACATTTAACATAGACGAAAATAAAATAGAAAATTTAATTATTAAAGATCCTTCTATAAAAGCTATAATGCCGGTTAATCTTTTTGGCCTTTGCGCAAATCTTCCTAAAATTATGGAGATTTCAAAGAAATATGGATTAAAGGTTATTGAAGATTCCGCCTGTGGATTTGATGCATGGATTGGGGATAAGCATTCCGGGACTTTTGGGGATTGCGGTTGCTTTTCGTTTCATCCAAGAAAATCAATAACTACCGGAGAGGGCGGTATGCTAATAACTAACGATGAATTTATTGAAAAAAGAGTTTCAATTTTGAGGGACCACGGAGCCAGTAAATCGGATTTCGAAAGGAATAGCTTGAAAGGAGGGTCATTATTGCCTCAATTTAATATTAAAGGATATAACTATAGAATGACCGATATTCAAGGTGCTATTGGTGTTTGTCAAATAAAAAAAGCAAAAGAAATTATGGAAAAACGTAGAAGGATTGCCGGTCTTTATAATGAAAATTTAAAAGATATTGAAGAAATAATAATACCAAATACTCCTAAAAACTATATTCACGGCTATCAGTCTTATGTTATTTTATTTAAAGGTAAGGAGGATTTGTTACATTTATCAAAAGACAAAATTGATATTTTAAATATTCAAAGAAATAATTTGATGAAAAAATTAGAGTCCCTTGGAATTACTACAAGGCAAGGGACGCATGCAATTCATACGCTTGAGTATTACAGGAATAAATATAATTTAAAGGACGAGTATTTTCTGATGTCTTATGCTGCCGATAGATTAAGCATAGCCTTGCCGCTTTATACAAATATGGCCGATTCGGAGTTTGAATACGTCATCGAAAATATAAAAATATGTTTAAAATCTATTTAATTATCTAGATAAGGGTCCTTTAATTTACCTATGTGCGGAATAGCAGGATCAGTTTCATTAAGAAAACAGTCTATAGATATTAATTATGCCAGACATATGGCAGATAAAATATCCCATAGAGGGCCAGACGATGCGGGTTATCTTTTTTTCCATACAGGCGCAAAGCATTCTAAAAAGGTGTCGTTTTTCCTCAATCTGACCGATAAAAATTTTAAATCGAAAAACCAGCTTCTTCCGCTCATAGAAGACGAGCAAGTTAAAAATGAACTTAATTCGCACGATTGGGACTTATTTTTTGGGCACAGGAGGCTTGCAATAATAGACCTTTCCCCGTTGGGGCATCAGCCTATGAGCGACCTGTCCAAAAATATATGGGTAACGTATAACGGCGAGATATATAATTTCAAAGAGATAAAGTCGGAACTTGAAAAATTAGGACATAAGTTTAAGTCTTCAAGCGATACAGAGGTCATAATTTATTCTTATATCGAATGGGGAATAAAATGTATAGATAAATTTAATGGAATGTTCGCATTTGTCTTATATGATAATTTTAATAAGAAACTCTTCCTTGCGAGGGACAGGTACGGCATAAAACCTTTATATTATACAGAGATTAACGGTACGCTGGTTTTTGCCAGCGAAATCAAATCAATACTAGAATATAAAGATTATAAGATAGACATGGATTACGAAGCCCTTATAGAATATTTTACATTTCAGAATTTTTTAACCGACAAGACGCTTTATAAAGATGTAAAAATTGTGCCCGCAGGGTGTTATATCGAGACAAATCTTTCCGACGGGAAGATAAGTTCTGTCCAATACTGGGATTTTGATTTTTCCGAGCCCGATAGAATCAAAGATGAAAGAGAATACATTGAAGAATTAGATAGGTTGTTTTGTCAAGCCGTAAAAAATCAGCTCATAAGCGATGTGGAAGTAGGGAGTTATTTGAGCGGAGGAATAGATACGGGATCTATCGCGGCGCTTGCCTCAAAATATATCAAAAATCTTAAAACTTTCACGATAGGTTTTGATTTAACAAGCATTTCCGGGCTTGAGCTTGCTTTCGACGAAAGGGCGCAGGCTGAATTTATGTCGTATAAATTTGGAACAGAACACTACGAAATGGTTTTGAAATCGGGAGACATGGAGAGATGCCTTCCCGATTTTGCATATTATCTGGAAGAACCCCGCGTAGGTCAAAGTTATCCTAATTTTTATGCATCCAAACTAGCAAGCAAGTTTGTAAAAGTTGTATTATCCGGCACTGGAGGGGATGAGCTATTTGGAGGTTATCCATGGAGATATTACAGGGCGGTTGTAAACGATAATTTTGAAGATTATATAGATAAGTACTATATTTTTTGGCAGAGATTAATCTCTAATAAAGAGATTAAAAAGGTTTTTATGCCTGTCTGGGACAAAGTAAGCCATGTCTGGACAAAAGATATTTTCAACAATGTTTTCAAAAAGCACGCAGGCAGTTTAACGTCGCCCGTAGATTATATAAATCATTCTCTTTACTTTGAGGCTAAAACATTTTTACATGGTTTATTAACCGTGGAAGATAAATTGAGCATGGCTTATGGTATAGAAACAAGAGTTCCTTTCCTCGATAACGGTCTTGTGGATTTTGCCATGAAAATACCCGTGAGGTTGAAATTAAAAAATTTTGACAAGGTTATAAAAATAGATGAAAACGAACCGGGGGGTAAAAAAGAAAAATATTTTAAAAAAACGAACGATGGAAAATTGATTTTAAGAAAGGCTATAGAGAAATATGTGCCGTCAGAGATAATAAACAACAAAAAACAGGGCTTTTCCGCACCTGATTCAAGCTGGTTTAAGGGTAATAGCATTGATTACGTCCGCCAAATTATATATAATGATAAATCGCATATTTTTAACTTTTTAGATAAATCGGCTGTTAGGGATCTGGTGGGTGAACATCTCAGGGGAAGACTGAACAGAAGGCTATTTATATGGTCGCTCCTCAATTTTGAATGGTGGCTGCGGAAGTATCTTTTTTGAAATTAAAATAAAAACAATTTGATATTATTTTTTCCGAAGGCGTATTGCATCATACCAATAACACGGAAGAAGCAATAAAAAAATTAAGTAATAAATTAAAAAAAGGCGGCAGGTTTTTATTTTACGTTTATAAAAAGAAAAGTCCTATTAGAGAGTTTTCGGATGATTATATTAGAAACGCCATAAAAGATTTGTCCAACGAAGAGGCGTGGCATGCACTTATACCGTTAACAAAATTAGGCGTAGAACTTGGCAAATTAAATGCTTACGTGGATATTCATGAGGATATACCGTTTTTAGGCATAAAAAGAGGCAGGTATAATTTGCAGAGATTTTTTTATTACAATTTTTTTAAAGCTTTCTATAAAGATGATTTGACTATAGAGGAGATGAACCATATAAATTTTGATTGGTTTAGACCATTAAATTGTCATAGACATAGTCCGGAAGAAATACAAAAATGGTGCGGAGAAGCAGCTTTAAGTATAGAAAGGCTTTATGTTGACGAATCCGGAATAACAATCGTAGCTGTAAAAGGATAAATATTTTTGAATAAGAGTGTATAAGCAATGGATAGTATTGAAATTATATATAAAAATGTAAAAGATTTATATGATAGACAGTCTGATTTATACCTGAACAAATGGAATAGACTTATTCCCTTAAACGAGATGGTCGTTGATAGATGGAATAAGGCTAAAAAGCTGGGTTTTGGAGAGGGGACCTCGATTTATGATAATTCGTTTGTATATGGAAATGTCAAAATAGGCAAAAATACATGGATTGGACCTTTTACCATTCTGGATGGCAGCGGGGGCGAATTAGTTATAGGAGATAACTGCAGTATATCTGCGGGGGTTCAAATCTATACTCATGATTCGGTGAAATGGGCATTATCGGGCGGAAAGGATGAGTATAAAAAGTCCTCGACTCATATAGGAAATAATTGCTATATAGGACCGTCGTCTATTATTCAGGCGGGTATCACTATAGGCAGTCAAAGTGTTATCGGGGCGTTAAGTTTGGTAAATAATGATTTACCCGATTTTACTATAGCATGGGGGCAGCCGGCAAAAATAGTCGGAAGAGTTATAATAACAGATGAAGGGGGAATAGAGTTTGAATATGATGAAAAATAAAAAAATAATTAGAGCATGAATATAAAATCTTTAATATCAACATTATATATATTATTAAAACCTGAACAAATTAGGCATGCTTTTGTAAAATCGTCAACCATAAACTTTATTGCTAGAACATTTGGTTATATAAAAAATGTTGCTATTGCTGTATTAATCGGGTTTAGTTTTAAAACAGATGCATTTTTTATGGCAATTAGCCTTATCGGTATATTTTTGTGTTTTACAAGCGCTTTTGATTATATAGGTGTTCCTAATTTAGTACAGGCAAGGCAAGAAAACAAAGAAAAATTTATGGAGATTTCTGGATTTTTGATGACATTCACGTCAATAATTTCTATCTTGGTTTTAATTTTAGCTTTCGTTTCCTGGCCGATAATATCAAAAATTCCTTATGGTTTTTCATTAAACACATTATATTATACCCATATTTATTTTATATCGCTCATGCCATTTTTATTTTTACAATTTTTTTTCCAACATTTTGGGGCAATTCTTAGAAGTCAAAGACTTTTCACTATTTATTTCATAGGTGAATTTATTGTATCTTTTTTTAATTTTTGTTTTGTGGTATTTGGTTTGTATATTTATAAAAATCCAGTAATAATACCCGTCGGTTTGTCTCTTGCCCAAGCTATAGGCACTGCATATATGTTTTTTATATGCAGGGAGCACATACGCTTTAGATTTTTTATAAACGATACTTCAAAAGCTATAGTAAAGCAATCCTTATCTCTAATAATACTTATTATAGTAGGAGCGTTTTATGTGTTAATAGATAAAACTTTTGCCACTTCTTTGCCGATAAAAACTGTAAGTGCTATATCTTATGCTTTACTGATAATAACCATACCTCAGAGAATTTTTAATTTCAACACTATACTAATGACCTCGATCAGCGAGACCAAGGTTGAAATAAAGCAATTTAAAAGATATATAACCATAATCTTTATTACCGGTTCTATAATTGCTGGATTTATATTTATATTTTCCGGAATTATAATAAAACTTTTATTTTATTATGGCGCCTTTTCAGTTTCGGATTGGAGTATAACATCAACTGCCGTAAAATATTTTGCCTTAAGTATCCCTTTTATGCTTTCGGGCAGTCTTATTAGCGGCGCATTGCAAGTGATAAACAGGCTTATGCCTATGGTAATTTTATCTATAATTAATACCATTAATTTGATTATAATAGATTATTTAACCGTGGTTATATTTAAAATGGGTGTAATTGGCATAGCGATTGGAATGCTATCCGTATATATTATCTCAACGGGGTTATCCATGTTTTTCTTATTTGATGTATTATATAAAAAAAAGGGATTAAAACATATGCCGTTACAAGAGTTTAATAATACTATACCCTTATAAAATTAGCAATAATGAATAAAATAATCAAATTTTTATATCTGGTTTTATTGATTTTTGAACTACCTGTTATTTTTTTGCTGGCTATATTTTATAAATATTTTAAAAAGGATAAATTTATTTTCGGGACTACGCCGTTAATTTCTAATAAATATTGGACTAATGCATTAAAGTATGCAGGCCACGATGCTTTAACATTAATGTCGACATATTATTTAATTAACAAAAAAGAAGATTTTGATTTATATTTTGATGATTTGTTGCCAAAATTTTTGTTTTTAGGGATGAGGAAAATTAAAAAACTTTTAAAACCTTTATTTGTTTGGAATTTTATATTAAAAAACGCAAAAGTTATCCATCTTTCATTTGACGGTATAATTTATGGCAATTTACCTCTATTATGGATATTGGAGCCTATTCTATTAAAACTTGCAAATGTCAAATCGGTATTAATTCCATACGGAAGCGACGCATATATGTATTCTCAAATTCCAGACCCTTCAATAAGACATGCTTTGTTGTCTGCTTATCCTCAGTATGCTAAATCTGAAGAGTTTATTAGAAAAAGGTTATTTAGATGGATAAAAAATGCCGATATTGTTATAGCCGGTTTAATGATGGACGGAATAGGGAGATGGGATATCTGTACGCCGAACCCCTTTGCTATTGATTTAGAACAATGGAGACCAAAGTCAAAATATTCTAATAATAATGGCAAAAACGGTCCCGTAAAAATAATTCATACTCCAAATCACAGGACTAAAGGCACTGAGTTTCTTCTTGAGGCAGTGAAGGAACTCGAAGGTGAAGGGTTAAATATTGAACTAATTTTACTTGAAAAAATTTCTAATGATATTGTAAGAGAAAGAATGGAAGATGCCGATATTTTGGCCGAACAGTTTATTTTAGGATATGCTCTTAGCGCCATCGAAGGAATGGCTAAGGGGTTGCCGGTTTTATCAAATTTAGATGTCGAATTCTATACAAGAATATTTAGAAGATATTCTTTTTTAAATGAGTGTCCAATATTATCGACAACTCCCGAAACTTTGAAAAACAATCTGAGAATGTTAGTTAGAAATCCGGATATCAGGAAGGAACTTGGAATAGCGGGGCGTAAATATGTAGAAAAATACCATTCATATGAAACTGCAAAATATATGTTTGAATCTATTTATAAAAAATTTAATGGCGAAGACATCGATTTAATAAATCTTTTTCATCCCTTAAAATCGAAATATAATTTATCAAAGCCATTGATTCAATGCAGTCTCGTCGAAAATAAATCTATAAAAACAATGTAGTTAAATAAGATATATTTTAGAGGAAATTTTGGAAAAATTATTGATTATTGGCGGCACCGGATTAATCGGATATCATTTGACAGAAGAATTAAAAAAAGAAAAAAACAAATATAAATTATACATAACAACAAGGGATATAATAAAATATGATAATTCAATTAATTACATTTATTTAGATTTATGTAAAGATTTTGATACGAAAAAATTGCCCCAAAAAATCGATGGCGTAATATATTTAGCCCAGTCTCGGCTATTCAGAGAATTTCCGGAAAAAGCATTAAATATTTTTAAAGTTAACGTTTATGCCTTAGAGAAAATTCTTGATTATTCCATAAAAACAGGTATTAAAAAGTTTATATATGCTTCTTCCGGCGGCGTTTACGGAAATTTGGAAAAACATTTTTCAGAGGATATGCCTATACACGTTGGAAATAATTTAGGATTCTATTTAGGCACTAAACTGTGCGGCGAGATCTTGACTGATAATTATTCATCTTTGCTGGATATTGTTACCCTTAGGTTCTTTTTTGTATATGGACCTTTTCAGAATAAAAATATGCTCATTCCGAGGTTAGTCGATAATATTATAAATTCGAAGCCGATAATCCTGCAAGGAACGAAAGGAATAAAAATTAATCCGATATACGTTACGGACGCAGTAAATGCCATAGAAAAATGTTTCTTATTAAAAGGGTCTCATAAGATTAATATAGCAGGTCCAGACATCTTGTCATTGAGTCAAATTGCAAAAATTATAGGAAATAAGGTAAAAAAAAGTCCAAAGTTTGTGCTTAGAAACGAGAGGGCAAATGATATAATCGGGGATATTAAAAAAATGTCGTCTATTTTATACAAGCCCGAAATTGCTTTCGAAGCCGGTATAGAGAAATATTTACAAATATTGGAGGAACAAAAGAAACATAAATGAAAGTTTTACATCTACCGACATCCGTAGGCGGTCATTCCATTGGTTTATCAAGGGCGGAGAAAGAAATAGGATTGACTTCGGAGGTTTTAATAACGGATGGCGATTGTTTTAATTTTAGTAATTTCAAATCCGATATTTTATCCTTAAACAAGAACGATCCAAAGTATAAAAAGTTTTTAAACAGAATAAGGGCTTTTTTAAAATTTAGAAAAGAATATGATATAC
>JAKASO010000025.1 GCA_021818985.1 bacterium
CAAAAAGAATTAACTTTGTGGCGCCGTAAACCTTTGCCAAGGCAATTATTCTTTCGATTTGTTTCTGGGTAACCGCCATTTTAAGACTCCTTTTATCTTTAATTATAATATAGCTGTAAAAACTTGACAGTATCAAATTTATAAATTATAGCACTCTCTTACCATTCCGCACCCTATACTTCCCTTCTCTCCAAACCCCGCCTCATAACCGATTTCGATAAGTTCGGGGTTGCCCGTTACTTCGAATGGCGCCATAAATCCGATAATTTCCGTGTTCTTGAAATTTATTTTTTTTGTAATTTTTCCGCCCCTTCTATTCATATAATCGCTATCTATCGAGATTTTAAATTCCGATTTGCTGTTATTTCTATAAGAATTATCAGAATTTATCATATAACCGGCGGGCAGCTTTCCATGAATCAACCTATATTTTTTTATCAAATTTTGTTCAATAGCTTGCGAAAAACTTTCTTCCCATGGACGTATATAATGACAGCCTAAATCGGCGTTGCCGTTTCCTCCTCCGCTTACTTTATTGTAAATTTTACTAACGGTTATTGGCGACAAACAGGTAAAACGCATAGTTTCTTTAAAATCTGGCTTCATAACGGTTTCTATTTGTTCTATCAAAAATCTTGCGCCTGCTTGATTATTTCCGATGTTTACAATCTGCCCCTGAGTGAATGCGCCGGTGATCAAATGTTGAAGAAAAACATCCACCGGAGAAGAAATTTCCCAGTTAATCGGAGCATCTTCGAAAATAATCGTATTGTCTTTAACGGAGTATTTTTCCCCATTTAGCATAGAGTAGGTAAAAAGCTTAAAACCCTTTTTGCTTGGCTCTGTCCTGTACCCCTCATTATGAAGAAAAGATGAGTAATCCTTTGAAGATGAAAAGATAAATCTATAGATAAGACCGGTAAGGTAATAATTATAATTAATCGGGAGGATGGCTTTTTTATCTGCCGGTTTTAAAGTAAGCCTGATTCTCATTTTCAGACCCTTCTATTAAAAATAGCTGAAATAATTATATTTTAAATTTTAATATAAATTTTGGGAATTTCATAAACGCTATTTTTCAAATTTATTCAAAAAATCAGGAATTACATCTTCAATTCCAAAAGCCATTATGTGAATTCCACGAACCATAGATCTTATATTCCTTGCTATTCTCACGGCAATTTCAATCCCTTTTTCTAATTGATTCGAAGTATTTTCAAGCTCGCTCAGCACCTTTTCAGATATATATATCCCCGGGATATTCTTTTTCATAAACCTTGCAACTTTTGCAGATTTTAATATAAATATCCCGGCAATAATTTTTATATTTTTATAACTTTTATAAAAATCGTAAAACTTTTCAAAATTTTTGGGTGAGAAAACTGCCTGCGTCTGAAAGAAATCGCAACCTGCAAGAATTTTTTTTTCAAACTTCATAAGTTGGGGCTCCAGCGGATTTGATTCTGGATTTACTGCACCTCCGATATAGAAATCGGTCTTGCCGTTTAATGAATTGCCGTTCATATCCAATCCGTTGTTTAAGCCTTTTATTATTTCTATTAAATTTACCGAATCAATATCATAAACAGCTTTTGCATGCTTATGGTCGCCAAAAGTTATATAGTCGCCGGTAAGCGAAAGGATATTATTTATTCCGAAGGCGGAAGCGCCAAGAAGATCGGATTGAAGCGCCATACGATTTCTGTCTCTGCAGGTTTGCTGAAATACTGGTTCGCCACCGAGCTGCTTAAGATAGATTGAAGCGGCAAGAGATGACATTTTCATATTAGCGCCTTGATTATCGGTAACGTTGAAAGCGGTAACCCTGTTTTTTAGAAGATCGAAAACCTTTTTAATTTTAGATAGATCGGTTCCCTTTTCGGGAGATATTTCCGAAGTATATACAAAATTGGATTTCTCCAAATTTTCTTTTAATTTATTTTTCAATTTAATTAATAATCTATATTTATTTTTGATTAATCTACTTTTGCCGATTGGTAAGACCCGAGGATTTTAACAAAGATAGTATATTCTTTGATCTTTTCGATGGCATTTTTTAAACTTTTTTCAGATTCATGACAATCAACATCTATAAAGAATACATAATCCCACATTGCTTTTTTTGAGGGTCTTGATTCGATTTTAGTAATATTGATCTTATTTTCATAAAATGGTTTTAAAATTTTATAAAGAGCGCCTACGGAATTTTTTATCGAAAAAAGCATCGATGTTTTATCGTTTTTTGTTTTAACCGTTTTTTCCCCGTTTGAAATTATCAAAAACCTGGTATAATTATTACTGTAATCTTCGATATGCGGGATTAAAACATTGAGCCCGTATATCCTGCCTGCCGCCTCGGAAGCTATCGCCGCCGCACCCTTTTCTTTTGCAGCAGAAATACAGGCATCCGCAGTTGAAAAAGAATCCATCAAAGGAATATCCTTGAAATTTTCTTCCAAAAACTTCCTGCATTGTCCAAAAGGTTGCGGAAATGAATATATTTTTTTGATCTTATTTATATCGGATTCTTTTGAAAGAAGATAATGGCTTATGGGTGTTACTTCTTCCCCGATGATAGTAACATCCGAATTAATAAACATGTCAAGGGTGCTATTAACCATACCTTCTATCGTGTTTTCGATAGGGACAACGCCATAATCCGATAAACCCTTTATAACATCGTCAAAAACGTCGCCTATGGTTTTTTTAGGAATAAGGTCCCTCGATAATCCAAATCTTTTAATGGTGGCAAGATGGGTAAAAGTCCCTTCAGGACCGAAATAACTGATTCTTATTTTCTTTTGAATAGAAATGCAAGCAGAAAGTATTTCCCTGAATATGTTCTTTAAATGATCGCTTTTTAAGGGTCCTTTATTGTAGGATGCCGCATTTTCATAAATTTCACTCTCTCTGACAGGAAAATAGTAATTTATATTATTTACAGACTTTATATGTCCGATTTTTATGGCAAGATTGCCGCGTTTATTCAGCAAATCAACTATCTTTTTATCTATTTCGTCTATTTTATTTCTTAATTCTTCAAGATCTTCCATATTTCATATTTGATTACGTATAAAGATAAAATATTTTACAATAATTTATATAAAACTTGCAAATAATTTAATTATCCCGAAATTGCCGTAAGAAACCGTAAGAAATTTGGAATTGTGCAACCTTCTTTTACCTTCTTTATACATTAAAATTATTGTCTTAAGACAAGACGGACTAATGACGGCAAAACAATAACACCGGCGGGCATGATAAAATCAGCTTACGATTATTTTATAATTATCATCTTAAATTTAAATAATTTTATTATCTAAATACCGGTTTTTTATTAGCTAAAACCTCATTTACCCTGCCGACTTTGGTTTTTTTAGGGGCTTTAATGGCTGAATTTTTTGACGCAGTTTTAATCTTTACCATTACGGAAATAAAATTATCCATCGTATCTAAAGATTCGGTTTCGGTAGGTTCTATCATTATTGCCCCATGTATATTTTTAGGAAAATATACGGTCGGCGGATGAAAGCCGTAATCTATAAGCAGTTTTGCAAGTTCGAGAGTGGAAATACCGTTTAATTGAAGCTCTTTATCGTTAAAAACGCATTCATGCATGCATAACTCGTCAGGGAACGGATCGCTGCCTTTATAAGCAGTCTGAAGCCGTTTTTTAATATAATTTGCATTGAGTATTGCAATTTCACTGACCTTTGATATATCTTGCCTGCCGATCGAAAGAATATAGGTATAAGCTTTTAATATTACGGCAAAATTTCCGTAAAAAGAAGCGATCTTTCCGATCGTATGCTCCTTGTCTTCTTTTAATACATAAAGACCGTTTTCTTTTTTTACATAAGGCACCGGTAAAAATTTCGATAAAAATTTTTTAACTCCAACCGGACCGCTGCCTGGACCTCCGCCTCCATGCGGTGTAGAAAATGTCTTATGAAGATTAAGATGAATGATATCCACGCCCATACCGGAAATCCCGCAGTTTCCGATAAAAGCGTTAAAATTAGCCCCATCCATATACAGAAGCGAACCGTTATCATGTAGAAGTTCCGACAATTCTTTGATGTTTTTTTCAAAAATACCAAACGTGTTAGGATTTGTGATCATCAGAGCGGCTACACTCCCGTCTAAATGTTTTTTTAACTCTTCCGGTTCAATATAGCCCCTGCCGGATGTTTTAACCTCGACCGGTATAAATCCTGCAATACGACTGCTTGCAGGATTAGTCCCATGAGAACTGTCGGGAATAAGAACTTTGTCTCTCTTTTCGTTTTTTTTAATATCAAAATACTTTCCGATTATTTTCATACCGGTAAATTCACCTGCGGCGCCGGCTTGGGGAATAAGCGTAAAATTATCTAAACCGGTAAGAGCGCACAGTATTTTATCAAAATCGTATAATATCTTTAAGAGCGGCTGGGTTAATTTTACAGGAGTCAGCGGATGCGTATTTTTTATATTGTCGAAAGAACCGGCTGCTTCGTTTATTTTAGGATTATATTTCATAGTGCAAGAACCTAATGGATAAAATGCGGAATCAACGCAAATATTCCACTGAGAAAGTCTGGTAAAATGGCGGACGACTGCCGGTTCCGAAACTTCCGGCAATTCCGGATCATTTTTTCTGATAAATTTTTCGCCGATATAATCTTCAGCTTTTTTTTTCTTATGTTTATCGTCAAATCCCGCATCAGGGACACTGATGCCAGAAACGCCTCTGGAACTCTGGGTACTTAAAAGCTCTTCATTAAAAACAAGTCCTGAAACGCCGGGAAAACTTTTCATATCCGCACCCCGATAATTTTAATTAAATTTAAACTATACTAATGCTTAACTAATGCTTGCCGTATTTATTTTTATTTACCTAGTGTCATTTACGACAGCCGCGTCCATTTATTTATTTTATATTGTAAGTTTATATTGCAAATTCAGGACGTTTATTATAAATTCGGGACGTTTTTGGTAATTTATTTAAAATTTATTTAATTTATTTAAAAGGTTTTAAGATGCTGACTGCATTTTCGACATACCTATCTATATCGTAAATGCTGTTTCGTTCGGTTACGGCAATTAATATTTCGTTGCTGCCTACAATAGTGCCGCCTAAAATATTCTTATCCGCCATCTTATCGAGAAAAGGCGCCGCTTCCATATTTTTGATTTTCATGGCAAACTCGTTATAAAAATCTCCAGTATATATAAGTTTAAATAGCCCTGTTTCTTGCAGTTTCCCACACAATAAATGGGCAAGTTTAAGATTTAAAAGCGATATATCCTTAAAACCGCTTTTTGAACATAAAGATAAATAAACCGCCGCCCTTACGGCATTTAAAGAGCTATTAGTGCAAATATTAGATGTTGCTTCCTGTCTTCTTATGTGTTGTTCCCTCGTAGATAAAATAAAGACATAAGCGTCGTTATTTTTAGCATCCTTTGTTTTCCCGACTATTCTTCCCGGCATCTGTCTTATAAATTCTTTTTTGGCGGCAAATAACCCGAGAAGAGGACCCCCGTAATTCATATAATTTCCAAAACTATTTCCTTCACCCGCAAATATATCGGCATTATAGTATCCAGGAGGATTAATAGTACCGAAACTAAACGGTTCGGACGAACATACGATAAAAAGAGGATTTATTGCCGTATTTTCAGTTTTATTTTTATTCTTGTGAACGATCTTTTCCGTTTCCGCAAGATCTTCTATAATTCCATAAAAATTTGGCTGCTGAACGACATAAGAAAATACGCCCTCATCCAACTTTAAACTAAGATTATTAAGGTCCGAAAGCCCGGTTTTTTTATCTAATTTGACCGTCTCTATCGCTATACCAAGATCCTGCAGATAAGTTTTCATAACGGAAATATAAGCCGGATTAACGCCATCAGAAATTAAAACTTTTAAAGCTCTTTTTGGAGTGCTTAAAAGCGTTCCTAAAGGCGCAGATGCAATCCTTAAAGACATTAAAACCGCCTCGGCAAGGCTTTCCGCACCGTCATACATGGATGCATTGACCGCGTCCATAGATAGAATTTCGGCAAGCATGGACTGGAATTCAAACAAAGCGGTCAAAGTTCCCTGACTGGCTTCCGGTTGATAAGGTGTATATGGTGTGTAAAATTCGGATCTCGATAAAATACTGTCAACCGCCGCCGGCACAAAATGGTTATAAATGCCGGCGCCGGCAAATATGGAAAAATTATTTACATTAGGAAGGATATCATTGATTTTAGAAAAATATCGATAAATGGAAGATTCATCCATCTTATCCGGCACGGAAGAGAGATCTTCCGGTTTAAGCAGTAGTATATCCCTCGCTATTCTGCGAAATAATTCATCTTTATTTTTTATTTTTAGAAATTTATAAATCTTTTTTTTTATGTTGTTTTCAGAGTTCGGAATATATCGCATTTTATGAGCTATTTTTTAAGACATTCAAAATTTGAGAAAGTAATGATTTTTCAATCCAGTATTGCAATATTTTCCAGAATCAGTCGTGTATCGTGGAAATGAACGCTTCATAAGAATCCGCGTCCATAAGGTCTAACGTGTCTGCTGCGCCAAGAAGTTCGATTTTTGCAATATAACCGGAAGTATAAGGATCACTGTTAATAAGTTCTGGAGTTTCATTAAGATTTAAATTAACACCGGCTATTTTCAGATCGACCGGGGCATAAATTTCAGAAACGGACTTAACCGATTCAACTTCTCCTATCTTTTCCCCTTTTTTATATGTTTTTTCAATGCCTGGAAGTACGATATAAACAATATCCCCCAATTCCGACTGGGCAAAATCGCTTATTCCCATAATATATAAGTTATCCCTTTCCTGTGAAATCCACTCGTGCGTTTTTGCAAAATACGATCCTTTTTGTATTTTCATGATAAACACGGCTTTCGAAAACCCTTTTGTTTACATTGTTTATATTATTTATATTGTTTATAAGGGAGACGAAAGAATTATCCTCCTTTCGGTTAATAATGTTTAATAATGTTTTTGCCTTATTTTCTTATTATTTATTCTTATTATTTATTTGTTGATTTGTTAATTTTTCTATGTTTTCTATGAAGGAAAGGCGGATTTATAACTTCAGCCTTTTCAAAATTTCCCCTTATATCTATAAAAAAGTTCTTTAAAGATGCAGGGGACGTGTGAATGTCAGATATATAGGCGCTGCCGATAGGTATTTTATTTGTAGGACTGTATGTCCCGCTGGCAACGCACCCTATCGGTTTAAGGTTTTCGTCAAGTATTTTTTGCAAATGCCTCGGAATCTGTTTACCGGATAGTTTAAAGAATATTAATTTTTTTTCTTTATTTTTAACCTTTTCAAGGGGTTCTTTACCGATAAAATCCTTGGTTTGAGATAAGAATCTTTCTAACCCGGCATCGTAAGGGGTTATCGTCTCGTCAAGTTCATTGCCGTACAACGGCAGGGCGGCTTCAAACCTTAACGTATCTCTTGCACCAAGCCCGACCGGTAAAAGATTTGAAAGTGCGGCATTTTTAATAAAATATGACCATAAAGACTTAATATCGCTTGACGAAATAAATATCTCGAATCCAAATTCTCCTGTATAGCCACTCCTTGAAATCATTGCCGGAACGTTAATATACTTAAATTTTGCACAGCTAAATTCAAAGTGATTTAATTCCGAAACCGGCTTTGCGGCATATTTAAAATCAAAAAGACCGCAATGACCTTGCCGAAAATGATTTAATATCAAAGGATAAACAATATCCCTAGACCTTGGACCTTGAATTGAAAGCAAGCCGATCTTATCGGTCATGTTTTTCGCATCCACATCAAAAGATCTTTTCTGCAGGCTAATCCATGAAAAATCTTTATCGGTATTAACGGCATTAGTAACCACCATATAATCGTTCCCGGCGAATTTATAAACGGTCAGGTCGTCAATTATACCGCCGTTATCGTTAAGCATAAGGGAATAGGTAATGTTATTCGGTTTAAGCTCTGCAATACCGGCAGTAAGGATATGTTCCAAAAATTTAGTGGAATCTTTGCCTTTTATCAATATCTCTCCCATATGTGAAATATCAAAAAGGCCTGAATTATTTCTAACATTTAAATGTTCTTCTATGATGCTTTTATAATAAAGTGGCATAGAAAAGCCGGCAAACCCGACAATTTTCGCCCCAAGCTTTAAATGTTCTTCGTAAAGGGGAGTTTTTTTATTGTTTGTTTCCATATGCAGTTTCAGTTTAATGATATGTTTATCCATTAATTTGGTTAAAATAACAGCCATTAAATAGTCGTTAACGCCTGGATTTTAATCATAACTCAATATAGTGAAAAATTCAAGATTAATCTTTTGCCCTAAATTGCCAATAGAAAATGTTAAATATATTAAAAGGCAATAAAATACTGGATTTCCATTTGTACGGGAATGACACTAAAAGTGAAATAGTAAATTCCCTTAAAGTCATTCTTTACGTAGGCGGGAAAGTTTCAAAGAAACTTCACGAGTGTCGTCAGATTTAGGGAGCGAAGCGTTAATCTATATAATAAATTTCTACCTGCAAATTACTGGCTTAATTAAACATTGACATAGTTAATAATTAAATGCTATCATAAAAACACTACGTCAATATCTATCTTAAGCTTAACGATAAGCATCCGGATATCTAATATCTAAATATCCAAAACCGTCTGATAGATAGAGTACAGGAAACCAAACCGGTATTAAGCCGGCCACATCTTAAACATAGCGGGGTAGAGCAGTCTGGTAGCTCGTTGGGCTCATAACCCAAAGGTCGCAGGTTCAAATCCTGCCCCCGCGACCAATTAAAAAGCCTCGTAATATCTAATATCAAGGGTATAATAACAGCATAATGCATCACTTCATTCTATCATATTCATCATCTATTCTTACTATATCATCCTCTTTAAGATATTCCCCCACTTGAGCCTCGATTAACACAAGGGGGATAAGTCCGGGATTTTCAAGCCGATGAAGCGTCCCCATAGGTATATAAGTAGATTCATTCGACCTTAACAAAATTTTTTTATCTCCTACCGTTACCAGAGCGGTTCCGCTCGTAACTATCCAGTGTTCGGAACGATGAAAATGTTTCTGAAGCGATAATTTTGCTTTCGGCTTTACCGTTATCTTTTTTATCTTATACATAGAGGATTCCAGAAGTATCTTATATGTTCCCCACGGTCTGTAAGCGGTCAAATGCTGGGCATGGAGTTCGGAATTCCTTTTTTTAAGCTCTTCAACCACTTTTTTTACATCTTGCGACGAACCCTTTTTAGAGATTAAAAGCGCGTCATCGGTATCAACAATGATTAGGTCATTAATATCAACAGTGGCAATTAGCCTGCCGCTTGAAATTATCATATTATTTTTTGAATTTATATTTATATTAAGGGAATGCTCAACAATCGTATTGTTGTGTTCATCCTTTTCAAATTCATTGTAAAGCGAATCAAAACTGCCCAGATCTGACCAGATAATAGCCGCCGGAATCATTTTAAGACGGGAAGTTTTCTCTAAAAGGGTAAAATCTATTGAATTTTCCTCGATATTCATCATATCTTTTAACTGCACCCTTACCACCATCGAATCTTTTTTTGCATTTTCATAAGCCATTTTGGAAGATTTATATATCGTAGGATAGATAGCATTAAGCTCGCTTAATAACGCTCCAGATTTAAACATAAACATCCCGCTGTTCCAAAAATAACGCCCACTGGAAATGTAAGAGCATGCCGTTTCCTTATCGGGCTTTTCCTTAAATGAAGCGACGCGGTAGGAGACAGATCTTATTAGATTGCCGGGCAAACAGGATTGAACACCCGCACTAAATCCTGAACCAGAACTTGCATCTAAATCCGAACCTGCACCAGAATTTGTATTTGTATCCGCACCGGTAATATCAGCCTCAATGTAGCCATAACCAGTCTCTGCAGAAGCCGGTCTAATGCCGAATGTAACTATATAATCATCTTTAGCCTCTTTTTGCGCAAATTTGATCATTTTCATATAGCCTTCTTCCCCTTTAATCAAATGATCGGATGGGGTAACAAATAAAAGCTCGCCGGCTTTTACATCAAAACAGGCAAGAGATATTGCCGCAGCGGTGTTTCTAGGAACCGGCTCAAGAACAAATCTGTAGTTTTTTATCCCAATTTCTTCAAGTTGATCAAGCGCAATAAAATACTGTTCGCTATTTGTAACGATCAAAAAATTATCACAAAAATTCTTATTCCTTAAAACCGTCTTCTGAAATAAAGACATATTATCATTTGTAAATTTATAGAATTGCTTTGGAAAAAGAGCGCGGGAAATAGGCCATAAACGGGTCCCCCTACCACCGCAGAGAACGACGTTAGTCATAATTTATTTTCATCCCCCTCCCCCCCCCTCTTCTCTATTATTTATTATTGCTTCATTACTATCATTACTATCACTTACTATAATCATAGTTTCTTTGTAGCAAGCTGGTCAATTTTAATTAATCCTCCGGTTAAATAATAACATACTATCAATGCAATGTAAATTAATGTCCTAAATTAATGCCCAAAAATTGCCTTGATTATCTCCCGATCGAATAATAACTGAATCCCATCTCTTTCATTTTCTCGGTTTCATAAATATTTCTTCCATCAAACACCACCGGAGTTTTAAGCAAGGATTTGATTTTGTTAAAATCGGGCATCCTGAAGTCGTTCCACTCGGTTGCGATTATAAGGCCGTCGGCATCTTTCAGCGCCTCATACATATCAGAGGTATATTCTATTGACGGAAAAACTTTCATAGTATTTTCGTTTGCTATAGGATCAAAAGCTTTAACCTTAGCGCCGTAAGAAAGTATTTTAGAAATAATGACCAATGAAGGGGCTTCTCTTATGTCATCGGTTTTAGGTTTAAAAGATAGACCCCACAAAGCAAAGGTCTTTTCTCCAATATCGGATTTAAAATGCTTTAAAATAAAATTCAGAAGTATCTCTTTTTGATAGGCATTAACCTCATCAACCGCCTTTAATATCTTAAAATCATACCCGTTAAATTTGGCGGTATGGTATAGCGCCTTTACATCTTTGGGAAAACAGCTTCCACCATAACCAATTCCCGGAAAAAGAAAAAGTTTTCCTACTCTTTTATCAGAACCTATACCGATCCTCACATGATCAATATTTACGCCTACGGCAGCGCACAGGTTGGCAAGTTCGTTCATAAACGATATTCTTAAAGCAAGCATGGCGTTGGCGGCATATTTGGTAAGCTCTGAAGAACACCTGTCCATAAAATATATCGGAGCTCCGCTTCTCACAAAAGGTTCATACAATTCCGACATTATTTCTTTTGCCTTTGAGTTAGAATTACCGGCTGAACCCTTCAGTCCCAATCCCACAACTATCCTGTCAGGTCTCTGAAAATCGTCAATTGCCGCCCCCTCTTTTAAAAACTCTGGATTTGAAACCACATCAAACGGAAATGTCGTTATTTTTTTTATTTCATTATATACTTTATTGCAGGTACCAACCGGAACGGTACTTTTAACGACTATTATCTTATAAGAATCAATTGCAACGGCTATCTCTTTCACAACAGAAAAAATATTGGAAAGATCGGCTTCGCCGTTATCTTGCGAAGGCGTGCCAACTGCAATAAAAACCACCTCGGAGTTTTTTACGGCTTCTTTCAAATCGGATGTAAAAAAAAGCCTTTTGCCGCTGACATTTTTATCGCAGAGTTCTTTTAAGCCCGGTTCATATATAGGGATAATACCTCTATGCAACTGATTAATCTTGTCTTTATCGTTATCGACGCACAATACCGTGTTACCAGAATCTGCAAAACAAACGCCGGTTACAAGACCAACATAACCGGTTCCTATTATCGAAATGCGCATTAAACTGCTCCTCCATGCTAATTCAAATTATTTTAACTATTACCCTTCTTTCCCTGGGACCGTCAAATTCACACAAAAAAATCCCTTCCCATGTTCCAAGAGAAAGCCTGCCATCAATAATGGGAATAATGCGGGAATTCCCGATCAGCGCCGATTTTATATGAGAATCGGAATTACCCTCAAGATGCTTAAAACCCCTGTTTAAAGGAACAAGCTCGTTCAAAAAAGACTCTATGTCGGATGCAACATTTGGATCTGCCGCTTCGTTTATTATGACTGCCGCGGTCGTGTGCGGCGAATATACAAGACAGATGCCGTCATAAACCCCTGCCCCGTTAACCGTATCTTTAACTTTATTTGTAATGTCAATCAAATTTGTTCTTTTAAATGTGCTTACCGGAAAATAGTATGTCTTCATTTTAAGTCATTACATCATCACATAACATATTATAATATATAATAAATATTTTATATTATTTTTATAATTATATAAAGCTTATATATAATTTATATATAATAAGTCCAAAATTGCCGGTAGAAATTTCTTAATTTAATATCTTAATATGGGCTCACCTAAAATATGAAAGTAAAATATTTTTTTGATTATTTAATTATTTAGATTATATTAGATTATATAAAGATAATTTATAAAATATAATTTGATTTAATCAAAAACTACGGTATATTTTTATTACAAATTAAATCTAAAATTACTAAAATTATTTTAAAATTATTAAAATTATTCTATTGACATGAGCTTAAAAATATTTTATATATTATATAGTATTGATTATTAAACAATAATCATTATTTTATTTATTTTATTTTAAGGAGGTTTTATATTATGGAAATCGAAAAAGCATGCGTAGGTCATTCGGTTCCGTCTTTTGGTGAGATCGATACCTATGAGCCGAAAACCGGCAAGTTCGGAAAATTCAGCTTAGAAGAGGCTAAGAAACAAAAAAAATGGACAATCCTTGTTTTTTACCCTGCTGATTATACGTTCGTTTGCCCGACTGAACTAGCAGATTTTGCCGCAAAACAGAGCGAACTTGAAGCCGAAGGCGCCCAGATTGTTTCAGTGAGCACAGATACCCATTTTGTCCATATGGCATGGCAAAGGGACGAAAAATTATTGGAAAAGGTAAAATTAACAATGGGAG
>JAKASO010000026.1 GCA_021818985.1 bacterium
ACGGAGTTCTTATAGTAGAAGCCTGATCCATAGCGCTTCCTACCCTAGGTGCTTCTTCTAACTTGCGTATTTACGACCTAAGACACATATTCTCCATAGCGCCCTTTCTCCTGAGCACTTTGTCGCCCCTTCCTGTAAGCGGGAAGGAGATATTGATAATTTCTAAAAAATATATCAAAAAATTGCAGTTATATGCCTACTATGTGAGCATATATTTTTTAAAATTTTTAATTGATTAATTTATAGGCATATTTTTATAGCAATATTTAATGAATAATTCAATAAAATCAATAATCTTTAAATATGGCATTTTAATTGCATAAATCCTTCCAGATTAATTTCAAAAAGAATTAAATCTTAATTCATAAATTCATAGGTAATTGGTAATGTCTTATTTATAGTGATAGTAACGTCTTAAAGTGTAATTTTGTGGCAGCGGATAGTCTTTAAAATTTTTAAAAAAGGAGGTGAGAGAATGAAGAAGATAGAAGCAATAATCAAACCGTTTAAATTGGACGACATTAAAGAAGCCTTAAATAAGGTAGGCGTTCACGGCATTACGGTTACGGAAGTAAAAGGCTTTGGAAGACAGAAAGGTCATACCGAACTTTACAGGGGAGCCGAATACAGGGTGGATTTTGTGCCGAAAACAAAACTTGAGATTATAGCCGGAGATGAAATTGTGGCAAACATAGTCGAGGTAATCGTAACTACCGCAAGGACCGGTAATATCGGGGATGGCAAAATATTTATTTCAACGGTAGAAGAAGTAATCAGAATAAGAACGGGAGAAAAGGGTGATGCGGCTATTTAATTAAAGAGTATGATACTTATGATGCTTATAATACTATTATTAATATTAATGTTTAGTGTAAGTAAATTAATAATTATTTTAATAAAATTAATCAAATTAACAAATATGTTCACAATATTATAGTGAGCATTATACCAGGAGATATTTATGAAGAGATTAAGTAAAATTATGCCACTGTTCGGTGGGTTGTTTTTAGTGCTGTTTAATTGGGTTACGCCGGTGTTTGCCGCCGCTTCGAAGACGCCGTTTATTCCCGGAAATATTGCCTGGGTTCTGGCTTCAACCGCCCTTGTTTTGATAATGACGCCAGGTTTAGGTTTTTACTACGGCGGCATGGTTAGAAAAAAAAATGTTTTAAATACGATATCCTTAAGCTTTATTACGATATGCACGGTCAGCGTAATATGGATATTATGGGGCTATTCCATTGCATTCGGACCGGACATAGGAAGGGTTATAGGCAGCCTCAAATATTTAGGTTTAGCGGCGATGCAGGAAAATCAACATTCAAGGTATGACGGCACTATCCCGTCATTTATTTACGTAATGTTTCAATTGATGTTTGCTATAATAACCGTTGCTCTTGTCAGCGGTTCTTTAGCGGAGAGGATCAAATTTTCATCATGGGTCGTATTTACTATCGTGTGGCTTACGGTGGTATATGCTCCCGTTGCCCAAATGGTATGGGGCATAGGGGGACTATTTCAGCACATGGGAGCGCTTGATTTTGCGGGAGGAACGGTTGTTCATGTAAATTCTGGTGTTGCCGGTCTTGCCGGTGCGCTTGTTCTTGGGAAAAGAAAAGGCTACATGAAAGAAAATATCATCCAGCCAAACCAGTTGGGTTATACCATTCTCGGCGGAGCGCTTTTATGGTTCGGATGGTTCGGTTTTAATGCGGGAAGCGCGCTGGAAGCAAGTCCGCTTGCGGCCTCGGCTTTTCTTGTTACCAATACGGCAACTGCCGCTGCCGCAATAAGCTGGATGATAGCAGAGTGGATTCACAGCGGTAAACCGACAACGCTTGGTATGGTTTCGGGAGCCGTTGCCGGTCTTGTTGCCATCACTCCCGCTTCAGGTTTCGTTAATCCGTTAGCCTCCATTGTAATAGGTTTTGTTGCCGGCTTTATCTGTTATAGTATGGTAGTTTTTGTCAAGCCGCGTCTGGGTTATGACGATGCCCTCGATGCCTTTGGCGTTCATGCCGCTGGCGGTGCGTGGGGCGCTCTTGCAACCGGTTTTTTTG
Organism: bacterium; assembly: GCA_021818985.1. GTDB lineage: Bacteria > SZUA-79 > SZUA-79 > Acidulodesulfobacterales > Acidulodesulfobacteraceae > JAKASO01. The sequence continues at coordinate 2,061 of JAKASO010000026.1, forward strand.
CCGATCCTTTGATTAATCCGGCAGGAAGGGGTTTATTATACGGAAATCCGGCTCAGGTGTGGATACAACTGCTGACTATTGTTACCGTTGCCGCTTATTCATTTACAATGAGCTATATAATATTTAAGGTAATAGACAAATTCATGGGCTTAAGAGTAAACAAAGAGGCAGAGGCTCAGGGTCTGGATATTACACAGCACGAAGAAGCGGGTTACAACTTCTAAATATGATTCATATATACTATATCAATACCCCTTGCTATTTTAAATGGCAGGGGGGTATTATTTTATTTAGAGATACGCTCAACTGCAAATTTTTTTTCATTCTTTAATTTTAAATGGCAGGGGGGTATTATTTTATTTAGAGGATATTAAGAATATTATTTTATGGATACCCGCTATATAATTTTAAATAATTTAAGTTATTCGCTGATTTTATTTAACGATGAGCTTAAAATCGAATTTTTGAACCTCTCGGCGCAGGAACTGACCGGATATTCCGAGACTTATGCCAAAAAACTTACTTTAAATCAATTTTTTTATAATAATAAATACATAACTGGGAAGATCGAAAATGTTATAAATACGGGGGAAGGTTTTATAGATTTTGAATTTGAATTTGTGGACAAAGGGTTCAAAACAAGGGTCGTCATGCTTGAAATCTCCAAGATTTACGAAGCGGAGAAGTTTTATCTGTTAGTGGTAATGAAAGATATGACAAGATTTAAGGAGATGGACAATAATATCAAGAATGAAGAGAAATTAAACGATATTTCAAGGTTTATTGCCGAAATATCCCATGAAATAAGAAACCCCCTTGCAGGTGTGAAGGCTTCTGCATCTTATTTAAAAAAGAAGATTGGCGAAGCCGTCTTAAATACGGATGAGCTAAGTTCAACTTATAATATCCTGCCGTCTAATTTTAAACCCTTAAATCTGAAAGAATTGCTCCGGTTTGCAGAAATAATCGTTAAAGAGATAAACAGGATAAATATTCTTATCGAAGATCTCCTGTCGCTTTCTAAAAAACATAAAATAAATGCCGGGAAAATAAATATAAATAAGATAATCAACGAGGTGATAGAACTTGAAAAAAACAATACGGATTCGCGCAGTATTGAATTTATCAGACAGTTCGATCCGAGCCTGCCCGAAGTATATGCATCCGAAGATGCAATGAAGCAGGTTTTCTTGAATGTTTTTAAAAACGCGGTTTTTTCGGTTAAAAATAAGGGTTTTGTTAAAGTAGTTACGAGAATGGATCCGGTAAGGAACAGCCCTAAATTTATAAAGATCAATTTTATAGATAGTGGCGTAGGTATAAGTAAAAAGGATATTAAAAAAATATTCGACCCGTTTTTTACGACTAAAGAAAAGGGTACCGGGCTTGGCCTTGCTATATGTCGGAAGATAATTTTTGAGCATAACGGGTTTATAAACGTGGATTCCATTAAAAACAAAGGAACCGATGTTGCAATTTATTTGCCCGTGGAAAAAAAAAGATAGGGCTTATGTTTTGTTCTATATCATATCATAACGCCGGTGTGGCGTAAGAATGAAGTCCCGGAATTACAAGGTCAACTCCGAGATAACAAAAAATTACGACTATAAACCCCGCTACGGCGATCCATGCCATTCTTTTAGCGCTCCAGCCTTTTGTTATCCTTGCATGAATAAATAACGCATAAGTAAGCCACGTTATAAGCGAAAATGTTTCTTTCGGATCCCAGCTCCAGTAACCGCCCCATGCATTGTTAGCCCATGCCGCTCCGATGATGACCCCCGCGGTCAGGAAAAGGAATCCGAATACGATGACTTTGTAAATGACTTCATCAATTATGGAAGAATGAGGAATAAGGCTTAAAAAACCTGTTTCTTTCTTTGAATTCTTTGAAGGCTTATTTTCTTTTCTAAATTTAAGTAAAAACAGTATGCCGAGCCCGAAAGAGGCTGCAAAAGCGCCGTAGGCGATAAAAAGGGTTACTATATGATATAAGAGCCAGTAACTCCTTAAAGCCGGGATGGTAGGTTCGACTAAGCTGGGGGCAATGGGAGAAAACGATGCAAACGCTAAAGCTGCTCCTGCGATTGCCGTAATAATAAAACCCATTGCATCGAAGTTGTAAAATACCCTTAACAAAATAAATCCAAAAATTATAATATAGGCAAAAAAGACTAAGGAATCATAAAGATCGGTAAGCGGTGGAGTATGAATGCCGATGCTGTACGTATATCGCCATCTTATGATAAAAGCCACGGTCTGGAGTATGAATATGCCCGTAAGAATGGAAAAAGATGTTCTTGCTGCCCATTTATTGCCGCTAAAGGCGTAGATAAGATAACCTATAAAAGACGCAGCCGTCATAAAAAATGAAATGGTAAAAATTAAAGAGCCGTCAAGCGGGGATGCATTCATATAGATCATTTTAGTTTTAACCTCGTTATGATGAACTGCGCTGGATGAAAGCGCGGCAGTTCGTTAGTTCGTTAAATTATATTTTTTAGCCTATTGATCGTTTGTTCAATATTATTGTAAAAAGATATAAATTTTTTATGCGGCATTGCTATAATCTCTATGGTATTGGTGTTGCCGCCTGCCTTTTTTTCGGTGGAAACCTTTATCCACAGCTCTTTAGCATTAAAGAAAAAGGCAAAGAATAATGCTATCATCATAATTATGGAGCCTGTCCAGACGACCCAGGTATAAGCGTTTTTAGTTATCTCCAACCCGCTGAAAAAATAGCCTTTAATGCCGCCGAATACGAATGCCGTATCGCTATATTTTGTAAATACTAAAGGCGTTTTGCGGCCGGCGACTTTTACGACGCTGAACAATATATTTTTTACTGGTTTTTTATCATTGGGTTTATAAACCGACAAATACAAAGGAAAGATACCGGTTTTACGCTGTGTGTTTTTTATAAGCATCAGCTTAATTCTTAAGTTTTTTACCGGCGATTTGTAAAGCTTGCCGACCTCGGCGTATATTACCTCAGGTTTTTGAGTTTTGTTTTTTTGTATATTGTGCATGTTGATGGTTATAAGTTTTACTGCGTCGGGTTTATAGTGGCCAAAACTTGCCTGATATATGGTATGATGTTCGTATCTGAGAGGGTGGTTCACCCGTATTTTCTTTGTAAGCACTCTTACGTGTTTTTTTGTTATGCTTAGAGTGCTTATGTAGGATTTTGGTATCCCGTCGGGATAATATTTGGTAACATACCTGTCGAGCCGAATGCCGAAAGGAAGCCTGACGGGCTGATTGTTTTTTAAAAGGAACGCATGGTGCACGGTTTGCCCCTCGTCTATATTTACGTAAGCCCTGTAACCTAAAGTAACGCTTAACATCACCCCGATCAATATTATTATAATGCTTAAATGGATAATGTAAGGAGAAAGGCGAAGCGCGGCATTTTTAGAAAAATAAAGCTCGGAACCGCCGTTGTCGCTTTTTTCAACAGGTTTGCCAAATTTTTTTGAAAACAGTTTTTTTGTTTCGGATAAAACCGTGTTTTTGTCTTTTAACGAGGTTAATTTATAATATTTCGCTTTTGTCAGGTTTTTATTAAAAATTTCATTAAAAGAGGTTTCCGGAGCGATTATTCCTTTAATTCGCTTAGGCAGCCTGTCTATGGAACATACGGTTAAATTAATTAAAAATAAGACGGAAAGTCCGATAAAATACCATGAATCAAATATATTCAGAAAGCCGAGCGAATATAAAATATTAAACCATGCCGGTCCGTATAATTCTTTATACTGAAGCATGGTATCGCTCTGATCTATAAGTGAACCTATTATTAGTACTAAGCTTAACAGAATTATCAAGACTATTGCTAATTTTATCGAAGAGAAAAATTTTTTGAATTTATACAGTATATTATCGGTTTTTATTTTAAATACACCTCCTTAATTAAGAAGCATTAATTTAAGATTGACGTCAATTTTAGCAAATCTTATTAATTGATTGATTATAGTGTTTTTTTATTTCGTTGTAAAGATGTTTTTAGCATCATAACTTGAGTAAAAAACTTTTGTAAGAATTGTAGTGTTTTTTTTATTTCGTTGACGAGACTAAATTGCAAGGCTTATAAACTATGCGGTCTTGACAAAAGTCCAATTTATTGTTTTAATGATAATTAGCACTCGATTATTTAGAGTGCTAATGCCGGTGGATTTAATGAAAGCAAATTATAATTTTACTATCGGTTTTTTTTTGATATAATTATTAATTATAATTATATTATAATTATATTATAATTATATATAGATATTGATATTATAAACATTATAAAACAAAACAAATCGCATGGACGAACTTCATGAACATTATCAAGAGGTACTTTCCGCCGTTATCGAAGAATATTTTATTACGGCTTGTCCCGTCGGATCTAAATTTGTCGCAAATAATTGCCCTTTAAGCTTAAGTTCAGCTTCGATACGTAATATTATGGCAGATATGGAAGAGAGAGGTTATCTTAGCCAGCCGCATTTTTCGGCAGGCAGGGTTCCTACCCCTTTGGGATACAAGTTATATATAGAAAGCATACTGAAGACCAAAAAAATTTCAAGGCGCCAGAAGGAAAATATTAAACTTAAAATTGATTTTTCGAATAATAAAGATATAAAAAACATTTTAAAACAAACAATCAGGTCTCTTTCCGATGTTTCTCATTATACCGGGGTTGTTCTGGCGCCGGAAGTTTCTGTTTCGAAGCTTTTACATATCGAATTTATTAAGGTAGGTCCGCATAATATACTTGTAGTAATCATATTTGAAGGCGGAATAGTCGAAAACAGGATTATTTTAGTCGATAAAAACTATGATGACGACACGCTCGTTAAATATTCCAGAAAGTTAAATTCCATAATCGAAGGACATGACCATAATCTTGACGAATTGCGTGAAATTATTATAAAAGAAATGCTTCGCGACAGAGAAGATTTTTACTTTATTTTAAATAAAATGTTTTTTGATTTTAATTTTAATAATAACGGCGAAGAAGATAAAGATGATTATCTGTTGATCGGCTCCGAAGAGATTTTATTCGATGAGCCGGAATTTGCCAGTCATGATAAAATAAAATCGCTTCTTAAGGCGTTTAATGATAAAAAAACTATTATAAAACTGCTTGAATTGACGAAAGAAAAGAAAGGCACGATGGTTTTTATCGGCTCGGATACGGAATGGTCCGAAATTAACGGTTTAACTCTTATTACGGCGCCGTATAAAAGCAAAAAAGGACATGCCGGCGGTTCGATAGGCGTTATCGGTCCCGCCCGCATGAATTATTCCTTTGTAATACCGGTAGTTGATTATATGGCGGAGCTTTTAAGCGAAATGATAATGATATAGTTTTTTAATCAAATAACGAATAACGAATAAGGATTAGTAAAAATAAAATGGACGATTTAGACAAAAAGCGCGTAGGACAAAAAGATCAAAAAGATCGAAAAGACCGGGAATATATTAATAGCGAAGAGTTTTACGACGATGCATACGATTTAGCCGGTGCTAATGGAAGGGTCGAAGAAACCGGTCTGGATCCAGACGAAGAAGCGGGAAGGACGGTCAGTCCGTCGAACATAGAAGATACTTCCGAGCCGTCTTCTTTAGCCGAAGCGGAAATGGAGTTGCAGTACCTTAAAAAAGCCTTTAATAATTTAAAAGAAGAATATGGCGAATTAAACAATAAATATCTTAAAAGCTTGGCGGAATCCGAAAATTTCAGGAAAAGGATGCACAGGGAAAAGGAAGAATTTTTAAAATACGCTAACGAAGGCATTATAAAAGATCTTCTGCCCGCGCTTGATTTTTTAGATCTTGCGCTTTGTCATTCGGTTTCGTATGTTGAAACGGATACATCGGGCAGCCTCAAGGCTTTTGTGGACGGGATCAAAATGGCTTACGAAGAATTTCTTAAGGTGCTTGAAAAGCACGGTCTTCAGATTATCAATACCGAAAATAAGCGCTTTGATGCAAATTTCCATGAAGTTGTCCAGATCGTTGAGGATACCGATCAGCCCGAAGGCAAGATAATCGAAGAAAAAAGAAAAGGATATGCTTTTAAAAACAGGCTTATCCGCCCTTCTTCCGTATGTATCGCAAAACCGGGATCTGGCAGTGACTCAGGTAATAGCGGTGATTCAGAGTAGCCATGTTGTATGTTGTATATTGAATTATCTGCACATAACGTAATAACATATATACATATATTATACATATATAAATATATATAACGTATATAAATATATATAAATATAAATATTATATTATAATATATTTTATAATATATTATGTTTTAATGAATTAAATAAAAGTTTTAGTCTATTTTTTTAAGGAGAAGAATATTATGGGAAAAGTTATTGGAATTGATCTTGGAACTACAAATTCTTGCGTTGCCATAATGGAAGGAAAAGAGCCGGTTGTTATAGCCAACTCCGAGGGCTCCAGAACGACGCCTTCTATCGTTTCATTTACTGACAGCGGCGAAAGATTGGTCGGTCAGGCAGCCAAAAGGCAAGCCGTTACCAATCCAGAAAACACTATTTTTGCTGTTAAAAGGCTTATAGGAAGAAAGTTCGACTCGCCTGAAGTTCAGGCTTTTAAAAAAATATGTCCTTATAAGATCGTGAAAAGCGACAACGGAGATGCGGCAGTGGAAGTAAAAGGAAGAAAATACAGTCCCGCGGAGATATCGTCTATGATCCTGATGAAAATGAAAAAGACTGCCGAAGATTATCTTGGCGAACCTGTTACAGAGGCGGTTATAACGGTGCCAGCGTATTTTAATGATTCTCAAAGGCAGGCTACGAAAGATGCCGGCAAGATCGCTGGGCTCGAAGTCTTAAGGATCATTAACGAGCCGACGGCTTCTTCTCTTGCATACGGTTTAGATAAGAAAAAAGAAGAAAAAATAGCCGTTTACGATCTTGGCGGCGGTACTTTCGATATTTCTATTCTTGAATTGGGAGAGGGTGTTTTTGAAGTAAAGGCTACAAATGGCGATACCTTTCTCGGCGGGGAAGATTTTGACCAGAATGTGCTCGACTATATTGCAACGGAGTTTAAAAAAGATTACGGCATAGATCTTAGAAACGATAAAATGGCGCTTCAAAGATTGAAAGAGGCTGCCGAAAAGGCTAAGATAGAGCTTTCGTCGTCCTTGGAAACCGACGTTAACCTTCCGTTTATCACTGCGGATGCAAGCGGCCCCAAGCATCTTAATATGAAACTTACAAGGGCAAAACTCGAACAGCTTGTGGTCGGTCTTATAGACAAAACCATTCATCCGGTTGAAATTGCGCTTAAGGACTCCGGGCTTGGCGCCTCCGTAATAGATGAAATAGTGCTTGTCGGAGGGCAGACAAGAATGCCTAAGGTTCAGCAGAAGGTTAAAGATATCTTCGGAAAAGAACCGCATAAAGGCGTTAATCCTGATGAAGTCGTTGCGGTCGGTGCCGCTATACAGGGGGCTGTTCTTAAAGGAGAGGTAAAAGATGTGCTTCTTCTTGACGTAACGCCTCTTTCCTTGGGAATTGAAACACTGGGCAGCGTTACGACAAAACTTATAGAAAAAAATACTACTATCCCGACAAGGAAAAGCCAGATATTTTCAACTGCCGCCGATAATCAGCCTGCCGTTACTATTAATGTTTTGCAGGGCGAAAGAGAGATGGCATCCGACAATAAGAGCCTTGGAAGGTTTGAATTGACGGGTATTCCGTCCGCTCCGAGGGGTATTCCGCAAATAGAAGTTACATTTGACATAGATGCCAACGGCATTGTCCATGTTTCCGCAAAAGACCTTGGCACAGGAAAGGAGCAGTCTATAAGAATTACGGCTTCAAGCGGTCTTACTAAAGAAGAAATAGACAAGATGGTTAAAGAGGCTGAACTTCATAGGGAAGAGGATCAAAAGAAAAAGGACATGATCGAAGCGAGAAATCATCTCGACGGTCTTATTTATTCCGTCGAAAAAACGATTAAAGATAATTCGGATAAGATAGAATCTTCCCAAAAACTTTCGGCTGAGGAAGAAATAGCCAAAGCAAAGAAGATCCTTGAATCGGATAACGTAAATGAAATTAAGGCAGCCGCCGGTGAGCTTGAGAAGATTTCCCATTCTATTGCGGAGGCTCTTTATAAAAAAACGTCCGAACAACCCGGTGGAGCAGAAGCCTATCAAACTTCGGAAAAACCAGAAGAAGAAAATGTGGTGGATGCCGAATACGAAGAAGTTAAAGATAAAAAACAATAAAACAATTTATAAACGAGTTATAAACGAGGAGTAAAAACAAACTGTAATTATGGCGTTTAAAAAAGACTATTACGATATTCTTGAAGTAAAAAGAGATGCGTCGGCTTCTGAAATAAAAAAGGCATATAGAAAATTAGCCTTGAAACATCATCCCGATAAAAATCAGGGCGATAAAGATTCCGAAGAAAAATTTAAAGAGCTGACACAGGCTTACGAAGTGCTGTCCGACGAAGAAAAAAGAGCGGCTTACGACAGATACGGTCATGAGGGTGTTTCGCAAGGGCAGGGTTTCGGTTTCAACGCCGGTTTTGGTGATATATTTAACGATGTTTTTGGCGATATATTCGGTTCGCGTTCAACCAAACGGAGCCGTCAAAAAAAAGGCGACGATCTCCGTTACGAACTTAAAGTAAAATTTGAAGAAGTGGTATCTGGCGCATCAAAAGAGATAAAATTTAAAAGATATGAAAAGTGCGATTCTTGCGAAGGCACCGGAGCAAAAAAAGGATCGAAGCCTGTTATCTGTCCCGTTTGTAAAGGAACTGGAGAAATCAGGCAGCATCAGGGATTTTTTACTATTGCCAGAACATGCTATAAATGCCATGGTGAAGGAGAGATTATAGAAGATCCATGTCCGGTATGTTATGGAACCGGCAGGATATTAAAAGAAAGAAAGCTTGAAATAAAAATTCCAGCGGGAATTGATGACGGAAATAGGTTAAGGGTTTCCGGCGAAGGGGCGGCAGGAATTTACGGCGGTCCGGCTGGCGATCTTTATGTTGATATCAGCGTCGAACAGCATCGTATTTTTAAAAGAGACAATGAAAATATTTTTATAACCGTGCCAATAAGTTTTTCACAGGCGGCAATTGGCTGCGAAATTGAAGTGCCGACCGTTGACGGTAAAACGACCCTTAAGATACCTGCCGGCACCCAGAGCGGTTCACGTTTTACCCTTAAAGGTAAAGGGCTGCGCAGGCTAAACAGCAGTTTAAGAGGCGACGAACATATCAATATTATTGTGGAAACCCCTGTTGATTTAACTTCTAAACAGAAAAAATTGCTTGAAGAGTTTGCCCAAGAAAGCGGCGAAAACACCCACCCTCTTAAAAAATCTTTTTTTGAGAAGATCCTTTCAAAGGGAAGAGGGTAAATTTTATCCTTTTACCTTGATTTTACCTCAATCATCCTTTATTCCGATATTCCGATTTCGATATTACTGAATTTAATATAATCAATACGGTGAGGTGAACTAATGCCGCCGTTCTCCTCGTTTAAACCGGCGATATATTTGTTTATCCTTTGCAAAAGGTCTTTTTTCAGGAAATTTAATTCAAATGAAAGGGCGGGATTAGCTACATTGATTATTAATGTTTTATTTTTAACGGCTTTCGGCTTTGTTTTTTTTGCAAGGCTTTCCCCGCAGATGTCCGCCCAGTTATAAGCCAGAAGCAAAGTTATATAGTCTGGATTTTTTAATTTATTTTTAAGAACCTTAAACAGGACGTCTTTTAGATTTAAGGGTTGATTTGCGTTCATAATTTATATTATTCCTTATTATATATTATAATATATTATATTTTAAATATTTTTTATTTTAAATCTTAAAATTTCTTGCGGTTTTGACAAAGCCGGCAAAATAAATATTGCCAATAAATATTTTTTTATTGACTTATGACTATAAAGTCATTATAA
>JAKASO010000027.1 GCA_021818985.1 bacterium
ATTAAAATTAATTAAATTAAAAAAGATTTTAAAAACCATTTAATATTAATATTAATTTTAACCAAAAGGGGACATTTTTACTTTGCTAAGAAGGTGACATTTTTAAATTGCCTTGACATTTTTAAAAAAACACTTGACAAATATTTAATATATGATATACTTAAATTATAATGATTTTTTATCGTTGTTTTTTATCGCCTCTGAGCCTAAAACAACGACGCAGTATTTTTTAAATTTTCTTCGGAATTTAAAAAATTATACTGCCTTTCCCGAAGACAAAAATAAAAATTAGATGTGCGCAAATTAGGGCTATCAAATTTTTATTCATATTCATACTTAGGACAGTTCTGTCCGTATAAATTTAAAAAAGCACAAATTTATTAATTGTAGGTTCGACAATACTTCACGCTTTACTTTATCGTTAATTTGTCTTTTTCTCGCCGGAGTTTTCGGCGGTTTTTTGCCGAAAACGGAGTAAGAGAAAAAGCAAACAAATTAACATCAACTTCACGCTTTATCGTTATTTGCGCTCTTTTTTTGCGCCGTAGTTTGCCGTTGCCCGATAGGGCTGATTTTTGCCTACGGCAAAAATAGGCAAACGAAGTAAGCAAAAAAACAGCAAATTAACATCAAAAAAAGTATTTTTAACTGTTCGGAAATTTACAAATTTCAAAACAGCTAAAAATCTCCACAAAGCGTTTTATTTTGAGCGTTTTATGTCTTTTCAAGACATAAAAGAGCGACGGAAATAAAACGCTCAAGCAACCAAAAAAAAAATAAAAAATGACGGTAATTCTAACGCCTTAGTTTTCGATAAAATGGCAAAATCGAAAATGAATATGAAAGCCCCAATATACAGCAGAATACAAGCCTACCGGAGATTTCAAGCTTTTTCAAAAATGCCGGTAGCATAAAAGCTGGCTGAGAGATTTACTCAGCATAATAAAAATCGCAAGGTAATTGCAAACCTCAAAATTGCTATGCTCAGCTTCAAATTTGCGGCATCAATTAAACTGCCAGCAGGGAGGCGCAACCTGTTAAATTAAATTGCGTATTCCAATTAAGATTTGGAATTATAAGAGGACAGGTTTGTTTAAATTTAAGGAGGTATAAAAAATGAGAGAAAAATTGGGCAGTATGGCATTTCAAACAACAGAAGTAATGAAAGAATTAATTAAATTCGGAGAAAGTAAACATTCCGCAAAAGAGGCTTTTTTGCAAAATTATTCCGGCGCCAAGAGTATCGATAAATTTATGGCGGGCTTTGCTAAGCAATCGGGCATTTTTTCGTTTGAAACTTTTAGGAATTATTTAGCTGTTGCGATCGATGCCGCAAAATACGCAAAAGAAAATTTCGGTATAAAGAATATTAAAAATCTGCAAAAAGAACATATACAATCTTTTTTGCAGGAAAAAATCGATAAAAACCTTGCCAAATCGAGTATTCAAAAATACTCAGCGGCGTTAGAGAAATTCTCGACTGCGCTTGAAAAGAAGTTTTTGCAAAAATATGATTTTGAAATAAAAACTACGGCGCTTCAAGAAAAAGAAAAATTATCGATTAAAGAAAGGAGCGGTTATTATTGTTATGAAAATCCCCTTGCTTTAATCAAAAATATCGATGAAAATAAAAATATCCCTGAAAGCTACAAAATAGCTCTTTCAGTAGCGGCCGAGACAGGCGCAAGGTTTCATAAAACTATAACAATATCGGGTATTCGACAGGATAGCGACGGTTTTTATACGCTTGGCAAGGGGGGGCGCATAGAACGCTTTGAGGGGCTTAATTCTTTATCGTTAAAAACTGCTGATAGGGCTTAATACATATCTAAAAAATGAAGGCAAAGAAACTTTTAAACTGAGCCGGCAAGATTATAAAGCTGTTTTAAGAGAAGTAGAAAAAGCGGCTTTGGCGACAAATCAGCATTATGAAGCCCTGCACGGCCTAAAAAAGAGTTTTGCAAAAGATGTAAGAGAAGAGCTTATTAAAACCGGTATGACATATAAAGAAACTATAAATTCAAAAGAATATCAACAGAGTTTAGCGCATAACAGACATTTAAGTACATACGAGCGAGGATAAATTATTATGCAAAGAAAAAGAACAAAGATACGAAAAATAAAAAATGTATATGCGCCAGAAATACTATTTTTACAAAAAAAAGGTATGAGCTTGAGACAGATAAGTAAAGAACTTTCGAGCAGGCATAAAATAAAAATTTCTTATAATTATCTGTCGGAAATTTTAAAATCGGGACTGGCGGACAAAGAAAAATATATTATATAATTATGTAAACTTTTCTTGGTAAAGTTAAGATATTTTGATAGCAATTTTGCTATATATTATCCTTTTTTGCCCGCCTTTATTTACAAAATAATACATATTGTAAAGGTTTTCTCGGCTAAAAACCTTGCCTTGCCTCAAAAACCCCTAATTATTCAGATAAAAGCCAATACATTGGGAGGGCTCGCTTTTCCGAAAAAGCTACCCCCCAAACCCCCCAAGAAATCGGGAATATCTTAAAAACCTTATCGGCGAGCAAAGAAAAACCTTTTATCAACAGGTATTAAAACCATTAACCGTTTTTATTATCCCTTCCCCCACACGTCGTCAACCGCTTTCTTTAGCGTATCCGGGACTAAATGGCTATACCAATTGCCAAAAACTGTCTATTTATTAAATATTTATTCAAGAAAATATTAGTTATTTTTTTTATTTCTTTATATAATATCATTATTGAGTAACTCTTGTGGTTAGAAAATAATAATCAAAAGGGGTTAAATTGGGTTCCGATCTTACATTTATCACAAACGAAGAAAATAATAACCTCCGGGACAGGTTTAAAGCTTTAATAAAAGGCACGCGGTTTTTTGACTGCCTTGTCGGTTATTTTTATACAAGCGGTTTTTTTTCAATTTATAAAGCGTTGGAAAAAACCGAAAAAATAAGAATCCTTATAGGCATTTCTACCAACAAACAGAGTTACGATTTATTAGCCGCCGCAAGTAAGGAAAAGGAGCAATCCCTTCAATTTTCCCACGCCGAAACAAAAGACGCGGTGAGCGGTTTGTTTGAAAAAGAGATGGAAGAGTCCGAAGATAATTATTCGGTAGAAGAAGGCGTATTGAAATTTATTGAGTGGATTAGAAGTGAAAAATTAGAAATAAGAGCCTATCCGTCCCAAAATATCCATGCAAAACTTTATATAATGACATTTGCGGAAAGCGACAGAGATAAAGGAAGGGTTATAACCGGCTCCAGCAATTTTACCAAGGCAGGCCTTGTTGACAATCTTGAGTTCAACGTCGAGTTAAAAACTATAGCCGATTACGAATTTGCAAAAAATAAGTTTGAAGAACTCTGGTCGGATTCAGTCGATATTTCCGAGAAATATATTGAAACAATAATGAATAAAACATGGCTGAATCAAAACATTACCCCTTACGAGCTTTATTTAAAATTTTTATACGAATATTTTAAGGATGAACTAAATTAGGCTGAAGATGTTTTTGTAGATTATTATCCCGAAAATTTTAAAAGGCTGGAGTATCAGGAACAGGCGGTATTAAATGCGAAAAAGATACTTCTGGAATACGGCGGAGTATTTATCTCCGACGTGGTTGGTCTCGGCAAGACTTACATAGCTACGTTATTGGCGGGTCAAATTGAAGGAAGGACGCTGGTTATAGCCCCGCCCGTGCTTATCGACGAAACTAATCCGGGGTCATGGAAGACGGCATTTTCGGATTTCAGGATACACGCCGATTTTAAATCTATCGGCAAGCTTGACGACCTTATAAATTCGGACACCGATAAATACAGTAATATAATTATAGACGAGTCCCACAGGTTTAGAACCGAAAGCACGGTTACTTATGAAAAGCTCGCGCAGATTTGCCGCGGGAAAAAGGTTATTCTGGTAACCGCAACCCCGTACAATAATTCCCCCAAAGATATTCTAAGCCAGATAAAGCTATTTCAAAAGTCTAAGAAAAGCACAATACCCAATATGGCGGATATCGAATCCTTTTTTAACGGATTAGACAAGAAATTAAAAAACTTAGACAGGCAGAAAGATTATGAGGCTTATATTAAGACTATAAAAGAAAACACTAAGGAAATCAGGGAAAAGGTTCTTAAGTACTTAATGGTAAGGAGAACTCGAACCGAAATCGAAAAATACTTCAGCAAAGACCTTAAAGAACAAAATGTAAAGTTCCCCGATGTAGAAAAGCCGAATCCTTTATTTTATCAGCTAAACAATGAAGAAGATAAAATATTCAATAGAACAGTGGAATTAATATCGAAAGATTTTAATTATGCCCGTTATACGCCATTGCTATATTATAAAGAAGTGAAACAACCAGAGATTGTATCTCAAATGAATATGGGCAAATTTATGAAAATTCTTTTGGTAAAAAGATTGGAGAGCAGTTTTTTCGCTTTTAAAAATTCCATCGACAGATTCATCCATTCATACGAAATGTTTATAAAGGAATATAAAAACGGAAATGTCTATGTAAGCAAAAAATATACTAATAAAATATTTGAACTCCTTGAAAATGACGATTACGATGCTATTCAGAGGCTTATTGATGAAGATAAAGCCGAAAAATATAAAAGCGTCTATTTTAAAGACGAGTTTCTTATCTATCTTGAAAATGATTTAAAAATTCTAAAAGAAATTAAAAATATTTGGCAAAAAATAGAAAGAGACCCGAAATTAGATTTATTTTTGGAAACGCTTAAGTCCGATAAAATTCTTCAAAAAAATAAACTTGTAATTTTTACCGAATCCAAAGAAACGGCGGAATATCTTGCCAAGAAATTAAACGAAAAATCGCCCGAAACCGTACTTTGCTTTACGGGCGCTTCCGAATATTCGGTGAGGAATAAAACCATCTCCAACTTCGATGCAAAGTCGTTAAATCCTAAAGATGATTACCGCATACTTGTTGCAACCGAGATATTGTCGGAAGGAGTTAACCTGCATCGCTCCAATGTGGTTATAAACTACGATATACCATGGAATCCGACCCGCATGATGCAAAGGGTGGGACGCATTAACCGCATAGACACCAAGTTCGATAAAATATATACCTATAATTTCTTTCCGACCAAACAGTCAAATGACCAAATTAAACTTAAGGAGGCGGCAGAGGCTAAAATAAATGCCTTTCTAACGCTTTTGGGCGGAGATGCGGCTATTTTAACGGAAGGCGAACCTGTCGGTTCGCACGAACTATTTAACAGATTAATTTCAAAGCAAACCCTAACAGGCGAAGACGATTCAAGCGAAAGCGAACTTAAATACTTGAAAATAATAAAGGAAACGCGCGATAACGAGCCGAAACTTTTTGAAAAGATTAAACGGCTGCCGAGGAAGGCAAGAACTGCAAAAGCAAATGAGAAATTCTCAAGTAATCTTATAACATATTTTCGCATCGGGAAACTTCAAAAATTTTACATGGCCGACCATCTTAACCCGTCTGCTGAACTCGACTTCATGTCTGCCGCAGGCCTTATTGAAAGCGATGTTAATGAAAAAAAACAAAATATCCCCAAAAATATATATGAACTTTTAGATAAGAATAAAAATGCTTTTATCTTCGCCACCACCCAAGAAAACACAGAACCGCAAGCCGGAAGGGGAAGGGATAGCTCTGCGAATATTATAAAAATATTGAAATTAACGCTGAAAGATTCTATGAAGCTTACGGACGACCAGGAATCTTATATAAAAAAAGTTATTACTCAATTAACAGAGGGCGGATTGCCGAAACAGACCGCAAAGGAAACATTAAAAATCTTAAGCAGTCTCGGCAACGAAATGCCAAACCCATTCAAAGTCCTTGCAGTTCTCCAAAAGAACATACCCGAAGGGCTTCTTAACCCGCATTATGCGGAAAATAATCCCTTATTATCTGGTAAAAGAGAAGTTATTCTATCTGTTTATTCAGTATAGGAAAATATTATGGATAAAGAGCAGGCTAAGAAATTAGTTAAAGAAACATTTGAAAAAGATTTTGATAAGGAATTATTTCTTAATTTTATAAGAAATCTTTGCAATAAGATTGATGAGTCCAAAGCTTTTCCTGTTAGAGCGAGAGGGTATATTAAAGAGGCCTTTCAGTCTTATGTCAAAACATACGAGCGTCTTGGCACATATACCGACCCCGAAGAAAAGAAAATCGATATTCTGATAGTTTATCTTCAGAAAGAAAATTCTATTGAAAGAGCGCGAACCGCTCAGCGTAATTTTGCCGCTAGGTATCTTCAAAAAAGGGGCGAAAAAGATGCCGCTCTTGTCGCCTTCGTTTCCCCCAGAAACGATGATTGGCGGTTTTCTTTAATAAAGATGGATTACCGGTTTATTGAAACCGAAAACGGAAAGAGTAAGGTAAAAGAGGAATTTACCCCCGCGCGAAGATGGTCGTTTTTAGTCGGTAAAAACGAGAGCAGCCACACCGCGCAGAGCAGATTTACTCCTATAGTCGGAGATGACGAAAATCCTCCTGCCCTATCCCAGCTTGAAGCGGCATTTGATATAGAAACGGTAACCAAAGAATTTTATGCAAAATATTATGCTTTATTTGGTGAGCTTAAAGCCGGGCTTGACGATATTATAAAAACAAATGAAAAAACCAAGGAAGAATTTAATGCTAAAAATATCGATATATCCAATTTTACTGAAAAACTTCTCGGGCAGATTGTATTCCTATATTTTTTGCAAAAAAAGGGTTGGTTCGGGGTCGGACGCAACGAAGATTGGGGAACAGGACCAAAAGATTTCCTGCGAAGACTTTTTGAAAAGAAAATAATTAATTACGATAATTTTTTTAACGATATTCTTGAGCCTCTTTTTTATGAGGCGCTTGCCCAGCAACGCGATTATAATTTTTACAGCAGATTCAACTGCAAAATACCGTTTCTTAACGGCGGTCTTTTTGACCCTATCAATAATTATGACTGGGTGCATATCGATATTATCCTGCCTAACGAGCTTTTCTCAAATCAGATTGCAACTAAAGAAGGCGATAAAGACGCCGGTATTTTAGATATTTTCGACCGATATAATTTTACCGTAAAAGAAGACGAGCCGTTAGAAAAAGAGGTTGCGGTAGATCCGGAAATGTTGGGAAAGGTGTTTGAGAATTTATTAGAAGCCAACGACAGAAAAACCCAGGGGACGTTTTATACTCCGAGAGAAATAGTGCATTATATGTGTCAGGAGAGCCTCGTTAATTATTTATCAACAGAAGTGGACAAGAATGTAGGCAGAAATGATATTTCCAAGTTCATAAAAATCGGAGAATTGGTTGGCGAGCATGAAGCGGCCGTAGTATCTAAAGAAAAAGAAACTAAGGATTATTCTTATCAACTGGACGAAAGTATTCGCACTCATGCAAGCCAAATAGACGAAAAACTTGCCTCTATTAAAGTTTGCGATCCGGCTTGCGGTTCCGGCGCCTTTCTTGTCGGAATGATGAGCGAGATAGTAAAAGCGCGCAATATTCTTTCGAATTATATAAAAGATGCCTCTGGCAGATCGCTTTATGATTTTAAGTGCAAATGCATAGAAAATTCGCTTTACGGGGTAGATATCAATGCGGAGGCGGTAGAGATTGCCAAGCTGAGATTATGGCTTTCGCTTATCGTTGACGAAGAAGATATCGAGCAAATCAAACCTTTGCCTAATCTTGATTATAAAATCATCCGCGGCAATTCGCTTTTAGGGTTGGATTTAAATGCCGATGTAGATTTCTTTAATAAAGATAGCTTTGACAAAATAGAACAATATAAAAACAGCATTATCGAAGAGACAAACCATGAAAACAAGAAGCGTCTAAAAAAACGAATAGACGAATTAATTTTAAACATTACCGACGGGAAAAAGGATTTTGACTTTAAAGCTTATTTTTCCGAGGCATTCCACAACAATGGCGGGTTTGATGTGGTCATTGCCAACCCGCCGTATTTAGAAGCAAGAAATCCAAAATTTTCCGACCAAATGAAGGTTGAGGCACAACAAGGTGCGAGTCTCAGATGGGGTTCAGATTCAGAACTTATCACAAAAGGATCTGACCTTTTGATTTATTTTATTGAAATTGGAATCTATTTATTATCCGAGAAAGGAACTTCAGTATTTATAACTCAAAATTCTTGGCTTAATACTGAATACGGAAAAAAGTTCCAAAAATTCTTACTAAAAAATACATCCGTCAAAGCTGTAGTTGACAGTGACTTTAAGTATTTTGATAGTAAGCTTGGTCCCAATATTAATACTGTAATTTCTATATTTTTTGGAAAGAAAATAGATAAAAATAATGAAACTATTTTTGCTCGTTACCATGAGAACTTCGAAAGAATTGAGTTTTCTATCCTTCAAGATGATGTTGAGACGGCGTCTCCACAAGTAAAAATAAAACAATTCAAATACACAGATTTCGGAACTTTAAAGTGGGGAACGCTGTTTTTAGCTTCGGACGAGCTATTGCAAATAATTTCCCTAATGGAAAAGAGGGGTAAATATATAGACCGTTTATCAGGTTATAACCTTTCAGTAGGCCAGGGCATGAACTTAAATAAATCATTAATAATTAATAATAAATTTGTAAATAATTTTCCGTTCTTGAAACAATGTACTATTCCATTTATGACTTCGGAAGATGGCTCCCCATTTGTATTAACACATACTAAAAACTTTATAATTGATGAATTTAAATTAAACCGGCAACAAATTGATGAGTTGAAAAATACCGGCGTAAGCCTTTTTAAATCAAGCACTACAAGTAAAAACAAACCAATCTTGATAATGCCGAGAGGCATTACAAAACATTTTTGTGTAATGAACCAAGCAAATGCATATTCATCAAGTTATGTTGATATATATGATAACCAAGGGAACTTTACTATGGAAATGCAATTAAACCTTTGGTTATTTCTCAATAGTTCAATTGCGTGGATTATACGAGAAATTACAGGGAGAAAAAATCTTGGAGGCGGTTTATTGAAAGCAGAAGCGACAGATTTAAAAGATATTCCGATATATTTTGATTTTAGTGAAATAGATGATATAAAGAAAATTTATGAAAAACTAAAAAAGCGACAGGCTTTGTCAACTATAGATGAGATAGAAACTCCAGAACATAAAAAAATTGACAAAATAGTTTTTGATTATCTTGGGGTGATGAATAATCAGAGAGAATTAATAATTGAGCAATTAAGGGGCTGTATTTTAAGCAGAATTTCAAAATCAAGAACATAACCTAAGTTTTATAATACAAAAGTGGAAATCATATACAAGTTAGAAAAAGTATAATTTGGGAAAGATGTTCAATTTAGTTTTTATATAAATTAATATTTATAATTACATTATATATAAAAATGGACAAAAAAAAATCAAAAGAATCCTGTAAAATTGAAGATAATATAACCACTATTCCCGATGGAATCATGGACGCTGCTTCAAGAGGGACACTGATTTTGTTTATTGGAGCCGGAGTTTCTCAAATAATAGGCGGTCCAACATGGAAGCAGTTTGCAGAGAAATATTTAGAACATTTATATGACCATAAATGTATTACTTATCATGAGTTTGCAAATTTGCGCGAACTTAATGATGCGAGGAAAATATTGTCAATTTGCGAAAACATATCAAAAAGGGAAAATATAACCCCTGATTTAAAATCTTTTTTTAAAATTGATGATAAACTGAAAAAAAAATATAAAATATACGAATCACTCTATGATTTTAATTGTATTTTTGTAACAACAAATTACGATGACAATTTAGATTTGATTGCTAAAACATCTCGTTCACAAAATTTAACAATTTCTGAATCAACACCACGACTAAACAATAAAGAGGGTCAGGGCAAAGATACAAAAATTATTTATTTGCCAGATGAATTTACAAGGTCAAATCTTGAAAATGGAAATATATTTCATCTTCATGGAAGCATGAATGATACACAAAGCATGGTGATTACAATTACCGATTATATGAAACATTATAAAAATGAATCTCGTCCCGCGGACTTTCTTGAAGAAATTTTTAAATCTTATACCGTTTTATTTGTTGGCTATGGATTAGAGGAATACGAAATATTGGAATTTATGATTAACAAATCTAAACATGCAAAAAAAGATTTGAAGCATTTTATGCTTTATCCGATATTTTCACGAGAAAAAAATTTATTTAAGTTTTTTGAACAATATTATGCAGATTTAGGAATTACATTAGTACCATATCCAATAGATAAAAATGGATATGAAAGTCTTGATTATATAATTTTCGAATGGGCAAAGGGAATAGGGGTTTCTTCAAGACCACAAGGGTTTTTAGAAAAAATTAAATTAATTGACGAGGTAACCTCCCTCATGACCAAGACCTCTCCATTTAAAGAAAACAACGTATTTAAAGAAAACGACTTATTAGAATTAATAAAGAAAGATACTTTATATGAGAATTATTTTTTTAAAAAAGTATGGGATATTAAATGGTTTTATCCTTTGAAAGAAAAAGATTATTTTAGCCCTGACAAAGCGCCTGACTCAAAACCCTCCGAAAAAGAGGGATATTCTTCATTTCCATATTGGAATGTTTTGCCTTATTTAGAGAGAGTTTCCGAAAAAACTAAACTGTCAGAAAACAAAAAAGATATTGATGAGTTATTAAATATCATAAAGAATGTTACAAAATATCATATAGATAATAGCAAACGCCTTGACAACTTCTATACTTGGCAGTCTTTTGCGAAAATCCTCGTCAATATTCCTAATAATAAAATCTCTATAGACATAATCGATTTAATTCCAATTTGGCTTGATACCAAATTTGATAACATATTGGTTCCGATAGAAATCCTTAAAAACCTTCTTCCAAAGTTTTTAGACAGCGATAATTCAGAAGACCTGAAAAAAGCGGAGAAAATTATAGATATTACCACTGGAATAAAACCGATATATTACACTAAACAAGAAAAGCAAAAAATAAATGAAAAGTATAAATATATTTTGGATAAACCGGAAGAACAAAGAACGGAAGTCGAGAAAGCTGCAATCTCTCTTAGCAACACTGGAATAAAAGAATTTACAACAATTGTTGATGGATATATTTTGAATGAAAAATTTCTAGCTCAAAAAAAGGCGAATGAAGTTGGCGAGAAATGTAGCGAACAAATAATTTATACCCTTGCCGACAGAATAAAACAAATAATACAAAACGAATATCCCGATAAAGATTACGACATCTCTTATATCTGGATAAAATCCCTATTTGAGAATTCTGAATATTCTTTACCGGCGAAGACGATAATCACTTTGATATTAAGGGATATTATAATTGCAAAGGCAAAAAAAGATAAAAAAACAAGTAGAGGTATCCTGCATACTTTCTTAAAAAAATATAATCGTCCTTTATTTAAGAGGGTTACGCTTTTAGTCATAGGAATCGAGTGGAAATCCTATAACGATATTTTCTGGAAAATGATTGATGAGGATAAAAATAGCGAACTCTTTAATAATCCCCATTATAAATCGGAGATGTATATCCTTTTACAAAATAATGTCAGTAATTTTTCAAAGAAACAAAAAGAAAAAATAAAAAATATAATAGAAAAAAAAGTCCCCAAAATAGAATACTCTGAAGAAGAATACAAGGAGCGGTATTACGCATATCAAAAACAGGAATGGTATTCTGCAGTTAAATCAGATGATTATTTTAAGATTTTTTATGAAAAGTGCAGAGAAATCACCAGTGTAGAGGAAGAGATTAGTTTTAAACCCGAGG
>JAKASO010000028.1 GCA_021818985.1 bacterium
TATCCGCTATGGTCTGCGCAAGTTTTTTGTCGCAGGTCTTGGTCGAACCCCGATAGCGTTTATTGTCTATCATGAAATCATAATGATAAGTATCGCCTCTCTTACTAATATTATCAGACATTTTCAATTAACCTCCGTTAAATTTTATTGTGGCAATTTTGTGGCAAAAATATTATGATTTTGATAAATTCTATGTAAATTATAGACTATTTAGAATTAATTGTCAAGAGCTGGAATGGCTTATTTACTGCGGTTTTAACTGGTGCCCCCGACCGGAATCGAACCGATGACCAAAGGTTTAGGAAACCTCTGCTCTATCCTTCTGAGCTACGGGGGCATGTTTATTCCACGATTACTACAAGAAATTATTAAAACTGCTTCAATTCAAAGAATTCAAAGCCGAATAATGCTCGATTCTCCGTTTTCTTAAAATCTCTTATTCAAAAATATGTATATTTTTATTTTTATTGTTTATTTTTATTGTGCTTCTATCAAATAAATAAAACAAAATAAAATAAAACAGAATAAAACAAGGCAAAGTAAAGCTAAAAAAGAGGCATTAAACTATTCGTTTATGTCGTTTATGCAGTTATGTTAAATATTATCGTTTTTTATTTTAGCATATTTTTAAAAATATTTTATATATTTTTATCTCTTATATGTATATATATGGCTAAAGTGTTATATTTTTATGGAATTTGTTAAAAAATTAATATAAAATCTAATATTTACATATACCAGGCCTGTAACGCTATTGTTTTATGCAATTATGGGGATTGCACTTGCTTTTATCGGGAGTTTTTATATAAAGAAGCATTTATTCAAAACAAAGAAAAAATAGGATGGATTCTCCCGCACATGCCAAAGATTATTTTATTCAGCCGCTTAAGAAATATTCGGTTAAGGATGTTATTACAAAGGAAAATTATGCAGTACCGATTAAACTTGACGATCCTTTATATGAAATGATAAAAATATTTTTTAATTCTAATTTTTTGATGCACCCTGTCGTAGATGAAAATGATAAAATAGTTGGAATGATAAAATATGATAGAATTAAGAATATTATGCTTACCTCTCCCGACGATCCAAAATTAGCAAAGGATTTAATGGAAACGGATGTTATTCCTAAAGTTAAACTTAATGAAACTCTTGGTATTGTTGTCCACAATTTTTTTAGGAAAAAAACAGATGAACTTTTTGTCATTGATGATGCTACGCAAAAATATGTTGGAATAATTAGGAAAAGAGATGTTTTATCGGTTATTGAAGGGGCGGAAGAAAACATTAAAAAGTCATAATACACATAATACATAATAACAGATAGCAAATATATGCAAAATTCAATTCTTCTAACCGGAATAACATACTTTATCATATCGTATCTTATAGGCGGTTTTCCTACGTCGGCGGTTATAGCAAGGTTTAAAGGCGGCGTTGACCTATCGAAACAGGGAAGCGGTAATCTCGGTGCAACAAATGTTGCAAGGGTGATCGGCAGAAAATTCGGCATTATAACCCTTGTTGTTGATGCTTTAAAAGGGTTTATTCCCGTTTTTTTTGCAATGAAATATTTTCACTTTCCTGTTTTAATTCTGTCTTTTATAATAATAGCCCCTTTAATAGGACACTGCTATTCAATTTATATAAAATTTAAAGGAGGCAAGGGAGTAGCAACAGCTCTGGGAATTTTTCTTGCAGTTTCTCCGGTTGCCGTACTTATAGCTTTTGTTATCTTTTTAATGATTGTAATGTTAAGCAGGTACGTATCCTTTGCTTCTATTACGAGCGCATTTTTTATGCCGTTTTTAATATTTTATAGGTTAAAAAATCTTGATTTCTTTTATGCCGCTGTATTTATTTCGCTATTAATAATATATAAACATGCCCCCAATATCAAGAGGCTTTTAGACGGCACAGAACATAAAATTAAAATCTAATAAATTACCGCACCGTGAGCAATTTTGTACTAAGCGCGGTAATTATATTATTAATTTTAATTATTGCTTCGTAAATATAGACTCCATGTTTAAAATTTGGCGGAGTTTTCACGGAAATTTGGGTTTTATATTTTCCTTCTTTTATAATATTAGGATAAGAGGTATGACTGTAATAAATTTTACCGTTTAAACCTTCTAATATCCGGCTTTCCGTAATAGGAAAGCGCTTTATATTTTTCTTTGTACCCAGGACATAATAAGCCATTATTAATTTAAAGTATTTATTTGGTTTAATAATATTGGGCAAAGTATTTATTCTGAGGTTTGAGATAAGAACGCCTTTTATTTCCTTAAAATTGATTTTGAAATGGTTATTTGGATCGGCGACGAATTTATTACTTGCTAATCTATAAGGCGGATTAAGCATCGAAAGATTTCTGATTCCCCCTTCCCTTGTTACTACATATTTACCGGTAACAAAGCCTACTCCGTACCCTATGGCTACTCCTGCCGCAGTACCGACTATTGCGCCAATCGGTCCTCCCGTTAATGCTCCTATCACGAACCCCGTTGCTCCGCCGATTATAGCGCCTGTTGTTCCGGCTGCGGCAGTTGTTCTTGAAGTAGCACATCCGCTAAGCGATGATGAAATAACAAAAATTGAAAGTATCAGGATAATAATTAAACTAAATTTTCTTTTCATATTCATATTTACAATCAACTCCTTTTTTATTTTTATCATTAAATTTCATTAAATTAAATTCCGCAAATTCTGCGATAGAAAGTAACCTTTTTTTATAAATCTTTTTATAAATCCTCTTTTCTTCGCAATTCTATTGCGAAAATCAAGGCTTTATCCCAAAATTGCCGGGCGATAATCCATTTAAGAATTTCTTTGAATAATGTTACGATTTCTGATACACTAGTTTTAATTTCCATTGGCGTTGCCTCCTTTAATTTAAAAGTTATTTTGGTCAATAACTATTTTATAGGAGGTGCGCCTATTTTGCCATTGGAAATTTACACAATATATTTTACACTATCAAATATTAATGATAGTATTATAAAGATTAAAGGTATTATATTCAAATTTTTTTCTTATTGTCAATAAAATTATATATCAATAATATATCGTATCCATAGAATTATATATCCTTAAAATCCCTAAAATCCCTAAAATCCCTAAGGAGCGGTTAGGGCAGGGGGTGCCTCCTTAAACCCTCCGGAAGCTTCATTAATAAACTATAAAAATAAATTAAATATAACATAATTATTTGTAGGAACGATAATGAAGAGTATTATAGATTTCCAGAAGATGAAACTTGATAACGAAAAGATATCCATGATTACTGCTTATGATTTTGTTCAGGCCGGGATTGCAAAAGAAGCAGGCATTGACATTATCCTCGTAGGCGATTCGCTTGCTACGACTGTTCAGGGTAAAAAAAACACTCTTTCCGTTACTATGGACGAAATGATATACCACACTAAGCTTGTAAAAGAAGGTGCAGGGGATGTTTTTATCCTTGCGGATATGCCTTTTATGTCTTACCAAACCGGTCCTAAAGAGGCTTTAATTAACGCCGGAAGGCTTGTTAAGGAAGCCGGAGCCAATGCCGTTAAGATCGAAGGAGGGGCTTTTTTAAAAGAAACTATAGAAAAAATAGTTACGGCAGGTATCCCTGTAATGGCGCACATAGGTCTAATGCCGCAATTTATTAATATGTTGGGAGGGTATAAAGTTCAGGGTAGATCGGAGGCTGAAGCGGTGAAACTTGCTAGTGCTGCGGCAGAGTTGGAACATGCGGGCGCCTTTATGATAGTTCTTGAAGCTATACCAGAAGAAACATCTCTTGTTATACAAAAAGCCGTAAATATTCCTGTCATCGGTATTGGAGCCGGCAGATATACCGACGGTCAGGTTCTTGTCTTTTATGATGTGGTAGGCATGTTGGCTGCCGCCCCTCCTAAATTTGTGAAAAAATATGCCGATTCAAGAAGTATCCTTATAAAGGCTTTATCCGATTTCCGGGATGAAATTAAAAAAGGGATTTTTCCTTCGGCTGAAAATATATATAAATAAAAGATTAACACATGTTCGCATCAAAAATATCAAAGTCCAGGATATTTATCTCCGGTTTTTTAATTCTCCTTTTATACGCATTTATCTCTCTTATTGTCTATAATTTTATCCTGCTGAAATTTGAATCCTTCCTTAAATCAGACAACATGTTGGAATTAAGGATTGCTGCATTATCCCGCAATATAAGTGAAACGGTTAAAGCGACTGAAGATATTATCAGATATTCAAAAAAGAATAATGAAGCTCACATTAAATCTTCGCTGGTAAAATTAAAAGATTTAATCCCGTTAATTTCAAAAGATTTTAATGATGTTAATAAATTATTGAAAAAGAACCCATATATGGCAAAACAGGTTCTTTCCTACATGAGAAAAGTTAAACATCACTGGAAATATTATATAGCTCCTGTTCTTTATGCTTTGATTAAATATCACCGTTATGTCGCAAATAAGATTTTTTATAGACCTATACTTTTTGACATTTACAAAAGCCTGCCAGTATTCTCGCCCTTTGCGGTTAAGGCAATCGTTAATCAAACTAAAGATACAAACCACCTTATAAATCAGATTAACATTGTTTATCTGCTTAGCTCCTTTGCGGTATTCGGCATTATCCTTCTTTCTTTAATTATAATTGTTTACGAAAACGAAAAGGTGAAAGAAAGCGAAGCAAAATACAGGCAGATGTTTAAAGAACACTCCGCAGTTTTGCTTTTAGTTGATATCGAAACCGGCGAAATTATGGATGCAAATCGCGGCGCCGAAATATTTTACGGCTATTCGATGGATGAACTTGCCCGCATGAATATAACGGATCTAAATGTAATTTTATCTCCGGAAGAATTAAAGAGGTTCAGATATAAAGTTGCGGCAAAAAAGGCAACCGTCGGCTTTTTTAAACACAGGCTTAAAAACGGAGAGTTCAGATATGTTGAGTCATATGCCGCCCCCATTAATATTGGAAAAAAACTGTATGTTTTTGTGATAGTTCATGACATTACGGCACGAAAGATATTAGAGGAAAGACTCGAAGAAAGCGAAGAGCTTTTTAAAGCCGTTTCGGAAAACATTATAAACGGTATTGTCTTATACAAGGACAAAATCTTTTATGTAAATCCTTCCGCTTTAAAGATATTTGGCTATACAAAAGAGGAGTTTTATGACATGCATGCCTTGGATTTCTATTCCGGTAATGAGAAAGAAGCGGTAAAAAATACTATTGCGAGACGGCTAAAAGGGGAAAAGTTTAGTAGTACCGATACCCTAAAAGCCCTTTCAAAGGATAAAAGAGAATTCTGGCTTTTAGTTTATTCGACGACAATTTCGTATAGAGGGGAGTGGGCAGTGCTCTCAAGCTTTACCGATATAAGCGCCAGAATTGAACTTGAAGAGGAACTTAACCGGCAAAAGAAGCTTTACGAACAGCTTTCGGAAACAGATCCGTTAACAGGAATTTACAATAGAAGAAAATTTGAAAGTAGCCTGTTAAAATCCATGAAAATATCGGGAAGATATGACAGACCGCTGTCGCTTATCATGTTTGATATAGATAATTTTAAACTCATAAATGATTCATTTGGACATCAGGTTGGAGATGTCGTATTGAAAGAACTTGCAGGTCTTATAAAGACCATTTTAAGGGATACAGATGTTCTGGCGAGATACGGCGGGGAAGAATTCATGATACTGCTGCCCGAAACGGATATTGAAAATACAAAGATGATGGCTGAGAGGATCAGGTCTTTGGTTGAAAGTCATGTTTTTCAAGTGGTAGATGCCGTTACCGTCAGCATCGGGATTGCAGAGTATAAAAAGGGCGACAGCATAGATGATTTTATAAAAAATGTAGATTATGCCTGTTACGATGCAAAATTAGGTGGCAGAAACAGGGTTGAGGCATATACCTGGCGAACTTGATTACTTTTATTTTATTTCTTTTTATTTCTTAAAATTATACTATGGCGTGAAGATTTAGAGGAAAATTTCCATAATACAGTTATTAACTTAAGGTTCATGGAGAGAAGTTTTCTTTTTTCCTTATACGTAAATGGTTTAGATTTTTGATGCAATTCTTTTACAAGCAGGTGTATGTCATTATGCAAGCTTTTAATTTCCAAAAATAGCTTATCTTTGTGAAAACGCTTCATATCCCTGCTGTTAATCCATCTGCTTAAATCGCAATATTTAGACTTAGCGGAATCATTTTCTATAACTTCTAAAGATAAAGACGGTTTTTTATTTTCGCCGTTTTCTTTTAGAGTACCCAGTAAGTTTTTAATTTGCCTGCTATAGCATAATCCCATAGCAAATATATTATACAGTTCCGGTTTCCATCTTTTATTTTTCCAATACAACCACTGTTTTGGAGGTTTCCATGTTTTTAAGAAGTTTTTCAATTCACCAAACGGCATAGGATGGGCAATAGCATAACCTTGAGCCTTTTTGCATCCCATAGATTCTAAAATTATCGCATCTTCTTCGGTTTCGACGCCTTCGGCTATTAAATCAAGACCCAGCATATTTGCCGTGGTAATAACTCCCAAAATTATGGCTAAGTTCTTGTTGTTGGTAAGCATATTTCTAGTAAATATTACATCTAATTTTATCTGGTCAACTGGAAGATTTTGAAGATGTGTTAAGGAGGCATAGCTTGTTCCGTAATCGTCTAAACTGATGGAAAGTTTCAAGCTATGGATGCCGTTCAATACCTCTTTGGCTTTATTTATATCGCTCAGATAAGCTGCTTCCGTAATCTCGATTTTTAACCATTGCGCTATATGTTTATGCTGTTTAAGGAATTTTTTAAGATTGACCAAAAAATCTGTGCTTAATAAATGTTTTGCTCCGATATTCACAGCTATAGGGGTATGTAATAAATGCCTTGCCCCGACATTTACGGATATAGGTAGATTAAGTCCAAGTTTTTTGAATTTGGGTATATCCTTAGCTGTTTGTGACAGCACATATTCGCCTAATTTTGTTATAAGCTTGGGGTCGGATTCTATAATACTGATAAACTCGCTGGGTGTTCTGATTAACCCATTTTTATCTTTGAGCCTCGACAAAGCTTCAAAACCGACAATCTTGCCCGAAGGCAATTCCACCTGCGGCTGATAATAAAGTAAAATCCTTTTGGATTCTAATGCGTTTATAAAATCCCCTTGAATCTTATGCAGCCTCAAAACTTCGTTTTCTAATGCCGAAGTGAAAAATCTTATGTATCCCTTGCCGTCTCTCTTGGCATGATAAAGAGCGAGTTCCGAGCGCCGTAAAATCGTTTCCTGAGTTAAACCGTCTTCGGGATATAATGCAATCCCCAGACTAAAACTAATATATATGGTTTGATTTTTATATTTGACATTTTCCGATATAATCTGCGAAAGCCTTCTTAAGAAAGTATTTAAATCCGGAAGGCCGGTGAAATCTTGAAATATCAATCCAAACTCGTCTCCGGTCAATCTTGCCACTGTGTCGGTTTGCCTGACGGCATTTAAAAGCCTCATTGCAACCGTTTTAAGCAATTCATCTCCAGCTTTGTGTCCATACTTACTATTTATATACTTAAATTCATCCAGATTTAAAATGCCTATAGCAATATGTTTATCATCCCTTTTTGCTTTTTTAATGGCTTGATTAAACCTGTCGTTAAATAGCATCCTGTTTGGCAAGCCTGTTAACGAATCATGAAGCGCCATAAGTCTAAGCTGTTTTCCTCTTTCGTAATCCTCCAAAGAAAAACCTATATCTGCGGCTGTTTCTTCTAACAGCCTTACAACATTGTCGGTAAGAAAATTTTTATCTTTGGCATATACAGTTAAAACGGCAAAAAGTTCACTGTTTTTAAGAATTGGCAAAGATATCAAAGAAGTTATGTTATTTTTTTTATAAACCGGCCACCATGGAGATAAACCGGTATCCGTAAACACATCCCGAACGGTCTGTTTTTCGGATGTTCTAGCGCACCTCGCGGCAGCGCCTTTTCCAAAAGGGCTGTTGGGATCTGTTGATATAAAATAATTATTTATATCGGGGATGTCTTCACTTTTTTTGTATTGTGTAATAATATCGAATTTACTTGCTTTTTTATTAATCGTACCAATCCATATAAGCGGGACGCCGGTATACGTTCCGATAGTATTGCAGATCTCTTGAAAAAGTTCATGAGGTTCGAGACGTTTTGTTATCAGCTGGTTTATATTTAATAAAGCCTTATAAAAATCCATCTGGATCAAGGCTTCTTTATTGGCTTTTACCAGCTCAGTAATTTCGGGAGCCATCCCTAAAAAGCCTATTAATTTATCATCTTCAAGAAGCGGAGTTTTATGGACGTCAAAGTATTTGCCTCTTTGCAATTCTATGCTTTCTGTATTCTTTTTTGAATTAACCGTTTTTAAATCGGACTCTTTACAATAGCTTGCCTCCTCCGGATACATAAGATCTTCATCTTTTTTTCCGATATAAGAATATTCGTCAAATCCGTAAAGATCTCTTACAGATCTGTTTCCATAAATCCAACGAAAAGCCGCATCCTTTAAAAATATAGGATAAGGGACGTCTTCCAATGATTTAAGAAGCTTAGCCCAGATGTTTAACAGAGAATCTCCCAAAAATACCTCCTATTGTGTTAACGATAATATATTTTCTCGTGTTTTAATGATCTTTTTATGATAATTTTATGATAAATTATAATAAATTTATTGCTTATTTACAAATATAATATTTCTTTTTATAGTTTCTAACAATCTTTCCAATATTTCCGACATTATAAAATTTTTTTAAAAGATATTGCTCTGTTTATATATTATATATAATGGCAAAAAATATGAAATTCAATTAATTAATCCTTCGGATTTAAAATTTATAGAGTTACAAGTCTTCAAAAGTGGTATAATTAATCATTACATTCAAATCAAAATTAAATAATTAGCTTAAAAATTGGTCTTACTACCACCTGCTTATATGATTTAAGATTTAATAAATTATTCACGCGTGAATTTTACGAACTATTGGAAGATGTCTATGGAAATTAAATATTCCGTTTGTCCCCATGACTGTCCTGATGCGTGTTCATTAAAGGTAGAAATGGACAATGGGAAAATAGTTAAAATAGCGGGAGATCCGTCTCATCCTGTAACCAAAGGAGTTATTTGCGAAAAAGTTCGCGCTTATCCTGAACGTATATATAATCCGTCCCGAATACTTTATCCTATGCGCAGAATCGGAAAAAAAGGGGATGGTGAATTTGAAAAAATAAGCTGGGAGGCTGCCGTAGAAGAAATTGTAAAGCGCTGGAAAGAGCTTACCTTCGCATATGGTTCTGAAAGTATTTTGCCGTATTCTTATGGCGGAACGGAAGGTATAATCAACAAAGCAAGTATGGACAGGCGCCTTTTTAATAAAATCGGTGCTACAAGACTTGAACGTACTATCTGTTCGGCAGCCGGAAGTTTAGGTTATCAGTTGGCTTACGGCAGCTCTATCAGCATAAATCCAATAGACACTGTTAACTCCAAACTTATAATATTTTGGGGGATTAACGCTTTAGAAACAAATATGCATCAGGCTATTTTTGCCGATAATGCCCGTAAGAACGGAGCTAAAATTATAGCGATAGATGTTCACCGCAATAAAACGGCAAAGTGGGCGGATGATTTTTATTTAATTTTGCCTGGTTCGGACGGCGCTTTAGCTTTAGGTATATCCTATATCATATTAAGAGATAATTTGACGGATAAAGCATTTTTGGAAAAATATTCGCACGGTTTTAATGAATTTTATACAAAAGTAATGGAATATCCTCCCGGGCGCGTTACGGATTTGACAGGCCTTTCGCAAAAACAAATTGAATATCTAGCGGAAGTTTATGCTAAAACAAAGCCGAGTTTTATACGTATAGGAAATGGTCTTCAGCATCATGATAACGGCGGCATAAATACATGGGCTATTTCATTACTGCCTGCGTTGGTCGGTGCGTGGAAAGACAAAGGTGGCGGCGCTTTAAAATCTAATTCGGGATATTTCCCGTTAAACGATAAGATTTTAGAGGGATGGGATCTAATTAAACATTCTCCGAGAACCGTCAATATGGTTCAAATCGGCAAAGCATTATGCGAACTTAATCCACCTATTCGTTCGCTTTATGTTTATAATAGCAATCCTGCGGTTGTAGCGCCAAATCAAAATTTAGTTTTAAAAGGGCTGGCAAGGGAAGACCTTTTTACCGTCGTACATGAACAGGCAATGACGGATACCGCTAAATGGGCTGATATAATACTGCCTGCAACTACAAGTTTTGAACATGCAGACCTCTATGTAAGCTATTGGCATACATCGCTCCAATGGACTGAACCAGTCATTCATCCGATTGGCGAGGCTAAACCAAATATTGATGTATTTAAGCTTATAGCAAAGGTTCTTGGGTTTGAGGAGCAGTGTTTTTTAGATTCCGAAGAAGATATAGGACGTCAGGCATTAGACCTTCCATACTGGCATGATAAAGGGATAACGCTGGAGCGTCTTAAAAAAGAACGATTTATTATGTTGGATGTTTCTGAGCGTCCATTTGCAGGGGGCGGTTTTCTCACCACTTCGGGCAAAATCGAGTTTAAAAGCAAAAAAGTCGCTGAATTAGGACTATGTGACATACCGGATTATAAGCCGATTAAAGAAGAACGGCTGTGCCGCCGTAAAGACGGCGCCCTGCCGCTTCAAGGTTTAATGCCGCTAGAGGAAAAAAAGGCACAACCTGAGAACGCCGTTAAAGAAGATGCAATGCCATCCGAATCTGATTTTCCTTTAACGCTTATTACACCGCCAAACCATTTTTTCTTGAACTCTACTTTTGTGAATGTTTCATCTCTTAAAATTAAAGCGCAGGAGCCGGTTTTAGAAATTAATCCTGAAGATGCGAAAGAATTAGAAATAAAAGACGGGGATTTAGTTAAAGTTGAAAATGAGCGCGGTTACGTCCTTATAAAAGCTAAAGTAATTGATTCGGTTTTACCCGGTGTTGTGGTTTCGGCAGGTTTATGGTGGAGGGATAATTATAAAAACGGCAGTGGAGTAAATGCTTTAACACCTGATCATTTATCCGATATCGGCGGCGGAGCAACTTTTTTCTCGACATTGGTAAAAGTTAAAAAAATGCCCCCTCCTTTTTTTAAAAACTAACTTATCGCAAAAAGTCCTTTCTCAGTCGTTCTTAATAAATAATAAATAACAAATAACAAATGAAAAAATCATGCGATTAATTTTTGCAAAGATTCTTTAATATCTTTTAAAATCTTGATTTTATCATAAGTACGTTTTTCAAGAGACGCTACTTCAATTGCAGCATTTTGTTTGGATGCGATTCCGGCTTCCAATGCATTTAAAACATCGTTTTGTATCAATCCAATAGTTTCAGTAATATTCAAGCGATAATTTCGCATAAGTTGTTCCATGCGCCTTACAAAATCGTACCGTGTTTTGCCGCAATGCATGTCAACAAGCATCTTTGCTTTTTCTTTTGCTTCTTTAAGAATTAATTTGTGCGCCAACGCTTTAGGTAATGCCTTTTTTGCCAAGTCAATTGTGATGTTTAATACACTTGGTTCGTCTATTGT
>JAKASO010000029.1 GCA_021818985.1 bacterium
ATAGTAATTTGAATTACTATGTGAAATTATTTTTTTCTTAACAAATTAAAAGATAATGCAATATATATTACATTAATAAATATGTTAAGTAATTTTTTAAAAAAAACACTTGACATATTATAATTAATTATGGTATATACCATATTAATTATTTTTTTCTTGACAAATGGAGGTAATTTATGAAAGAGGACAATGAAGTAAGAAGAAAAAAGATATTAGAAGCCATTGAAAAGGAAAAGAACCCTATGGCTTCTAGAAGAAAAAAAGACAACCTTTTAGAACCTTTTGTCAATGAAATTAAATTAATGAATAAAGAAAAATTAAATATCAATGCCCAACTAAGGGTATTGAAAGCGGGCGGCATTAAGATAAGTTACAAAACTTATAGACAGTTTTTAGACAGACTTAAAGCTCCGCCTGAGCTCAGCGCCGCTACTGCCCCAGCTTCTAAGTCTGCTTCCGCCCCGAGCGTAGCCGTTCACATCAAACAGGCGGCTCCGCTAAAAGCCGCGCCAAAACCGCCTGAGCCTGACGCGCCTAAAATAAAGTTTTTATTTTGCGCCAACGACAAAGGTAAAGTTAAGACTTACGCAGTAAAAGATAACTTTCTCAAACCACTTGGTTTTACGTGGAATAAAAAACAAGGATCTTGGGTAAAAGAAGTAACTTTAGCCGAGAGTGAAGACTTAAAAAAACAGTTCAAAGATAAACAGGCAGGTTATGATATTAAGCCCTTATGATGCGTGAAAAGAGCCCATCGAAAATAAACGCCTACAATGCCCTTTAAAGGCGTTTAAAAATAAAACAGGTAATAAACATTAAGAAAAACAAGGTCTTTGGTCTTTGGCAGTCAGGTATTCAAGACCTTGGGGTTTGGTTTTTGGTCTTTATAAACAAAAGAGCTATAATCTATAATACAGATATGGCAGACAAAGAATACAAATTAAAAGATTTACCGTTTCCTAAACGGTATTTTTGGTCGTATTCCCATGCGTGGGATAGAACCTCGCTTCCATTGTCTTTAATAATAGAGCAGTTAATTAAATATGGAAGATTTAAAGACCATATAAATCTTTTTGTCTATTTCCCCTATGATGAACTTAAAAGCGCTTATTTTAATAAGGTAAGACCGGTAATGAGCGGAGAGATAAAACTAAGACCAGATATGATTACGACAGAGATGGATTTAAGAAACGTAAAGTATATGGATTTTTTATTTAAGGTATTAAAAGATGTGGTTACCTGAAACCAAAAAAGTTATAAATGCTTTAAGTAAGGAAGAAAATATTAAGGATTATGTGTTTATTGGCGGCTCTGCTCTTTCTTATTATTTAAATCATAGATTATCAGAGGATGTCGATCTTGCATCTTACGAAGAATTTTTAAAAATAGATAAACATATAGATAAAATAATGGATAATCTATTTAAAAAAGGATTTAACATTGAAGAAGGAATAGAATCATCGGTTTTTTCCGCTTCAAAACGTGATTTCTACGTAAATAACATTAAGGTTACTTTTTTTGCCTTAGGTGAGGATTTTTTAAAAACCGAAAGACAAAATTTGACGGGGAATTTAAATATCGCAAATTTAGATACTTTAATAGGAATGAAGACCGCTGTAATACATCACAGAATTGCAATAAGGGATTATTACGACCTTTATGTCATCACTAAAGAGTTTGGATTAGATAAGGCTATAAATGAAGCAAATAGGCTATATAATAAAAAATTAGATAACAGGGAATATTTTAAATTCGATGAAACTAATTTTTTTAAATTTGCGGTTGATTTAAATGGAGTAGATAAAGAAAAACTCGAACCGGAATTAAATCCGAAATATGATATAACTAAATCGGAAATACAACATTTCTTTGAAGAACGGATTAAGGAATACATTGAAAGAGAATATTCAAAAACTCGTGAAGAAGAACGGCAAAAACTTAAGCCCGACGACTCTTCTAAAGACCTTCAAAACAGGAAAGGAGACATGATATCCGCTAAGGATATGGGTGAGACCATTTTACTTAAGCAAAGATATTTTTTTGGTGGATTAAATAAAGAAAAATTTGAAGAAGCTTCGGGCGAAGTAAAGGAAATGTTGCACGATGTTAACATAGAAAGATTTACAGCGCTAAAGGAAACTTTCAAAGGCATATCCTTTGACAAAGAGTTGAAAGGCTGGGTTATTTCAAAGTCGGATAATCCAGACTGGAGACAAAGGCTTGAAAATTATAATAAAGCCGATAACAGCTTTTGTAAGGAAAAGACAAAAGACTTAGAAAACAGACTTAAGAAAGGCCTCAAGCGGTAGTTGGTCTTTGGCAGTTGGTCTTACCGCCCAATCGGGTAGTTGGGTTTTGGCAGTTAGGTCTTCCGGGTTTGGTTTTTAGACCGAGGTTTTCTGGTAGTTGGTTTTTGGTCTTACCGCCTATGGGGTAGTTGGTATTTTAGTCTTTGGTTTTCGGGGGTTTGGTAAATATGAAAAGTCAAAATATGCTATAATATAAAATATGAACAGAGATAAAAACATTGAAATAGCAAAAAGAATTATTACGGAAGAAGCCCAAGCAGCCGGATATAAGGTTGATAGGATCATCTTGTTTGGTTCAAGGGCAAAGGGGAACTATAAAGAAGATAGCGATTATGACTTTTTTGTAATATTGGATAAAAATCTATCTAAAGAAGATTGGAAATTAATTTTACGCAATATTTATAGAAAATTTGCGGATAATTATATAAATGCAGATGTTATAATAAAGTCAAAATTACTTTATAAACGTCAACAAAATGGAACTGGTTTCTTGGCTTATTATGTAAATAAAGAAGGGATAAGTTTATGAAAGAAGATACTGCCTTATTAATCAAAAAAGCTGAAAATGATTTAAAAGATGCAAAGATTTTATTTAAAAGTAAAGAATCATCTATTGAAGGTATTTGTTTCCACGCTCAGCAAGCTGTGGAAAAATATCTAAAAGCATATCTTGTTTTTAATAATAAAGAAATAAATAAAACTCATGATATTGCAGGTGTATTAAGAGAATGTGAGAATATAGATGCAGACTTTGTCAAACTTAAAGAAGCAAATATTGATGACTTAACGAATTATGCCGTTAGTATAAGGTATGATGAAATTTTAGAGCTTTCTACTGAAGATGCAGAAAAAGCTATATCTTTAGCTGAAAAGACCGCTGTATTTATCCGTAAAAAACTAAATCTCAAACAAGAGCAAAAATCTAATTGCGCGGAATCAGATGACTTTACCAAAGATCTTGAGAATAGACATAAAAAAGGACTTAAGCGTTAGCAAAAACAGATACATAAGAAAAATCAACACCAGCCAAAACCGTATAAATAAAGCTATCTGCGCAGTAGATAATCTTGTTCACACGGTAGAAGTCGTAGGTTCGAGACCTATCGCATCTACCAGTTAAATTAATGGAATGTCCTCATCGAAGATATTTGTTACTGGCGGAGCATCATCAGGCAAATCTGGTTTTGCCGAAAATTTAGCTTTAGAGCTTTTTAACAAATATTTAAATAACTCAAACATTGCGAACGATTTTATCCTAAATACCACCGGTGATTTAAAGGGTGCAGTTAACTGTCCGTCTTTGCATTTTATCGCTACCGCGAACCTTTTTACCCTTGATGAAGAAATGAAAAAAAAGGTGGAAGAGCATAAAAAGAGACGCTCGGATCTGTTTATAGCGCATGAAGATTTTGATGATTTGCAGCTCGAAATAGAAAATATTTATAACTCTTCAAATTCCCGATATTGTATAATACTGATAGAATCTTTAACAATGTGGCTGTCCGAAATTTTCAAGGAAATTTCCGCTTACGATCTTGCTTACGGAAAATTAATGGAGCTGACGGCATACCTTAAGGATATCGAATGTTCGCTGATAACGATAAGCGATTTGCTCAGTTTTAATATCGTTCCTGCCGATAGATATGTCAGGGAATTTATAAAGCTTAACGGAATAATGGAACAGAAATTAGCGGCAATTTCCGATGCCGCATTTTGCATTATCGCAGGTATGCCGCTCAAATTGAAATAATAATAATAAATTAATTAATAAAGATTACATAATAAGCAAGTTGATAAAATGAACGAAGAACATAAACGTAAAGATTATATACTTTCATTGATAAATTCCATAAAGCCGGTTGATAAAAACAAATATTATAATATTGCCGCCAACCGGTTAAACCGGCTTATAAAACCAAAAGGCAGTCTTGGACGCTTGGAAGAATTTGCCTGCGATCTTGTTGCCATTACCGGACAGGAAAGACCCATTCTGCAAAATAAGTATGTTTGCGTATTTGCTTCCGATCACGGAGTTGTTAATGAAGGGGTAAGCGCTTTCAAGCAGGAAGTTACATTCCAAATGGTCAGGAATTTTATTAGCGGAGGAGCTGCGATCAATGTAATATCCAGATCAATGGAAGCGCAGGTTGTTGTGGCTGATGTCGGCGTTAATGCCGATCTTAATTTTATGGGCTATGACTGCTTTATCAATGCAAAGATAAAGAAGGGAACGGCTAATATCTTTCATGAGCCGGCTATGACCTATGACGATGCCTTAAAATCTATTTCGACAGGAATGGATATAGCCGCCATGCTCAAAGACAGAGGTGCGAATATTTGTGCAACAGGCGATATGGGTATAGCAAATACGACGCCTTCATCCGCTATCGTTTGTTTTTATTCAGGAAAATCGCCGCACGATGTCTGTGGCAGGGGTACTGGCGTTGGATCCGATGTCATATTTCGTAAATCGCTTATTATAAATAAAGCAATTAAATGCAATATTAAAGATATAAATGATCCCATAAGTATACTTGCTGGAGTGGGGGGGTTTGAAATAGGGGCAATTGCCGGTTTTATACTTGGTTGCGCAATTAATAAACTACCGGTGGTGGTTGACGGTTTTATCTCGACGGCCGGAGCTGTTATTGCCATGAAATTAAACCAGAATTGTTTGGATTATATTTTTATGGGGCATTTATCGCAGGAAAAGGGCCATAAAGCCGCCGTGTCTTTGATCGGCAAAAAACCGGTTTTAGATTTGGGCATGCATCTTGGCGAAGGCACGGGAGCTGTAATTGCCATGAAGATTATCGGGGCTGCATGCGATATGTATAATAATATGCTCACCTTTGATGAAGCCGACGTGTTTGCTTCAAAACATAATATGTAATTATAATGATAATATATTAACCTTAATCTATATATTAGAAATTGTTTTAAATATTCTAATGTTAAGTAATTCAGTATATAAAATTCTATTGCAGCAACTGTGTTATTTGTCAAGCAAAAATTTAACGATAAACATCAATCTTTAATTAAGCCGAACACCATTTATTGTTCTACCGCATGCTATTTAATACCGTTATAAGTTTTCTCATGCAGGATTAAGGTATTATAAATAATAATTTATAGGGATTTATAAAGATAAAGCCGATGTCTATTTTTGGGGATTTTTTTGAAGCGGTCAGTTTTTTAACAATACTTAAGCTAAAAAAGAAAAAAAAGAAAAAGGGAATAGATAAAATAAATATTGCAAATGGCACAGCCGGTCTAAACAAAAACGATATAAATACAAATGCTATTCTACCGGATAGTGACAGTGAAAGCAATAGTGAAATTTTAAAACTGAAGCGCTCGATAAAATTTTTTCCTCTTGCTGGTCTGTTAATCGGCCTTCTTCTGTGTTTGATATTCTATATTTTTAATAGAATTGTCGAACCGGATGCCGCGGTAATAATTTCCATTGCCTTTCTTTTTATCATCACGGGAGGGCTTCATTTTGACGGTCTTTCCGATACTGCCGACGGTCTTACGGCTTTCTTGAAAACAGCGGACAGGAAACAATTCTTTAAGGCGATGAAAGATGTGAGGACTGGTTCATCGGGCGTTCTTGCCCTTATTTTTTATGTTGCGATTATCTGGGCGGTGATAAATGGATTTGCATCTTTATACAGATATTTTGCGCTTGTATCTTTTCCAGTAATTGGAAGATATTCGATTGTTCTGATGTCTTATTTTTCAAACACACCGGATGATTTCAGAGGCATAGGGGCTATTTTTACCAAAGATACGACCGGTTTTACGCTTCTAATCGCTTCTATTGCTACTTTTATTATAATATTTTTTCTTTTTAGAATTAATGGCATCATGGCTCTTTTTATCGTCTCGTTTTTTGTTTTGATCCTGAGTTACTATTTTTCTAAGAAATTCGGCGGGGTTACGGGAGATATGTTGGGATTTACCTGCAAAATATCCGAACTGGCATATCTTATTTCCCTATTCGGATTTTATAAAATATGATCGGATATGATCATACTTAATAATTATTTGCCATAATTACATAATTACAATATTACAATGTCCGAAATATTTTCAGTTTTATTTTCTTCCGACAGGTCTTCAAGCGGAAAATCCACTTTAACTATTGCTTTTGCATATAAATTAAAAGAGATGGGCATTTCAACCATGCTTTATAAAATAGGTCCGGATTTTATTGATCCGATAGTAATTTCAAATGCCGTTAAAAGCCCTGTAAAAAATATTGATCTTAATTTAATTCCGTCAAAAAGATTATATAAATGGTTTTTTGCTGATGTTCAAGGGGTTCAGGAGGCCGATAATCCGCGTAAAGCCTTTATAATTGAAGGGGCTATGGGTTTATACGACGGGATTTCTTATTTAACGGCAAAAAGATTTAAAACGCCGGTGGTTCTGGTAATGGATTGTAAAAAGATTTCCGGCACCCTTGCATCGCTTGTATTCGGGCTTAAGAACTATAAAAAAGGCATGATAGTTTCTGGAGTGATATTAAATAATATATCTTCTTTAAGGCATTACGAAATTATTTCGGAAGAAATAAAAAGCAATATAAAAAATATTGAAGTTTTCGGATATGTATTAAATAACGAAAAGAATATTGGGATAAAAGAAAGGCATCTCGGATTAACGGTACCTTCTTCGGCAATAGCAAATCAATTTACCAGTGAAGTTATCCCGGAAGGGCTTGAAGAGTTTGACGGCAAGATTATCAATTTACAAAAAAAGGTAATGGAAAATATAGATGTGGATTTAATGATTAAAACACTAAAAAAGGATTCTAAAAGCTTTTTAAAGTTATTTCGGGAAAATTACCGTAAAAGGGTCCCGTCCGTAAAAAATATTTGTGAAAATAATATTAATATTATTAATAATATTAGTAATAATGGCGATAGTGATAACGATGATAATAATGATAATAACGATAACGAATGTATAAAAGATATATTCAATGTAAATTGCAGGAATTTGCTTAATAATTCAAGAACCGTTGCAAAAAGGGAATTCAAAAGATTTAAATCTGTAAAGATAGCAGTTCCTTATGACGACGCCTTTTTATTTTATTATAATTTCAATTTTGAGATATTAAAAAGGTTTGGCGCCGAAATGGCGTTTTTTAGCCCTATAAACGACAGGACGCTTCCTTCGGGAACAAAAGCGATTTATATCGGCGGCGGTTATCCTGAACTTTATGCAAAGGAACTTTCGTCTAATATCAGCCTTAAAAAGGATATTTATGATTTTTTTTTAAATAATGGTATAATTTATGGTGAATGTGGCGGCTTGATGTATTTGTGCAGAAATTTGATATATAAAGGCAATATATATGAATTTCTGGGAATATTGCCGTTTACCGTAACAATGGATGATGTTAAATTAACGCTTGGATATAGAACAATTCATACTGCGGAAGATTCGATCTTTGGCATGAAGGGACTCAGAATAAACGGGCATGAATTTCATTATTCAAAGCTCATTTTGGATTTAAATGACGTATCCGGTCATAATGCTTTTACCGATAATAGCTGTAAAGATGACGGTAAAAACGGTAAAAATAGTTGTAATAATTATAACGACATAAATCGTTTAAATGTAAAGACGGTTTTTAGTTTTGAAAATCCTGCCGCAAAGGGAGTTTTTTATAATGAAGGCTATAATATTTTAAACGCCTTGGGGACATATATTCATGTTTCTTTTTTTTCAAATATGCTTATGGCAAGGAACTTTGTTGAGAATGCAAAAAGAGGGGTAAAACGATGACCCAGAAAGAATGTGCTGAAAATGGCGAATGGACCGAAGCAATGGAGTATGTTCGTAAGCATGAAAGGATTGAAAATTCCGTTCTGCTCGGCTATCTTGCCGCCGGTAGCGTAATCGTATTGCATAATAAAGATCACGATAATTTTGTCGGCATAGGCAAGGGGCTTTCTACCAAGGTCAATGCCAGCATTGGAACTTCGACTACTCATATAGACCTTAACGAAGAGGTAAGGAAGGCATGCACCGCCGAATTAAGCGGCGCCGATACGCTGATGGAATTGAGCGTGGGCGGTGATCTCGATATCATTAGGCGCTCGGTTCTGAAAAACACTTCGCTTCCTGTCGGAACGGTTCCGTTATATCAGGCGTTCAAAGAAGCGATAGACAAATATAACAATCCTGTAAAAATGCCGGAAGAACTTATATTCGAAACTATAGAAAAGCAGTGCGCCGACGGTATTTCCTTTATGGCGATACATTCGGGTTTAAACCTGATATCTTTAGAAAGGCTTAAAAAACAGTCTTACAGATATGCCGGATTGGTTTCAAAGGGGGGCGCCTACCTTATTGCATGGATGATAGAAAATAACAGGGAAAACCCTCTATATGAACGCTTTGAAGATCTTTTAAAGATCTTAAAGAAATATGATACCGTTCTAAGTTTAGGTAACGGTCTTAGAGCCGGTGCAACAGCCGATTCTTTCGACAGGGCTTATATGCAGGAGCTTATAATTAACTGTGAACTATCGGAAATTGCAAGGGACCATGGTGTTCAGGTTATTGTTGAAGGGCCGGGGCATATTCCCATAGACGAGATAGAAGCCAATGTCAGAATACAAAAAAAAATGTCAGGGGAGGCGCCTTTTTATGTTCTTGGCCCCCTTGTTACCGATATTGCCGCAGGTTACGACCATATCTCCAGTGCGATAGGCGGTGCTTTATCATCGTCTTTCGGTGCAGACTTTTTATGTTATGTAACACCGTCGGAGCATCTTGGTTTACCGTCTGAAGACGATGTTGCGGTTGGGGTTAAAGCGGCAAAAATCGCCGCGCATGTCGGCGATATGATAAAACTTAAAAGAAATGAAGCTGATCTTAATATTTCAAAAGCAAGGCGTGATCTCGATTGGGAAAAGCAGTTCCGTTATGCTATCGATCCCCATTTTGCGGAAAAAATATTCAGATCGAAGAATGAAGGGACAAGCGGAGCTTGCAGTATGTGTGGCGAATTTTGTGCGCCGCTCAAGGTGCGAAAATATTTTAAATATGAAATTGCCAAAGGGAAAAAATCTTAACTTTATTATGCTTGTTGTTATTTTTGTGGCTGCACTGAGCTTATTTATAATCTTTAGCAGGCATGGAATAGTAAGGGTCTATAAACTTAAGGCAGAGCGGACAAAACTTAGCAAACAGATAATATCTCTTCGCAAACGCAATAAGAAAATAAGCCGCAATATTTATGAACTTAAACACAATAAGCAGTATATTGCCGAATTGGCAAGGAAGAAGCTTGATTTAATCAAAAAAGGAGAAATAGTTTTTAAGTTTATTAACAATAAGAAGCAATCTGCGGCAACGGCAGCCAAAACTAAATAATTTCATAAAATTCGGGATGGAAACTTTCCTGCATTTTGATGATGATATTTTTATGAGTAGTTTTTTCCAGTTTTTCTAGTGCCCCCTCTTCTTCATATATTTTATTCATTATCGAGGGATGAACGGTTATGATAAGTTTCTTCGATCTTGTTTTTTTTGCGATGCGCGGAATAGTCCTGAATATTTCGTAACATATCGTCTGGGGTGATTTTATCATACCGTTTCCTTCACACATCGGGCATGGTTCTAAAAGCATACTGGCAAGGTTATTCCTGAGCCTTTTTCTCGTCATTTCAACCAGCCCTAATTCGGAAATCTTGTTGATTGTGGTTCTAACCCTGTCATTTTTTAAAACCTCTTCCAATGCGCGATAAACCTTTTCCTTGTTATCTTCTTTTCGCATATCTATGAAGTCTATTATAATTATTCCGCCTATATTTCTGAGTCTTAATTGATATGCTATCTCTTTTACCGCTTCAAGATTGGTCCTTAATATAGTATCTTCGAAATTTCTTTTCCCAATATATTTGCCGGTATTAATATCAATTGTCGTTAAAGCTTCGGTGTGGTCTATAACTATGTAGCCGCCCGATTTTAACCAGATCTTTTTATTTAATGCTTTTGAGACTTCGGCTTCGATATCGTAGTATTCTAAGATAGGCTGGTCACTTTCGTATAGTATAACCCTGCTTTTATATTCAGGGGATTGCAGATCTAAAAAATCGTTGATTTTTTCATACTCTTCTTTATTATCAACTATTACTTTGTCAACGCTATTGTTTAAAAGGTCACGGATAGCTCTCAGTGAGATGCTTAGATCTTGATGGATTAATGCCGGAGCTTTAACCCTGTTTTTTTCTTTGCAGATATTATTCCATAGATTTACAAGAAACTTAATATCCCTTTCGATTTCGCTCTCTAGACTGTTTTCGGCGGCAGTCCTTATAATAAGGCCGGCCCCTTTCGGTTTATATCTTAAGGCTATTTCCTTAAGCCTTTTTCTTTCTTTATCGCTTTTTATTTTTCTTGATATACCGATGTGCGGCGAGGTTGGAAGATAAACAAGCGATCTTCCTGGTAGTGATATGTGGCTTGTTACCCGCGCGCCTTTAGTTTTAACGGGTTCTTTTGCGATCTGCACGATAATTTCTTGATTTTTTTTTAAAAGCTGGTCTATATTCGGAAGTTCTTTGCGTTTTTTTCGTCCCTTTTTTTTATGTTTATTTATTATTAATAGATTATCTGACAAATTATTTTTGACATTTTCATCTTCATTCTCAAAAAAATCATAATCGGTTATATCGAGGTCATAAAAATCGCCGGCATAGAGAAATGCCGATTTTTCATATCCTATGTCTATAAAAGCGGCTTGTATGCCGGGCAATATCTGCATGACCTTTCCTTTATAGATATTACCGTGTTTTGGTCCGCCGCTATCCCTTTCTAAAT
Organism: bacterium; assembly: GCA_021818985.1. Taxonomy (GTDB): domain Bacteria; phylum SZUA-79; class SZUA-79; order Acidulodesulfobacterales; family Acidulodesulfobacteraceae; genus JAKASO01. The sequence continues at coordinate 11,157 of JAKASO010000029.1, forward strand.
AGAAATCAACCAGCTGGCTGTTTTCTAATAAGGCTACTCTTGTTTCATAGTCGTCTTTATTTATTATAAGCTCGTTTGACAAATAATTCCCCGTTCTTTAAAGGTGCTTTAAAGGTGCATTGTATTTTATCATAGATACTATAATAAATAAATAATTTAAAGATATTTAATTTAAAGATTTATTTGATTTATACAGATATATTACTGTAAAATAAAAAAAATGTGGTATACTATAAAGTAGTAAAAAAATTAATTGTTATATAATATAAATTATATAA
>JAKASO010000009.1 GCA_021818985.1 bacterium
AATGGGACTGAAAAAGGTCATAAAAACATAAAAAAACATATTGACAACATTAGTATTTATGATAACTTATATATAAAAAAGGTAAATTATAATCAAAAAGTGTCTTAATTTACTCCAACAATATGGGGGTTAGACTATTATTAATTCTTAAAAGGTTATTAATTCTTAAAAAAAGGAGTTTTTTGTGTGCAGAATGATAGGTATTATGTCTAAAGAAAAGATGAATTACAATTATATTATTGAATCTCCGGAAAACGGCGGGGCATTTCACAGTCTTACGGTTCAATCTAAGGAGGCTTACGACGGTTGCCGTAATGGGGGACATAAAGACGGCTTTGGCATTTATTCTATGTCATTTTTGGGCGATGCCGGCGGCGATATGATGAAAAAAGAGCCTGAATATGAGGTTTTATTTAAAAGAGGTACGCCGATTTACAAAGATGGCGGGCTTTCGGAAAAATTAAAAAGTATTTCCGGAAATATTTTAATATCTCATATAAGACTGGCTTCGAGCGGTAAGGGGGAGATAGACGACATACATGCACATCCATTTGTGGATCCTGAATTTTATAAGATTAAAGGCATCAAAGATACAACCGGGTGGGATAATTCATCCAGACCGTTTTCCAGTTATGTTTTAGCTCATAACGGAACTATATATGGCATGGGCAATTCGTTCATGACCGATTCGGAAGCTCTTCTTTTGGAAATTACTTCTACTTTTAAAGATAAAATAGACTTTGACGAATTTAAGGATTTTTTATCTAAATTTGTCGAAAAGCGTGATTTTACTGCAATTAATTTTCTTTTAAAAGACCCGCAAAACGATCTTTATGCGCTTCGGCTTGCAAAAGCTAAAAAGCCCGGAGAATATCCTGTAAAACAGCCGAGGCTTGCATATTATTCACTTTATTACTTAAAAGAAGACCATAAGGTAATTGTTGCCTCCGAGCCTATAGATTCGGATCGGAACTGGAAATGCATTAACAATTACTCCCTGCTTAAAATTGATAAGAATTTGAATGTTACGATGGCAGAAATACCTTGATCCATCTATTATACCTGTCTATTATGATTATTATAATATATAAACCTTAATCCTTGTACCTGTATAGTACGGATATTATATAAGGATTAAGGTAAATATAATGTATAAAAATTCCGGCAACTGGAAATATACCAGATATTCAGATGCTTGTCAGATGTTTAGTCGTGGTGTTTAAATTTTTCGTCCTGAACGGCGTCTTTTTTCATTATATATTCCATTAACATGGCGGCATGTTCTTTTTCTTCGTCCCTGTTGTGGGAGAGTATTTTTTTAAGCTCTTCGTCGCCAGTAAGTTCTATGCGTTCCTGATACCAGTTTATCGCTTGAAATTCCTCTATCAATGATTGCCTTGCCATTTCTAAATTTCGTGATTCTTCCGATAAGTATGAATTTTCATAACCATTACACATAAGCTTCTCCTCTAAAGTTAAATAAAAAAGTTATTTATAAACGATTATTGGATAAAAATTACTTCCGATAATTTTTTCTTTAATATATTTAATATATTTTAATATATTATGGTAAAAACATAAATAATTATTAATTAATCAAATAATCAAAGTATTGCTATAATTATTATAATTATGAATATATTTAATCTGCAATAGAAAATAATTTTATTTCCATAACTCTCCCTGCGCTTGCGGGAGGGGACTTAAAAAAAGGGGAGGGGGGTAAACATGCACGGCCCTTTTTTCTTGAATTTTCGAATTATAGTATATAAATATGTATAAATAAACTACTATATATTATAATAGTTATCTGTAGAGGATTAAGGAAGATATTATTTTTTGAATATTTATTAAATGTTTTATATAATATGAAATATGTAAGATGACGTATATTAAGATGAAATATATAAGATAAGGCTATGGAACCGGAAAAAAAGATACTTATCGGTATTAATTTGAATTTTGAAACTCCCTTTATCTTAAGTTCCGCCGTGTCTTTTTTTAGGGAATCTGCCGCGCGTTTTTATGTAATGCATGTTGTTGTCGCAAATCCCAACTATTCTTTGATAAAAAATAAAAGCGAACAGATAGAAGATAAAAAGCACGAGGCTTTTAATGATATTGAAAAGATATTGAAAGAAGGCGGATTATACTATTTAAAAAGCGAAATAGTAGTTTCAGCCGGTGTTCCTTATGCCGAGATCTTAAATTTTGCCCGAAAAAATGCTGTTGAAATGATAGTAATAGGCACCCATCAAAAAATTGGTTTAAAAGAACTTATCTCTGGTTCGACCTCATATTCGGTTGCAAAAAATTCAAATTGTCCTGTTTTACTTATTCCGTTAAAGAATACCGCAAGGGTTAATGAGACCGAATTAGCCGAAGAAAGAGCTATTTCATTCATTAAACCGGCTTGATATGTTATATGTATGATACTTGTTTATGATTTTAAACTTCCGCTGATGACGGTTCGCAGCCGGAAAGCCTTTAAAGAAAAACCTGCCAGTTTTCATTCCGCTACAAATACAAATACTGGTATTGACCGGAAAAATGCCGAGAAACGTTTTTATGACAGTATAAACAGCCTGCTTGTTAAAGGCGGTTTTGCAGAAGAAACTTCTTTCAATTTTAAAGTTAAAATAGTTAAACAATCGCTCGATCTAAGACAGAAAGAGCCTAAGGCTGCATTTACCGCCGTTATCTATTGTTATCCGGGTACGGATACCGGTTACTTTAAAACGACTGTAGATGCCGGTGCGGCCGATACATTGAGATTTGAAGATGTTATCATCGGTCTTTTACTGGATAGCGGGATAAAGGCAAGAAGGTTAAAAAAGAGTGAAGCAGATCTCTATTATTATAAGATCTGCGACGATTTTTGGATTAACCCCTCGATTGAAATATCAACTAAAAGTGATAATGCCTGCGACAATAAATTAAAAAAACCGGCAAAAATATCGGTAAGAAAACCGGTTGTGATGATTGCCGGAATGGGACCGGCAGGGATCTTTGCGGCTTTGACGCTTTTACATAGTGGCATAAAGCTGGTTTTGATCGAAAAAGGAAAAAGAGTCGAGGAAAGAGAAAATGACGTTAATGCTTTTTTTAAAGATGCTGTTTTTAATGAAGCAAGTAATATCGTATTTGGTGAAGGGGGCGCCGGAACGTTTTCGGACGGGAAACTTACCACAAGGAAAAACGACTATTATGTTGGATATGTTATGGATTTTTTAGTTAAAATGGGGGCAGAAAAGAGTATCCTGACGGAAAACAGGCCTCATCTTGGCAGTGACGTTCTTGTGCATATACTTAAAAATATCAGAAAGTGTTTGATTGATATGGGTTTGGAAATTCATTACGAAGAAGAACTTAACGATATCTTTCTGAGCAGCAAAGACGATAGTAAAAACGGGAAGTTAAAATTAAGGAGCGTCCAGACTAATTTAAAAACTACCGCGGTGGATTATCTTATTCTTGCAATAGGTGAAAACAATTATAAAACTTACGAAATACTGCACAAAAAGGGCTTATATATGGAAAAAAAGCCTTTTGCAGTGGGTTTCAGGATTGAACACAGCAGGGATTTTATTGATGGGCTTTTTTTAAAGAAAATTACAGGAGACGGCTTTTCTTCCAGTCCTTCGGGGAAGAAAGCCCGCATCAAAAATGGATACCCGCTTGGCACTGTCTTAAGTAGCGTAAGTTATAATTTAAGTTCAAAAAGTAGCGGCGGATACACCTTTTGTATGTGTCCGGGTGGGGTGGTCATAGGTGCAGGCTCAAAAACGGGTCATATTGCAGTTAACGGAATGAGCTATTCTAAAAGGGATTTTGGAAACTCCAATAGCGCGATAGTTGCGGTAGTGAAGCCGGAAACCATTGATCAGCTTGATCTCAGATACAGAGAGCCTCTTGGGGGTTTGGTTTTTAGAAGTGATCTTGAAAAGGCCGCATTTAAGGGCGGCGGCGGTTCTTATGCGGCGCCGTTTCAACCGACGATACAATATTTAGAAGATGTGGCGGAAATTTTTAAAAATGGTGGCATTCTGAATGATTTTTTTAAGAACATGACGCTCAAGAAGGGCAGTTATCCTGAACCGTCGTATAGGCCGAATGTTAACATATATAACCTTTCAAAGATTCTACCGTCTTTTTTGAACAGATTCATAGCGAGTTCTTTGATCGAGTTTGATCAAAGGTTCCGGGGTTTTGCTTTAAATTCTGTTTTAACCGGGGTTGAAACAGGGACATCGTCGCCAGTTCGGATAAAACGAAATGCCGATTATGAATCGGTTAGCATCGAAGGAATTTTTCCCTGCGGTGAAGGCTCAGGTTATTCAGGAGGGATAATTACAAGCGCTATTGACGGAATAAAATGCGCCAGGGCAGTTATAGCTAAAATTAGCAGCGTTAATGGTTAATAGTTCGTTTGATTTATTATCCGGTAAATACTAACATAAATATAATATATATATGTATATATGTAATTATATAATTAAAATATGTTTTCTTGCTTAATGCAACTAATGCGGGTAATAAATGATTTTTAAGAGATGATTTTTTAAGAAGCTTAATTAAAGCGTTATGATAAACATTAATAATAAATTGGTTAACAAGATATATAAAATATATACATCCGAAAACTTAGATAAAGTTTTAGATAAGGCTATTTCTTCAAAGCGCTTAGATAAAGACGATCTTTCTACGCTTTTGGAGGATAAAATCAGAGCTAACGAGATTATTAATACTGCGGACATCGTTAACACCACCCTTAATTCGGATAAAGTATCTTATGTGGTGAACAGAAATATTAATTTTACCAATATTTGCCATTTGAACTGCAGGTTTTGCGGCTACAAAAGATCAGCAAAATCCAAAGACTCTTTTGTTCTGGATTATGATGAAATACTTAAAAAAATAGAAGAAGGCTATTTGATAGGCATAAATGAGGTATGCATTACAGGCGGGATAAATTCTAAGCTTGATGCCGATTATTATTTTGATATGATAAAAATTATAAAGCGGAATTTTCCCGCATTGCATATTCATGCATTTTCACCGCAGGAGATATTTGAACTTGCAAATAAAACCGGTTTTTCATACGAAAAAGTAATTGCCATCTTAATTGACAATGGACTTAATTCTATGCCGGGAACGGCTGCGGAAATACTGGCTCCTGCATTGCGAAAAAAAATATGTTCGGACAAAATAAATTCAAAACAGTGGACGAAAATAATAACGACAGCCCATAAAGCGGGCGTAAAAACCTCTGCCACCATATTATTTGGTCATATCGAGACAAATCCGGATATTGCTTATCATTTAGATTTAATAAGAAATATTCAAGATGAGACTGGAGGATTTACCGAATTTATATCCCTGCCGTTCATTCCTTTTAAAACATCTTTAAGAACCAGCGTCAAATCAAATCTCAAAGCAGACGATATTTTTAAATTCTATGCAATTTTCAGGTTATACCTGCATAATTTTAAAAATATTCAGGTAAGTTGGCCTAAAATCGGTATAGATGCTGCCGTAAGGTCGCTCGGCTGCGGTATTAACGATTTCGGAGGCACTCTTATGGAAGAAAATATTACTAAAAGCGCAGGCGGAAATTATGGAGAATACCTTTCAGAAAAAGATATAATTTCATTAATTAGATCGGCTGGAAAAATTCCAATAAGAAGGGATACCCTTTATAATTATCTGTTTTGATAAGCTCTATATTTTTCATCTTTCATCGTCTTTATCCGGATCGTCATCGGAGTTATCTTATTCAGAAGTCTTGTAGCCGGCATTTTCGATAGCTTTTTTGATATCTTCGTCAGAAACTATACCCTCATCAAAAGTAATGTCTGCCGATTTATTTTTCAGGCTTACATTAACCGAATTTACGCCTTTAAGAGAAGATAGTGCTTGAGTTACTGTTTTTACGCAATGTTCACATGACATGCCGTAAACGCCGATTTTTTCACTTTTCATGGGTAATTCACCTCCTTTGTTTATATTTATATTATATTATTATATTTTATATTCTATCATGAAATAAGAGATTATGCCTAATAATATATAATATAATATAGATATTATAATATAGATAAATATAGATATATAGATAAATAAATAGATGATCTAAGATGATATAGGATGATATAAGATGATATAGACGGAAGAATCCGAGTACCCAATATTATTATTTTATTATTTTCAAAAGTTTGAAATGTTTATATTTGTTTTCGGACGCCTTTATATGCCTTATAGAACAGAGTTTGAAATATCTGCTATTATTAATTATAATACTATAGATGGATAATTATTTTGAAAATTCAGATGAGCTTCAGGCGGCTATAGAGGCTATTTTTTTTACTTCCGGGGAGCCTGTTTCGTTATCGCGGCTTTATGAGATATTTAGCGTTAAAGGAACTAAAAACGAGGCTTTTAGGAAAAAGACGATACAGAAAGCATTATATTCCATAAGGGACGAATATAATGAAAAGAGTATCCACGGCATATATCTTTCGATAAACGGCGATTATTTTAGTTTCAAAACAAAATCAAACATTGCTCCCCTCATTTCCACATTTTTAAAAATAAAACCTCAAAAATTTACTAAAGCGCAATTAGAAACACTCTCTATAGTTGCTTATAAGCAGCCGGTGATAAGAAGCGAAATTGAACAAATAAGGGGGGTGGATTCCGACAGCATATTAAAATTTCTTTTAGAAAAGAATCTGATACGAATTGCGGGAAGAAAAGAGATTATCGGCAGACCTCTAATTTACAAAACGACTAACTTTTTTCTTGAAGTGTTCGGGCTTAAAAATTTAGGCGACCTTCCTTCGATTAAAGAGATTGAAGATATTATAAATAAGCGTAATAAGGATTTTATAGCCGGTAATGCCGATGTCGATAAGGATACTAATCGGCATGCCGGAGAAAGCGCACCATCAAAAGAAGATCAAAATACCCTGTTATTTTAACCCGTCTTTTTATCCAATTTATCCAAATTTATGATATAATAATAAACATAATAATATTTTTAATTTGATAATTGAAAAATTATGCAATTTAATGCCAAATCATTTATAATTACCATAATTAATTATAATTGAAAATTAAAGTCAGAATTAAAATTATTAATATCTAAAAATATCTAAAATCCAAAATAAGCTTTAAAGATAAGCTTTACTTAATAAGCTTTACTTATATATTTATTATATATATAAAAAATAAAAATATAAAAATAATTTGCATAAAAAAGGGGGTAACAAACAAAAAAAATGAATTACTTTAAGACATTTCTTTTAATGACGATTCTTACATTGATCCTTATCGTTGCGGGAGGCGTTCTTGGCGGCCAGAACGGTATGATCATTGCTCTTATTTTTGCCGCCGTTATGAATTTCGGAACATACTGGTTTAGCGATAAAGTCGTTTTGTCGATGTATCATGCCGCTCCGGTTACCGAAGACGAGGAACCAGAGCTTTATTCAATAGTAAGAGATCTTTCCAACAGAGGTTCGATCCCAATGCCGAAAGTGTATATTGTGGACGAAGATACTCCTAATGCCTTTGCAACGGGCAGAAATCCTCAACATGCGGCTGTCTGCGTTACTACCGGTATTATGAAGATATTGAATAGAAACGAGCTCTCCGGAGTTATAGGACACGAACTTACGCATGTAAGAAATAGGGATATTTTAATAGGTTCGATTGCTGCAACAGTTGCCGGCGCCATAAGCATACTTGCATGGATGGCTGAATGGGGCGCTATGTTTACCGGTTTTGGCGGCAGAGGCGAAGACAGGGAAGGAAGTATCGTCGGTCTAATTATAATGGCTATATTGGCGCCTTTAGTAGCTACTATGATACAGCTTGCAATCTCAAGGCAGAGGGAATACGCCGCTGATAAAGGCGGGGCCGGTTTAAGCGGCAATCCGCTGTATCTTGCAAGCGCTCTTAAGAAATTAGAAGCAGGAAACGAGCAAATGCCTATGGCCGCTAATCAGGTAACAAATGCCACTGCACATATGTTTATAATTAATCCTCTTCAGGGAGGGGTCTTTAAAAAATTATTTAGCACCCATCCCCCGACAGAGGCCAGGATAGCAAAGTTAGAATCTATGGCCCGCGGGCTATAAGTTAAATCAACTTATCCGCAGGAAGTTATTTTTCATATCCATATAATATATATATAATAAATATAAATATATATAGCTTATTACGTTTTTTTTAATTAATTAATTTAACATTAATATTTATTAATATTTTCATTAACATTTTATTTTATTGGGAACCGAATTTTGAAAAAAATTGCCCCTTCGATAATTTCGGCCGATCTATTAAATTTAGGAAATGAAATTGAATTAGTAGAAAAAGCCGGAGCGGAAATAATTCATATTGATATAATGGACGGTATATTTGTTCCTAATATCACCGCGGGATGGAGTCTTGTCGAGGCAATCAAAGAAAAAACGACTCTTCCGCTTGACGTTCATTTAATGATAGACAAACCGGAAAGATATATCGAAGATTTTATCAAGAGTGGCGCTAATATATTAACCATTCATCAGGAGGCCTGCATCCATTTACATAGATTGGTAGAAAGGATTAGGGAATTGGGCGCAAGTCCGGGGGTTGCCGTTAATCCTGCAACACCCTTATCTTTTCTTGAAAACATTATTGATTATCTTGATATTGTTTTAATTATGTCGGTGAATCCCGGTTTTAGCGGTCAAGAGTTTATTTACTCCTCTTTATTTAAAATTGAGAAATTGCATCAGACCATATCCGAAAACGATTTGGAGGTTCTTATAGAAGTGGATGGAGGCATTAAAATATCCAATATTGCCGAGGTTTCTAATTCTGGCTGCGATATATTTGTGAGCGGTTCAGGCATATTTGGAACAGATGATTATGATAAAACTATTCGCCTCATGCTCGATAGATTATAATAGATTATAAAAGAAAGCATACTTAAATGTCATTATCAGTATTATCATGACAAAATTATGATTATTTTTTTATCTTATCTTTTAATTTAATCGGAAAGCTGTGTCTATACAGGCGGGTGTGGTAATTCACGCAAGGCGTAAAAAGTATTATAGAAATTAAAACGATTTTTCGGGACTTCGGGACGTGGCGCAGCTCGGTAGCGCACTTGCTTCGGGAGCAAGGGGTCGCTGGTTCAAATCCAGTCGTCCCGACCATTAAAAATCAGGGCTTTGCGGTAGGTTAAAAATAATTAATTTTTAGATATTCAATATAAACGGATTTGTGAATTTAGTGAATATCAAGACTTTATCCGTGTCCATATTTTTGATCTCGTCCGGGTTCATTAATGGATAAAGACCTGAAGAAACGGGGGTTTCATGCATCGTAACGTTTCCGGGGAAAATTCCTTCGTGATTGGCGGTATTCATTTTTTCCTTATGTAAGACGTACTTATTACCCATCTTTTTTGAGTATGTTTCGCATGTATCGTTGCTTGCATGTCCCATTATAATATGAGTGCCTATGTTCGAATCTATCAAAGAGGCGTTGCCATATTTTTCCTCTAAAAAAGATATGTCCTGAACTGTTATTAAAACGCCTGTTTTTGTCTTTCTGAGGTTTGCAAGCTCTACGTCGAAATTATTAAGAGTTAAAGCGGGGAATTCATCCAAATATAAATAAATATCGGTGTCTTCTTTTACAGATGCTTCATTGTATAAATCATTTTTTATACCGGCATCGTAAAGATTGCCATTAATATCTTTATCTTTAACGTAATTGCCCGTAATCTTATTGTTATTGTCGTTATTGTTATTACCAGCGGCATCAAGGGCAGCATCGGCATTTTTTAATCGTTTGCGCCTGTGTTCGTATATTTCTTTAATAACCATATCGGTTAAAAATGACATCATTTTTGCCCCACCTGCGCCTAATTTCTCCTTCGGGATGCCGGCTATTAAAAGGGTATCCCTTTCAAAAATATCTCCTAACGTGAAATTACTGTCTTTTTTATCCGATGTTTTAAAAGCGTTCGAAGTTGTTTCGTTCCTTAAAAAACTTAACTCGTTGATGATATCGGTTATGACCTTAGCTCTTTCATAGACGGGGAGTTCAAAAAGATTATTGAATCCCTCTTTTATAAGCTTATCGTTTAAGCCGTTATAGGAAGAGACTTCTTTTTCGATAAATTTAGCTCCCTTCTTTAAAAATCTGAAGACGGTAGAGAGATTAAAATATTTAACGCCATATTTATATTTTAGATAGAGCAAACAGGCGTAAAAAACATCGGATGCCCTCCTTGCATAATACCTGTAAGCATGCATGTCGCCTGTTTTTATATTATCCGCATCTGGATGGAAAAGGGCAGACGACAGTTCATATAATTTTTCGTTCGATATAATTTCGTTATATTTATTTACTAATGGGTTAAAATGCGCAGTGTTTTCAAAATAAGGATCAAAATTTATAGCCGTTTTGCCTCTTTTTAGCCATTCGTGCTTTACATTCGTATAAAGATAGGGACTGTCTATATCAATAGCAAAAACACTGGTATTGGAATAGGATGCGTCGTTTTTAATGCCGGGAATAATATATTTTGAGGTTTTGCCGCCACCTGTCGGGGAAATGATCATGCAGTGTTCAAATCTCTTGTTCCTGTCAATGCCGATTATTGTTTTACTCAACATGCCAAGCTTAAAAAAGTTCCGAAAGCCGGCTTTTTTTATATTTTTCTTATTAAAAAAGTAGGGCAGAAATAAAAATAAAATGGCTATTAGAAAGATGACGCTTATAATGGCGCTAAAAATATTAAACTGGACGGCGATATCAGAGGTTAATCGCTCCTGCAGGTAGAAAAAAGATGATAGCGAAATAATAAAAAAGATCAAAAAAAATATTCCGGTTAAAATTTTTAAAACGCTTATTTTTTCTTTAAGGGGCGGACAGTTATAGAAATTGTCCGCTATTTCCTGATATGTGGCAAATCTGCCGGTTGCCGCCGAATGGTTCTTTTTCTTTGAAAAAAAATCAAATATATACATACATTACAAGTAAAATTAAAATATTTTATTTTTATTGAAATTATTATTTTAACGCCCTTTTTATATGAAAATATAAATATAATATTATCAGGATCAATGTAAAAATAGCCGCAGCCATGCCGAATTTATGAAAGTAGGGCATTAACAGCCTGATATTCCTGCCTAATTCCAGTCCTAAATAAGTAACGATAAAATTGTATATAATAGAACCCAAAAAGGCAAATATTAAAAATTTTTTATAGTTCATCAGCGATGCTCCGGGTGGAAAGCCTATATATGTTTTTATAACGGGGAGCATCATGCCTGCGAACACGGCAGGACCGCCATATTTTTTAAACCATTTTTCCGCCCTTTCAAGATCGGTTTTATTTATTAAAAGATATTTGCCGAATTTTATAAAAAGATACCTTCCGCCTTTTTTACCGATCAAATACAGGAGCGAACTACCCAAAACCGTTCCGGCCGTCGCAGAAAGAACGACGATATAAAAATTTAATTTTCCCTCGCCCGAAAGAAATCCTGCCGTCCCCAGAACGATTTCGGATGGGACAGGAAGAGCGCACGATTCAAGCGCCATAAGAAAAACGATTCCGGGATAACCGAGAGTAATACAAATGCTTATAAATAAGGTTAAATATTTTTTTATCATGGGCGACTAGTGATTACTAATAATTAATTATATTTATTTATTTTATTATTTTATGTTTGACTACTATCGCCCATTTCTTTTATAATTTTAAGTATTATGATTACGGTTATAATTGACGGCTATAATTTTATATTTAATTCTTATCCTAAGATAAACATCAAAGCGGAAAAGCTTCAAGAATTAAGAAATAAGACGATAAATTTATTATCGCAGTATTATAATGTAAAAAAAAATAAAGTGGTAGTCGTTTTTGATGGTTATAAAACGGATGAGCCGTCCGAAGCAAGATATACCATAGATAATATAGAAATCGTTTATTCAAAAAGAGGGGAAAAAGCCGACGAAGTTATTATGAGAATGGTTAGTATTGCTGAAAATGCGCTGGTTGTTACCAACGATAATGAAATTAAAAGATATGCAGAAAAGATCTATAACGTTTCTTGTATAAGCCCCGAGGAATTCAAATTATTGATATATGGCATTATTGAAGAAAGCAGAATTTCCGCCGGCAATACTGATAACGCCCGCAATGAGGGATACGAAGAATTAGACGAAAAAGGCGATAGAAAAAATAGTGGCAAAAAACGAGGAAATCCGCATCGTTTATCTAAAAAAGAGCGATTAAAATTACAAAAGATAAGAAAATTATAACGCTATTATTACAATGCTACTATAATGTTGTTATTATAATAATGTTATTATTATAATGTTATAATGATTTAATCTTATTAAATCTTATATGAACAAAATAGACGAAAAAGCAAAAAAACTGATAGAAGAAAATTTTAATATGATCAATAATGTTGCAGGTTTTATGATGATCAAATTTCACGGGCTTGTTAATAAAGACGACATGCTTGAATTCGGCATTAGCGGGCTGATTGATGCGGCAATTAAATTTAACCCTTCTAAAAATGAAAATTTCAAAAAATATGCAATTACAAGAATCAAAGGTTCAATATTGGATGGCATCAGAAAACTTGACTATATGCCGAGAAATACCCGGGAGATATCAACTAAAATTGAAAGAGCCTATCTTAATCTTGAGCAAAAATTAAATAGAATGCCGGAGGATATTGAAGTAGCTCAGGAACTTGGTGTGAGCCTGAACGAATTTAACTATATGCTTTATAAAATAAGGGGGGCTTCATTTTTATCCAAGATGGATTTTGTCGGCAAATCAAGTAATTTTGCGGAATCAGTAGAAAATATCGAAGGTAATGAGCCTGCACCGATAGACGATCTTGTTGGGGAAGAAAAAAAGCAAATACTTAGAAAGTATATTGATACTTTGGATGTTATCGAAAAAAACATATTGATGATGTATTATTACGACGAACTGACGCTCAAAGAGATTGGCAGCATGCTTAATCTTACCGAATCGAGGATATGCCAAATTCATTCCAAGGCGATAATAAAATTAAGGGCAAAACTAAGATCTTACGAATAGCTATGAATAGACAGAGGAAACGAAAAGAGGCAGGTATGGGGGGATATAACGGAAAATAATTATTTTCCGTTAAAGATTAAAAAAATACTGATAAAATAGCTTTTCTTAAAAAATTGTGTAATTTGCTATACTTATACCAATAAATAAATAATTTACTTTTCAAATAGCGCTAAATTTAAGTTTAAAATAAAAATTAAAGTTTTTACCGGATAGTTACGATTATGTTGTGTAAGGGTTAATCTCCCCGCTTTAAGAGTACTTCTTGATAATTATTTTATAACTATTCAAAATTATAAGCATTATATAAGTTTTATAAGTATTTTTATATTTTTATTCAGGATATAATCGAAGATCCGGCAAATTATTGCAGATATTCCCCTTATAGAAAAGAGAAAAGGTAGCCGGCACTCCCCATGCAGGCTCTGGCAGTAAATACCAGCGGTATTGTGCAAAAAAAGATCAACGATACCACTGCAAAGCTTGAAGTTTCTAGAGGAAAAGTCTGTAAGGCATTAGAGGCCTTTATTTTGCATAATAACAAATAATACAGCTTCAGTATATATTATTCTATTTAACTTTTTAACTTTCCCATTTGGAGACCAATTTATTATGGAACAGCAATTGAGCAATATTTCAGTTGAATTTAACATCACTTTTCCTCCCGATCAGATACCTAAAATTCTGATAAACAGGAATTTAGCCAGCCTTTTAGGTATAATAAAATTAAATGAAGTTGTTGATGCAAGCTTAGTTGACATCGAAGGACATACACCCTTTTTTACCGGTATTCTATCTTTTAATGGAAATTTATTTAAAGCCGCTATTCCCGAGGCTCTTTATTACGAATTTGAATCGTGCAGCGGTACCGGCAAAGGGTATTATATGCCGCTAAAACTTGCGGTAAGTTTTGTTTCCAATGACGCCGTTATCCTTAACGTCGTAAAGACCACAAGCACATCTTCGCGGGAAGGCCTGCTTAAGCTGATGAGCGCAGTAAACGAGAATTTTGTCAGAATTGCCGAAAGTACTTTTTTGAATGAGTTTAACAATAAATTAAGCTTAAACACCAATAACTTAAGTAACTTAAGTCCAACAATTAAAAATGATACTTTAGTTTTTAATTTTAATTTTAATTTAAACGCCTTGCCAATTGGCGATGCTTCCGTTGTGATGCCGGCCAAAAAAGAAGATATAGGTAAAGACAAAAATAAAGAGAGGGAAGATAAAGAGGAAAAAAATAAAGAGGATAAAGAGAGTGTGGGCGCGGGTAAAACAACCGGCGGCGACAAAGCCGTTTCCGGCGACATTTCGCCCGATTCCACAAATATATTAAGCGATGCCGAATTCATAAGGAGACTGAAAAACAGGATTCTTTCATCCCTGCATTTAAAGGCAGACCGCCTTAGCGAAATAAAATCAAAAATTGAAATGGGAACATACGCCGACAGTTCAAAAATAGCCGACGGGATATTAAAAGCCTCCGAAAATAAATTTTAATATATTTTAATATAAAATTTAATATTAATGTAAATAAAATATATCGCTAAAGGTTATCGGCATGTCCATATTTAAACGCAGAAAAGTTGTGATAATCCGCTTTTCCGGTGCGATTACATCGCAAAATGTAACACCTTATATAGATCTTTTAAAAAAAATAGAAAAGATAAAGTCCGTTAAGGGTGTTATGCTTGTAATTGACAGCCCCGGGGGCAGCGCTATACATTCCGAGCTTTTTTATTTTGCTCTTAAAAAGCTTGAAAAAAAGGGTAAAAAACTTTACGGTTATCTCGAAGTAGCCGCTTCAGGCGGTTATATGATAGCCTGCTCTTTAGAAAAGTTATACGCCCCTCCTTCGGCAATGGTTGGTTCGATAGGCGTCATAAGCATGAAACCAGTTTTAAAAGATGTCCTCGAAAAGTTAGGCATAGGATATGAAGTTCTTAAAAAAGGCAAGCATAAAGATATGTGGTTATTTACAAGAAAATATTCCGAGGAGGAGAGGGCAAGCATTGACGAGCTTCAGGAAGATGTTTATTTAAGATTTATAGATATAGTATCCAAAGGAAGAAAGATACCTGCCGAAGACGTTTTAAAGCTTGCGACCGGCGAACTGTTCTCTGCTGGAAAATCTCTGTCGAATAAGCTTATAGACGAAGTTTCTGATTTCGATAAAGCTTTAGAAGACCTGTGCAGGGAAGTTAATGTCAAGCCGGAAAAGGCTGTTTACGCGGGCATAAAAAAGCCTTTTCTCCAAAGAATGATAGGCAAATCAATCCTTAACGCGATAGAAGAAATATATTATAAAGTTATATAAAATTATGCCTTGCCGCAGGCCTTGCGGCTAAAGCCGCCCGATTTATCCCAGAAGTAAATCCCTTGCCTTTTCATATTTTCATAATAAAAGCAGGGGAGCGGTATGCAAAGAATACACAAAATTTTTAACGTTGAAAATACGGAAAAAAAATATGTCAAGAATAAATAAAGCCGAGGCTCTAAAGCTTCTTAAAAACAGTAACATCATAGAACTTGGAAAGTTGGCCGATTCGGTGAGAAGAGAAAAGCATCCGGACGGTATTGTTACTTTTATCATAGACAGAAATATAAATTATACCAATATTTGTTCTTCAAAATGCAGGTTTTGTGCCTTTTATCGCAATAGCGGCGAAGCAGACGCTTTTGTTTTAACTCAGGAAAGCCTTTTTAAAAAAGTGGAAGAAACCTTGCAGTTAGGCGGAACACAGATATTGATTCAGGGAGGATTGAACCCCGATCTTGATTTTGATTTTTATTTAAGGCTTTTATCTTCGATTAAAAACAGGTTTAATATTCATATCCACGGTTTTTCGCCTCCCGAAATATGTTTTTTTTCAGATAATTTTGATATAACCGTTAAAGAAACTATTTTGCTTTTAAAAGAAGCCGGCCTGGATTCTATCCCAGGCGGAGGCGCCGAGATCTTGGTTGACAGGGTTAGAGAAAAAATCAGTCCAAATAAAATAAGCGCCGAAAGATGGCTTGAAGTTATGGAAAAAGCCCATGATGCCGGACTAAATTCGTCCGCGACGATGATGTTCGGCACTATAGAAACAGACGAAGAGATCATCGAGCATCTGTTTAAGCTTCGCAGTCTTCAGGATAAAACAGGTGGATTTCGCGCATTTATTCCATGGAACTTTCAGAGTAAAAACACCAAATTGAACTCAAGAAATACCTACGGCCATTACTATCTTAAGATATTGGCCGTTTCAAGGATCGTCTTAGATAATTTCGATAATATACAAACGTCATGGGTAACTCAAGGTTCTAAAATGGCTCAGGCCGCCCTTGCTTTCGGTGCTAACGATTTTGGTTCTACAATGATCGAAGAAAATGTCGTAAAAGCGGCAGGCACTTGTTATTCAATGGTCAGCGAAAATGAAATGGTGAATTTGATCAGGGCAGCAGGATTTAAACCTGCTCAAAGGTTAAATAATTATAATATTATAAAATTTTATTAATTACTTTTATGTTTTCTAAAAAATTATGGTATAATCGCTTTTAACCATTAATTAATCTAATCATAAATGAGTTATAAAGGAACTATAAAGCTCATTAAAGCTCATTGACAAAGCTCATTGAGGGCGGAAAAGCAGTTTGCTAATCTAATTTGGATATTTATTTTATATTTTTATTTAAGTCTATTTAAGATAAGGTAATGACTGGTTATGGATGCTGAACAGCTCCTGTATTTTAGGAACATACTTAATAAAAAATTAGATGCTATACTTAACGAAGCTATAAAGACGGTTGATAGTATGGCTAAAGAAGATGAAACTTTTCCGGATCCGACGGACAGGGCGACTCTTGAATCCGACAGAAATTTTGAACTCAGGATCAGGGACAGGGAAAGGAAGCTTATTCCTAAAATAAAAGCAGCTCTTCAGCGGATAGATGACGGAACCTATGGAATATGTTCAAGCTGCGGCGGGGAAATCTCTGAAAAACGATTAGAATCTAGACCGGAGGCAACCCTATGTATCAAGTGTAAAACAAAAGAAGAAGAGTTTGAAAAAAAACATAATTTTTAAAAGGTTGCCGTATGAATGTCCTGTTTATGACATCCGAATGTTTTCCGTTTGCCAAAACCGGCGGCCTTGCCGATGTTTCTGAAGCAATCTCCGTTAATCTCGTTAAAAAAGGGATAAATGTAACCCTTTGCCTTCCTTACTACAAACAGGTCAGCCATCAAAATTTCCGGATCGCAGGAAAGATCGAAAAATTAGAAATAGACCCTCCTTTAGAATGTTTAAAAACTTTAGAGTTAACTAATACCGCCCAAAAAAATATAGCAAATCAATTGAAGTTTTTTGATATCTTACCGTATAAGTATAAAGGCGTGAATGTTCTTTTTTTTAAAAATGATTTTTTATTTAACAGGGATGCTTTATATGGGTTAGACGATAAAGATTATAAAGATAATCTTTTGAGATTTGCTCTTTTTTGTTCCGCATCCCTGACTTTTGTAACCGATAATAAATTTAAATTCGATATAATTCATTGCAACGATTGGCAGACCTCTTTAGTTCCGGCGTTTGCTAAATTTAAGTTCAAACTGCCTTCAAAAATACTTTTAACGATCCACAATTTAGGTTATCAGGGAATATTTCCAAAAGAACAGTTTTCCTGCGCATCTTTAAATAGTTTATTATTTAACATCGACGGCTTTGAATATTACGGCAATATCAATCTACTTAAAGGCGGGATCGAATTTTCTGATGCGGTTAATACAGTAAGCAGAAAATATGCTGAAGAGATAAAGACAAAAGAATATGGTTTTGGACTTGACGGTGTCCTTGAAAACAAAAAAGATAAACTTTTTGGAATATTGAACGGCGTTGATTACGACGAATGGAATCCCGAAATAGATAAGCATATAGTAAAAAATTATTCGATAAAAAATTTTAAAACAGGTAAAAAATCGTGTAAAAAAGATTTGCTTACGGTTTTTTTTGGCAAGCAATTTGACGGAGCTTTGATGGATAAACCTGTAATAAGTATAGTTTCAAGGCTTGAAGACCAGAAGGGTTTTCCGGTCTTTATGGACGCTATTCCGGAAATAATTAAAAGGGGAGGGGTGATCATCGTTCTTGGAACCGGCAATAAAGAAATAGAGAACGGATTTAAAAAAATGGCGGAAACCTATCCTCAAAATATCTCCGTTAAAATAATGTATGACAATCAGATATCTCATAAAATAGAAGCCGGCAGCGATTTTTTCATAATGCCTTCAAAATACGAGCCATCCGGCCTTAATCAGATGTACAGTTTGAAATACGGTACTATTCCGATTGTGCATGGAACCGGCGGGTTGGACGATACGATCATAAATTTCGACGGTACAAATATAAACGAGGCCGATGGATTTAAATTTTACGGATTTTCGGCAGAAGAACTGTTAAAATCTGTTAATAGCGCTTTGGATATTTATTTTAACGATAAAAATACTTTTAATAAACTTATAGAAAATGCAATGGAAAAAGACTTTTTATGGAGCAGGTCTATCGAAGAATATATTTCGCTTTATAATAAAATTCAATAAATTTTTTATATAAATGCACAATAATTCTAATCACATTATGGATCTCCGGGAATTTAACTTTTGGACGGAACTCAGGGTTAGATATGAAGAGACGGATTCCATGTCGGTTGTTTATTACGGTAAATATTACGTGTTTTTTGAAGTTGCAAGAACAGAGTACCTTAAAAACATCGGGTATAATTATATTGATATAGAAGATAACGGTTACTATTTTGTGGTCGCCGAATCAAAGTGTAATTATATATCTCCGGCAAGATTTGAAGATGTTCTTAAAATTTATGCTAAAGTCAATTATATAAAAAATACCAGTTTTAATTTTTTATATTATGTGACAAAAAAGGATAACGATAATCTGGAGCAAAATGTTGTTTTTGGGCATACCGTTTTAGTGTGCGTTGATAAAAACACTTTTAAGCCCGTAAAAATACCTGAATATTTAACAAAAGCCATTCAAAAATTTGAAGGTCATACTTTTATGCCATGAAGGACTATTATTTAATTTTAGAAATACCCAGAAACGCCAGCGATAGCCTGATAAAAAGCCATTTTAGAAAATTAGCCGTTTTATACCATCCAGATAAAAATAAAAACAATTCGTCTTCCTCCGGCCTTTTATCACCATCGGAATCCGACTATTCATCTTCGGTTCTATTAGAAAAATTTATGGAAATTAATGAAGCATACAAGGTGCTTTCAAATCCCGATAAAAGAATATCATACGATATTTTACTTAAGGAAAAGGAAAAAGAAGGACTATCCGAAAAAAAATTTTCTCCGTATAGATCTCGATTAAGGGATGGCGCTGATATCAACATGGAAATAAGTTTTTCTTCGGATGAAATTAATTCTTCCAATCAAAATATCATTAAAAAAAATATCATGCTCGAACGGTTTATAAAATGCCCGTCTTGCAACGGAACGGGAAAAGAAGAAGGAACTTTAATAGTGATATGTAAGCGGTGCGGCGGAACAGGAACTATTAAGAATTTAAGGACGGGGTTTTTAGATACTTGCGAACTATGCGACGGTTACGGGGATATAATATTGTATAAGTGCTCTAACTGCGGTGGAAACGGCAGGATCAGATCGTCTGAGGAGCTTACTTTGGATTTTAACAGCTCCGGTATAAATATAAAGAACGGAAATAAAGTCAGGTTTGCATCTAAAGGGGACGAAGGGGCATTTGGAGGGAAGACGGGGGGCCTGATAATTTTAGTAAATTTAATAGAAGAAGAGAAAAGCAAAAATAACTTTACCTTAAAAAGCATATTTAATAAAATTAAAAAATAAAGTAAAAATTTAAATTACAATATATAAGTTATTGATATTAAATAAATTATTATAGTATAGAAAATTATAAGCAGGATAGAAGTCAGTTCCATAATGCGAATCGCTTCTATTATGTTTTCCTTATCCGCATTATCATAATAATTAAAACCGATTAAGGGTTTTTTGCTTTCCACTCCGCCGTAAAAATTTACGCCGCCTAATTTTATTTTCAGCGCGCCTGCCATTACGGATTCAAGCTGAGCTGCATTTGGACTTGGATGGTCTTTTTTAAAGCTTTTCCAGGATTTAGCAGCATTTCTAAAATCGTATTTTTTGCCGCCTGTTATACTAAGCATAAAGACGGACAACAGCATAAAAAAAGCCGTTATCCTAAACGGTAGGTAATTTAAAATATCGTCTAACCGCGCCGAAAACTTGCCGAATTTCTCATACTTCTTGTTTTTATAGCCGACCGTAGAGTCGAGAAGGTTAGCCGTTTTATAAATAACCGCTCCGGTTATGCCCCCTAAGGCCAAGTAGAAAAGCACTGAGCCGATGCCGTCGCCGGTATTTTCCGCTATTGATTCTATCACGGCGCGCGCAATTTTAGAAGCGTCTAATGTCATACTGTCTCGTCCGGCAAGAGATAGAAGGTTTTTTCTTGCATCAGCCGTATCGTCGTTTTTTAAATCCTTATAAATTTTAAAGCTTGTGGATGTTAAACCGCCTGTCGAAAGAAAAGAAGCAATTATATATACGAAAAATATGTAAAATAAAATAATTGAAACTTTAATAAATATAAAGTCCAAAATAGCGAAAATAGCCGTGATTGTTAAAATGCTTATCAGATTAAAAAATAATCCCGATAAAAAACCGTTTGATATGTTATAAAATAGCTTTTCAAAAAACCCCGCGAGCTTGCCTATTAAATTGACGGGGTGCAGGCGGTAATGAAAGCCTCCTATGCAAAATTCCAATAAAAAAGCTAACGGGTAAAAGATAAAAATAAATACGGAATAGGGTGGCATTTGATTTAATTTATGTAAGTTTATTCCTTATTTATAGGATTAATATTGTATAAATCGAAAATTTTGTTATTTCAGTTTACATAATGTTCATTATGGGACATCAATAACACTAAATATTATTCAAATTAAACTAACCAATTAGAAAGTTCAAAGTTTTTATCCGGCACGGCGAATTCAAAATAGCCGCTGACCGGTATTCGTTCAATTTCAACCAGCATATTTTCTTTAAAGGTTAAAATAATAAAAAATTGTACAATATCGAGCGGTTTTAAGTTTAAAGAACTGACCGGCAACGGCAATTCCAATACTTCTTTAAAACACCCGTTAATAGCGTAGCGATTACCGCGGCCATTCAATAGATAAGATACAACATCCCAATCCATCCGGGTATTTTTATAAAATTCGTTATGTATTTTATAATCCTCTGGTTCGATAAATCCGATCAAAAGGTCTTTATCTGTAAGATGTTTTATATTTTTTTTAAAAAAATCTATTCTAAAAAAAATATTAGATTCATTAAATCCATAATGTATGGATCTTATAAATCTATCTGTATGCGCCATGGCTTTTCCGGATATAATGTTTGGAAAGTAAACGGCACTTCCAAGCCAGTCAAAGTAGTTGTCCACTACGCCGTTTATAGAGGGGTTTATATAGGACACAATATTAAATGCAGGCCTGACCGTTTGGAAGCTGGTTATTATGGGAATATAATACTCGTCCGGGACCGGCTCGTCCAGGAATTCGTAAACATTGGCAAGGTGAATCCTATATAACTCATCGTATTGTTCGTCAATGCCAGATGTTCTATCATCTCCATACCACCAGTTATAATCACTTCCTTCGGCAATATATATCTGCTCCCAGGCGTTTTTTAATTTTTGTTGGTCTTTAACCGGTTTTGTGTAATTTTCTAAATAGTTTCTGGTCTTTAATAACAAATCCCATGCTTTGTTGTCTTCTTCATCCCCGATCCATATATTAAAATTGTGGTTTATCCATGAACCCGGGTATATAAGGGGAATATTACGCACCTGCTCAAAGGGCAACCCCGTTTCACTTTTCCATTTAATATCTTCAAATTCATAAGATGAGGTTATTTTAAGATTTTCTTCTACCGGTTTTAAATGTTCGCTGACGGTTACTGTATTTATAAGCTCCTCTTTTGATATTCCTTCATAAAGATAATTAAAAAAATCCAGAGCGTTATTTTCATAATACTCCCAAGCATTTTCGCCGTCTAATATAATTGGCACCACTCCAACACCATTTTTATTGTCATTTCCAATACTTATAGCTATGTTTTTAATGTTATTTATTAAGTCCGAAGCAGCATCCTTAGGGTCATAAGCAGAATACTTAAAACCGATTTGATCGGAAAGCCGGCGATCCCTGAAAATAATATATACATAATCATTTCCCCGTTTAAGAACGTAAGGTTTGTACAAGATCCTTCTGTTGTCCGGCAGGTTTAGGTCCACGCCGATAGAATTGCCTAGGATGTCCTCGTCCGAAGCTATCCATTTTATTTTATTTTTTATAACAAGACTTACTACCTTTTCGCTAACCGCTCCTTCGGACGGCCATAATCCTTGAATTTTGCAGTTTAACTTGTCTTTGAAAAAATCTATCGAGCTTTTTATCTGGCGATCGGCATCCTCCGGATGAATAAACGGTTTAGGCGGCAGGATTATGTTAGGATTACTAAAATTTGCCACGCTTGTATCGCATAACAGGGGTAATATGGGATGATAGAATGGGCTTGCCGAGATTTCTATCTGTCCTTTATCTGTAAGTTCTTTAAAGACAGGAATTATCTTATTTATGATTTCGGATATTTTTTCATTTATAAAAATTGCCTTTTCTTTTTCGGTAAAATTAAGATCCTTTTTTTTTAAGTTAAAAAGGAATTGGTCATTTTCGATAGATAACGGATCTATCCATAGAAGATTGGATAAGACAATTATATCCAAGATATCCTGATCGCTGAATAGTCCAGCCTTTTCTTCTTCGGACATTATGGAAATGTTTTCGGCATTGGAAAGCCTGAGAAATAGGCTGTATAACCTCCGGCTTTTTTTAAAAAAATTGTTGCTGGATGCGCAGGAGTTAAAAAAATTATTGACGATAAATATCTTATCGTCTAACGAAAGTTTGGCGGCTTCCGTTTTTGAAAGCCTATAAAATTTATCTAACGGCTCCTTATCATAATTCAGAGCATAATCTTCTATTTGGATAAGCAGGGATGAAGAGATATTGAAGGTGCAATGGATCTGCGGAAAATTCTTTACGAGAGCAGGCATAAAATAATAATCTTTTGTTGCATGCAACCTTGCCCACGGCATTAAAAACTCGTTTGAATAGTTGTTTTTATAATAAGGCTGGTGAAAATGCCATATAAAAGCGACATTGATTGGATGGGCCATTATTATTTAACTATTTATATTATAATTATATTATTATAATTATTTAATTATTTTTATTTTTGCCTGTTTTTTATTTTTTAATGGAATTAAGCTGGATCAGATTTTCTATATAACTGCGGTTTTTCGTCAAGGCATCGTTTTCGAGGATGCCTTTATAAATCGCAACGGCTCTTTTATGTTTGTTTAATCTTGCATATATAGATGCCTCTTCCAGCAAGACATATTCCCGAAGTTTGATATTGTTTATTTTTGCCATTTTTGCAAGATATTTTATCGCAGAATTATAGTCTTTTAAATTTATCTCATCTGTTGCAAGTTCACTATAAGCTAAATAGCTTAAATTGCTTGCATGGGGGACCGGATATATTTTTACGTATCTTAACAAATAATGCGCGGATTTATTAAATCTTTTAAGATAAAGGTAATCCGATGCCATGTAAAAGTTTGCAATAGTGTGTGCTTTGGCACCGGGGTATTTAGCCTTTAATTTTTTTAAGATACTTATAGAATCCGATAAGCTTTTTGTATTTTTACCATGATATGCAAGATAAAGCCTAACGGCTTTTCCAAGCATGAGCGAGGCATTTTCCTCTTTTATATAACCTTCATATTTAATAAAGCTTATTATGCCGATTGTTATAATAATTATCGCGGCTGCTGAAATAAAATAAAGCTTGTTCTTTTTAAAAAAATCCATATCGATAATTGCCATTTTTTTACATCCTCTATTTTTGCTTTTCTTTTGTTGTGAACTACCCTGCCCTTACTGCTGGGCTTCTTACTTCAATGATTTCAATGATGAAGAAAAATTAAATTAAATGATATATTAAATAATATTAAGATGCTTACGGGTAATATTTATGGACAATATTTAAAGCATTTGTTTTAATTTTCTCAAGTTCTCTATTGTTTAGTCCGGTTCCGTATGCTACGTTATTATAAATCTTTTCGTTCATGATATCGTTCGGACTATGGGCATCACTGGAGATTACAAGGTTTGCGCCGGTTTTTTTTGCTATACCAAAAACATGCCCGTTTGATAAACAATGTCCTTTTCTATATGAAAGCTCCAGATAAATACCGTTCTTTTTTGCGTCTAAGGTATCTTCTTCGGTAATTAAGCCCGGATGGGCAAGAATATCAATATCTTCTTTTAATGCGGCAGAATTTGTGCCTTTTTCGACAGGTTCGTTTAAGGTTTCCCCATGTACTATTACTATAACTGCTCCGCTTTTTCTGGCAAGTGAAACAGCCCCGCCGATCAAAGAAGGAGGAACGTGCGTTATTTCGACCCCGGGCATAACCCTGAAATTATTACTTATATTTATATTTAAAGAATTTATCTTATCGCATATTTTAATAATATTTGAAAGGATGAACTCTATATTGGAAAAATCGGCGTGATCCGTTATGGCGAGCGTGCTTATACCGGAATAGGCAGCTCTTCTAATAAGTTCCGAAGGTACAAGCTCTCCATCGCTAAATATTGTATGCGTATGAAAGTCCGCAATCACAAAAGTTCTCCGTAAAGCTTTATTATAACATCGTATTCTTTTCCTATCAATCTATTTCAGTCTATTCGGGGTGGAATTCGATATTTCTTTTTGAACCTCAAATACCCTGTTCAGCCTTGCTTTCTTAATACTTAAAGCTACGTTATCTTCCATACCATAAGCCTTTGTAAAAGGTCTGGGGGAATATTTAAATCCGAATATGAAATTAAATTCAACCTCTTTCATAAGCGAAAGCGTCATTTCAAAATCTTCGTCCGTTTCTCCGGGAAAACCGACTATTATATCGGTTGATAATACTATAGCTGGACAGCGCGATTTAAGCTTTTTTATGATATTTAAGTAGCGCGCTCTGGAATACTCCCTGTTCATAGCATTGAGTATTCTGTCGGATCCGGATTGAAACGGCAGATGCAGTTCCTTCGATATTTTATCACACTCGGCTATTAATTCAATCACGCTATCGTTTATATCCTTAGGATGGGATGTTAAAAATTTTATTTTTCGTATCCCTTCGATTTCGGAGGCTTTTTTTAATAAAAAAACAAAATCATGACTATTATCGTCAGGGGATCTATACGAATTAACATTTTGACCTAACAGCACTATTTCACCTACCCCTTTTTCCGCGTAATTTTTTATTGTTTTAAGAATAATATCCGAAGGTGTGGATCTTTCCGTTCCTCTGACATACGGAACAATGCAATAACTGCAGTAATTATTGCAGCCTTCGGTGATTTTTATAAATTCAGATGAATTTGGATGAGCATCTTTAAATTTATATTTATTATTAGATAAATTTTTTATTTTACTGTAATACAAATCGTTATTAGGTGCCGCTTCACAATATATCTTTTTGCCGCTATGGGTATAGCCGTTTGCCAAAACATCGGGTATTGAAAGAATATCCTCGGGACCGAACAGATAATTTACCGGAAGAGGCTTTTCATTTATATTTTTTATATTTTCATTTATAGCGCCCGATGTGGCGGACATTATTTTCTGTTTTGCATAGCAACCGGCAAGTATTACCTTTTTACCATTTTTACCGTCTTTTTTTTCTTCACCGGTCTTTATTCTGCCGATATCCGAAAGCACCTTATGGTCGGCATGCTCTCTGACGCTGCATGTATTAAGGATTATAATATCGGCATCTACACCGGATGAAGTTTTTTTAAACCCCTTTTGCAGCATTCCTTCTTCCAGCAGAGCCGAATCATGAAAATTCATCTGGCAACCGTAAGTTTTTATATAAAATTTAAGCTTATTTTCCTGCATGGAATGGATATTAATAATTTAAAGGGGAGTTTAGATTTATTGGCTGTTTTCGTTAATGAGGCTGTTTTTGCAGGTTTTACTCATCTTAAAAAATGGAGTTGATTTTTCTTTCACCACTATTTTTTCGCCCGTTTTTGGATTTCTGCCTGTATATGACTTGTACGATTTAATCTTAAAACTGCCAAATCCCCGTATTTCGATCCTTCTTTTGTGAACCAGCGCCTCCTTCATGGCATTCACGATAGAATTGACAATTGCCTCGGACATTTTGACCGGAATGTTATTTTTTTCCGCAAATAGACTTATGAAATCCGTTTTATTCATAATAACCGATAACCTCGCAATTTTGATTTAGTTTATCATATAAGTATATTAGGGTCAACATCAATAAGAAATTTTTTATTTAAAAAATACCGGTTTACCGACGGATGCCCCTTAATTATCTCGAGCGCTTTATGAAGCTTCGTCAGGCCATTTTTGGCGCCGTCTGGAAATTTTAAAATAATCTGGTACCGGAAATTATTTTTTAATTTGGGAATTGGGCAGGGAGAAGGACCAAGAATGGAAATTTTTGAAAATCCGGAATTAGGAACAACTATACTGTCTATTACCGTTCTTAATAGATAAGCATTTTTTTCCAATCTTTCAAGATTTTTATCAAATAATTTAATGGCTATAATTTTTGAATACGGCGGATAACCGTATTCTTTCCTTAAATTTAATTCTTTTTCATAAAAGCTCTCGATATTATGACTACCTGAATACGCAAGTACGTAATTATTGCTATTGAATGTCTGAAAAATAACTTTACCAGGCGTATCGCCTCTTCCCGCCCTGCCGGAAACCTGGGTAAGTATCTGAAATGTTCTTTCCCCGCTTCTAAAATCTGGGATGTTTAGCAGGCTATCGGCAAAAACCACGATGACAAGAGCTATGTTTGGAAAATCGTGTCCTTTGGCGACGATTTGGGTCCCTATTAATATATCTATTTCACCTCTTTTCATTTTATTGAATATATTAAGACCCGCCTTTTTTTGTCCGGCAATATCCGAATCTATTCTTGCGACGATCGCCGCTTCTCCAAAAATTTCTTTGATTTTGTTCTCAAGTTTCTGTATCCCTATTCCATAGGGTTCTATATTGTCGCTTAAACATTCCGGGCAAACCTTTGGCACTTTTTCTGTATGACTACAATAATGGCATTTTAACATTCCGCCTTCAGAATCTTTTCCTTTATGATATACTAATGAAATCGCACAGTTTTTACATAAAAACTGGTGTCCGCATGATTTACATATAATAAATGTCGAAAACCCCCTTCTGTTTAAAAATATAAGGGTCTGGCTTTTTTGTTCAAGGTTTTTAGTAATAGCCTGTCGGGAAACTTCAGAAAGCATTTCGTTGCTGAACCTGTTTTTTGGCGAATCGTTGTCTTTCTTAAATTCATTTTTCAGATCTATGAGTTTTATTTCAGGCATAGGTTTTTCACCCACTCTCATCTTAATAAAAATATATTCGTATTTTTTAAGCTCTTTTGCGTTATAGTAAGATTCAAGGGACGGGGTTGCGGAACCAAGAACGGCTACGGAAGAGGTTTTTTTTGCTATCATAACTGCAACATCTCTGGCATTATATAAGAGCCCCGATCCCTGTTTATATGAACTGTCATGTTCTTCGTCCACGACGATAAGTCCTGCATTGGTCAAAGGGGCAAATATAGCTGATCTTGTTCCAAGAACTATCTTTATATCTCCGTGAAGTATCTTGAACCAGTTGATCAATTTTTCCCTTTTTGAGATCCTGCTGTGAAAAACGGCAAACTCATGGGGCTTTATCATTTTAGAAAACCTTTTTGTCATTACATAGATGAATTGATTTGTTATGAATATTTCTGGAACTATTATAATAACCTGCTTATTTAAATTTAAAGTAAATTCTAATAAATTCAGGTAGATTTCTGTTTTGCCACTTGCCGTAACCCCATGCAATAAAAATGTTTTGTAGAAATTTTCCTGAATAAACTTTTTTATCCTGCTTACTGCACCGGATTGATCTTCGGTTAGGTCATAGCCAGGATTATTATTTTGACTTTGTCTTTGATCTTGCGTTAATCCGGCAAAATTGGTGTTATACACATTCTCCTGATTTTCCCTGCTCGCATCATTAAGATTAATCTTCGGATTAATCTTTGAATCAGATTTTGCATTTATTTTGTTTATTTTTATGTAGCGATCTAATAAATGAAATTTTTTTACGTCTATGGACGGCAAAGTGGTTTCCAAAACCCTTGAAATGCTTTCGTGATAATACATAGATAACCAGTTGTAGAGACTTAGATGAACTTCGTTAAAAAAATTGCATTGGGAAATATCTATAATTTCTTTTAATTTAATATTATTGGATGAAAATTCAGATGTTGCATTAAAGATGAAGCCATAAGTAAGCCTGTTTTTAAATGGAATAACGACGGCAGAGCCGATCTGTAAAAATTTTTTAAATCTATCGGGTATTATATAGGTAAATGGTATATTAGCGCTGCTTTTTGGAACTATTATTTCGGCCTTTAATCCTTCCATTATATTTATTATATTATACCTGTTTTATTGATTTATCGTTATGAAAAAATAAACAAACGGCGCTATTGATAAGTATCAATAAGCGCCGTTCTATTGTTTAAATTAATTTACGAATTACAGGTTATTACAGGTTATTACAGGTTATTGTTTAGCTCAATTCTTAATTTATTTACTTAGTTGTTGCTCTTTTTCTTTTTTTTTGTCTTTACCGCCCTCTAATGGATAAAATGACCTTCTGTAGTAATCCTCCTCCTCCAGTTCAAGTTTTTTTCCGTCATAGGTATAGAAAAACTTCCCATTCCCATATTCATCTTTCCATACTTTATCGGCTATCTTTCCATAGCTTTCAGAATATTTGTCCATATCGCTGCTTAAGGTTGTGATAATCGAATCGCCGCCCTCCTGAGTAGCTTTGGCATTACCTTCAGCAACAACTTTTCGTAAGATCTTAGGATGATCTATTATCATGCATGGACGCAACCTGTTTCTAACGCCTATTTGCTCTTTCCTGATGGATTTAAAATACATGGAGTTAAGAATCTCTTCCATTGACTTGTCGAAGATGTTGTCTGCGGCGAACTGTGCAAAAACACATGGTTCAACCCCGCCGTTAGCATTTACGTGCAAATAAACCCTGCCACCGGATAGGCATCCATGGGAAAGAACGCCGTCATTCCAGAAGTCTGCTACAACTATTGGCTTCGTTTCTCTAATCTCTACGACCCTTTTTCTCCGATAATTCCTCTGTTCCGGGGTAGGCATTAAGGAAGTATCGGGTTCGCGCCCTATCGGGATGTAGTTAAAATACCAGCCGAGAAAACAGCCCTGTTTGATATAAAAGTCTATAAATTCGTCGCTTACGATAACATCGTTGTTATAACGCGTAGCTGTAGCAGAAAATCCAAACAGCATTCCGTTATCTTTTAAATTATTCATTGCCGAAACAACCTTTTTAAAATGCCCTTTCCCCCTTCTTTCGTCGGTTTCGTCTTCAAAGCCTTCGATGCTTATGCATGGAAATACGTTACCGAGGTTTGCAAGCCTTTCAGCCATCTTTCCGTCTATGAGGGATCCGTTGGTATAAACCTGAAAATAACAGTTGCTGTTTCTTTCGAATAAGTCTATAAGATCTTTTCTTATAAATGGTTCGCCGCCTGAAAAGGTATAAAAAAAGATACCGAAGGTTTTTCCTTCGTCTATTATCTGATTTATTTTTTCGTAAGACAGTTTGTCTTTTCTGTCGTAATTGGCAGAATAACAGCCGTAGCATTTAAGGTTGCAGTGCATCGAGGGGCTTATTACATAAAAAAGGGGCGGATAAAACCCGTTTCTTTCTATAAATAATTTTCTTCTTTCGGCGCTTAAAAGAAGAAAGTTTGCGATAAAATTGTTAATTATCCCTTTTTTGACGTTTTTTGAAAGATACGGAAGCTTTTTTTTAAGATTAATGAAAATATGATCGAAAAATATTTTGCCTACCGGCGCTTTAAAGTTGTTTAATTTATCTGATAATTTAACTATTGTTTCGTCGCTTAATTTTGGGAAAATGTAATTACTTGCGGCATAAAGAATATTTTTTACGGCATAGCTCTTAAATTCCCGCCTTACCTTAGGAATAAAGTTATTTATTGTATCTTGCCTCATATAAATTATTCCTCCTTTTAAAAAAACTAAAAATTAATGGTTAGAAGTAATATTAAAAGTCAATATATGTCACAGGCAATTTTATTATTTTAGATCATGATATTTTAGGATTATAATTTATATAAATAATATATTACGATATGCAAAAAGTCAAGTTCCGCCTCAAAATTTTTTTACTTTCAAAAATTAAAAATTGTCCCGACTTAACGCCTGCTAAGTATGCTCCTGTGGATGAACGCAATAGCTTTTGTTATATCTAAAAAGCAGTCATACATTGAAACGTATAAGCCTTTTAATTTATTAAGGGGGTAGTTCATGATACCTGTATTTGCTTGTTTTATAGGAATTATTCTTAGTTTAGGCTGCTTAAAAACATCCTGTTATCAGCGGGTAATTTAAAAATAAATATTGCAATAAGACCTTTTTTTATATTATATTTATTGTAAATAAGTTATATGTGGGGGGGGGGTTAGCTCAGTTGGCAGAGCGATGCTTTCGCATGGCATAGGTCGTGGGTTCGACTCCCATACCCTCCACCACTTCAAAACGACCCGCAAAAATGCCGGACTAAAGGACTTAAATAACTTTTACTATCCTTTAATAACTCCGATAGGTCTTAATTTTGCAACCTTTTTTGAAAGCCCGCTCTTATGAACGACTTCGACAACGTTTGAAATGTCTTTATAAGCCTCCGGCATCTCTTCGGCAAGGGTTTCCCTTCCGCTTGATTTAACAATTACGCCTTTCTCTTCAAGCTCTTTTTTGATTGATCTGCCCTTTGCTTCTTTAATCGCTTTATTTCTGGAAAGAATTCTTCCTGCGCCGTGGCAGGTCGAACCGAAAGTTTCCTCCATTGCTTTTTCGGTTCCGACTAAAACAAAAGATGCCCTTCCCATATCACCCGGTATTAAAACAGGCTGGCCGGTATCTTTATATATTTCAGGCAGATCGGGATGGCCCTTCATAAAAGCCCTTGTCGCACCTTTTCTATGAACAAGAAGCTTCATCTTTTTGCCATCAACAATATGATCTTCAAACTTGGCAATATTATGGGACACATCATAGACAAGCTCGATTTCTAAATGATCCTTTATATTTCCGAAAAAGCCGGTTAAAGCCTCTTTAGCTAAATATTGCAAAAATTGCCTGTTTACCCATGCATAATTTGCCGCACCATTCATTGCTTTTAAATAATTTTTAGCTTCTTTGGAATCTAAAGGGGCCGAACTAAGTTCTTTATCCGGAATAAACATATTGTATTTTTTAACCATTTCTTCCATAATAGCCAAATAGTCGGTGCAAACCTGATGTCCAAAGCCTCTTGAACCGCAATGTATCATTATCGTCACCTGACCTTTAAATAAACCTAACTTTTTAGCGGCAGTCTCATCAAATATATCATCCACATATTGAACCTCAATAAAATGGTTTCCCGAACCTAAAGTGCCGATCTGATCCAGTCCTCTAATATAAGCCCTACTGCTTATTAAAGCCGGATCAACATCTTTTATAAATCCGTTTGATTCAATTTTTTCGGAATCTTTTTTATCGCCGAACCCTTTTTCGATGGCAAAATTTACTCCTTTACAGACAATACCATCTAAATCAGACCTGTCAAATCCAATTTTTCCTTTAGAACCAACGCCTGCGGGAATCTGTTTATATAAGACTTCGATTAGATCTTTAATACCGGGAATAACCTCTTCTTTCGTCAGGTTTGTCTTGAGAAGCCTTACTCCACAGTTGATATCATACCCCACGCCTCCCGGAGATACCACCCCGTCAAGCGAAACAGCGGCTACCCCACCTATCGGAAAACCATACCCTGTGTGAATATCGGGCATACCCAAAGAAGCCTTAACAATTCCTTTAAGCATGGCAACATTGGCAAGTTGTTCGATTGATCTTTCATCTACACTGCCGATGATAGATTCATCGGCATATATTACGCCTTTGACTAACATGCCTTCCTTAAAAGTGGCTGGTAGTTCCCATTTTGTTTCATTAATCCTGATTAAACCCTTAAAAATTTTTTCCATTTTAAATATCAAATATAATTAAATATCGAATATAACCTTTAATTTCCATTTACCGGAATTGATTTTTTTAACAAAGATATCATGATACGTTGCTGCTTTAATCAAAAGCCTTTTTTCCGATTTGGAAGAATCGAATTTACCGCCGTAAGCCTTTACTTTTACTGTATTTTCCGTTAACTCAATAAAATCGAATCTTTTTGGTATAAATCCGTAAGCGTCAAACATAAAAATAAGTTCATTCAAATAAGCAATAATAAGGCCGTCTAAACTATTTGATTTAACCGAAATTTCTTGCATAATGCTTTCCTTAATGCCAGTTGTATCCGTAATTAAGTTGAACATGGCCAGCGCGGAATCAGAAAAAAGTTCGGACAGGTTTGAAGCATAAACCTCCAATCCTGCATCGCCTCCTGCGGCAATTATTTTTATCATTTGTGCAGCGCTCATACGGTTTTTATAAAATTTAATTCTTCCGAAAAAACAATAAACTTTCTTTCATACTTTCTTTTTGCAAGGGGTAAAAGAAGGTGTTTAAAAAAAGAGCGATTATAATTGCGCTTAAGAAAACCGCACGAGTCGCCTTCTGCAAATTTCTTTGCCATGTATCTGTATCCGGTATGACCTAATTTTTCGTATAAATACCTGTTAATAAGGGATGTTTCCAACATCGGTTTTAGTTCTTTTTTCCAAAGCGCATCATAATCCGAACCAGTGATGATGCTCATAGCAGCCATATAACCAGAGACAATCGCATATCTCATTCCGAGCCCCCAAAGGCAGTCCTGAAATCCAGCCGATTCTCCTATATAAATTTTTTTATGATATATCTGCGTGTCTCTTATAAAGAAATTTCCGTAATTACCAAATCTCTTCTCGTTTTCAATGTTAAGCTCTACATTCTTTTTGAAAAATTTCAGCGTTCTTTCAAAATATTTTTCTCCGTTCCTGTAATCCCTGTAAAGGACGGTAGCCATCGTTCCACGACCTTCATTTACAAGAAGGTAGGCATATCCTTTCGGCGCTACCATATCGTTAAAAACCACAGCCGCCCGATCTTTTGCCTGTGTATCAAATGTTATGCCAATTGCAATTATATCGGCCCTTTTTGGACCGGTGCCAACGATAACTTTGCCCTCGGCGGCGCCCAAATGGCTGTTAAAAAGTATTTCAACTCCCAGTAAAAGAGCCTGTTCCTTCAGTCCCGCATCGAGCGAACCGGCCACAGCGCCTCTTTTTACAAGAAAAAAGATAGGTCTGTCCGATTTTATTTCCATGGGGCTAATTTCAGGAGCATATATGGTACCCCCGTAATAAGGAACGCATAGAAAATTGATATCTATGCCTATATCCTTTAAAAGAGCGGTAATATTTTCGCCGGAACTCCAATTCTCAAGTCCTTGAAAATCACCTTTCATGCGATGGCCAACATCGGGGGATATTTCATAAACTCTTGCCTTATAGCCATGTTTTGCAAGGACGATGGCTGCTGTTAAACCGGCCGGTCCGGCTCCGACGATACTGACCACTTCGCTCATACACTTTTCCTATGCAGGCTTATTAATATTAAATACTATTTTTTGCTCCGTAAAACCAACCAGATATCTTTCAGCGGCAGGCTAAAGCCCGCCGCATGCTTATGCCCTCCTCCGCCCATTTTTGATG
Organism: bacterium; assembly: GCA_021818985.1. Lineage (GTDB taxonomy): Bacteria > SZUA-79 > SZUA-79 > Acidulodesulfobacterales > Acidulodesulfobacteraceae > JAKASO01. The sequence goes on from JAKASO010000009.1 coordinate 34,144, forward strand.
CAAATTCTGCGCAATTTAACGCGTCTTTGTTTTCCTTGTCGCTGTGGACGCTGCATATAACCCTATTTTTTCTGATGTAATATGTAAGGGAGCCTTTGGTTTTTTTCGAAAGATAATTCCCCACCTCCGAGGTTATTTCCGAAGTTACATTAGAGGCAAGGAGTTCAACGCCGTTCAAATTTACGGGATATGCATTTCTGCCGGCAACTTTAACTAAAACATTTTTATATTTGATTATTACCCTTCCCTCCGCTTTTAGGGCATCTATTTTTTCTGCGGCGGTAAGAACGTTCCAAACCTTAAAGTCCATCGGATAAATAGATAAAGCTGAATTTATTTCATCGGAATAGGGGATGGTTTTTTTCCATATATCTATATCCTCGATATAAGTCAATAAAGAAGGAACGGGTTTATCAGGATGAAAGTATCGCCATGAAATAACGCATCCGCTGTGATCGTTATCAAATATGCCGTATTTTTTAATAACGCTGGCAAGACTGATATGGTGGTCTAAAACCTTTAAGTTTTTAACCGACAGATTAAGTTTATTCATCGTTTTTTCGTCGTAGCAATAATCCAATATATAAAGATCTGCCGCTTTAAACGCTTTTTTGGGAGGCGGGGAATCGTGATAAACGGGAATATATACGGCTGTTTCCGCAAATTTTTTCCATGCCGCATAAGCTGCGCCGAAACCGTCATTGCACTCGGCATGATAAAGTATTACTATATTATTTGGATTAGAAGGCATAAACCGCCACTATTTATTAATTACATAAATTATTACATAATTATATTATATAATCATTATATAAATTCATAAGCTTTTTATTCAAAAATTTCCTTAAATGCCTTTTTAAATGCCGCGGCCGTTTTATCTATATCTCCTTTAGAGTGGGCACTGCTTATAAATAACGCTTCATACTGCGAAGGAGGTGCAAATATCCCTTCTTTTAAGATTAAACCGAAAAATTTTTTAAAGGTTTTCAAATCCGATCCTATTACGTCTTTAAAGCATGTTACCGGAGGTTTCTTAAAAAACACGGTAAATAATGAAGAAATCGAATTTATAGTAATTTTATCGTTATATTTTTTTAATTGTTCTTCCAAGCTCGACACTAAATATTCGGTCATACTGTTTGCTTTATCGAGCGCGTTGTCATCCTCTACGGCTTTAATGGTTGCTATGCCGGCAGATACGCATACCGGATTTCCCGAAAGCGTTCCAGCTTGATATACAGGTCCTTCCGGAGAGAGATATGACATTATGTTTTTCTTCCCGCCAAAAGCTCCTATCGGAAGGCCCCCTCCAATGATTTTTCCAAGACATGTCAAATCCGGAGCCAATTTATACAATCCCTGCGCGCCGCCCTTAGAAACTCTAAAGCCAGTGATTACTTCGTCGAAGATTATTAAAGCGTTATTTTCATGAGTTACGGCTATCAATTCTTTTAAAAAATTATATTCGGGTACGACTACCCCCATATTTGCCGCTATGGGTTCTATTATGACGGCCGCTATTTCATTTTTATTATTTAAAAATATGCTCTTTACGGAGTTGATATCGTTATAATCCGCAACAAATGTGTCTTTTGAAAGGTTAAGAGGTATGCCTGCGCTCGACGGGACGGATGTGGTCAAAGATCCCGAACCTGCTTTAACGAGCATTGAGTCGGAGTGTCCGTGATAGCACCCCTCGAATTTGATTACTTTATCTTTACCCGTAAAACCCCTTGCAAGCCTTAAAGCGCTCATTACGGCTTCGGTACCGGAGTTGACAAGCCTGATCATTTCTACGGAAGGAAAATATTTGACGATCAGCCTTGCCAGTTCGATTTCTTTTTCCGTTGTTGCACCGTAACTAAAACCATTCCCGGCTGATTCCTTAATGGCGTTTACTACTCTTTTATCTGCATGCCCAAGTATCATCGGACCGTAAGACATAACATAATCAATATATTCATTGTTATCAACATCATAGATTTTACTGCCCCCCGCTTTTTTCACTATAATAGGGGGATTATTTACGGATTTAAAAGCCCTTACGGGGCTATTTACCCCTCCTGGCATAAATAAGACGGCCTGCTCAAATATTGCTTTTGAATTATAAAAAGAACTCACTTGCTTCTTTCCTTTATTTTATGTATATGTATATATATTTTATGTAAAAAATGCCCAGGGACAGGTTTTTCTTTTTCTATTTCATCAGGTTATATTATTATTTACAATTTGTCATAATAATAATTGTCGCAGACTACGAGGACAGGTTTTTTCTATTTCATCAGGTTATATTGGCTATCTTTGTGTTATAGGATATAGTCCTGTTTTTATTTGCTAAAGACAAATATATCTCTCCAAAATCCTCTAACTGCTCTAAATTGATTATTATTAAACGCGACATTTCGAGAATTGCCAAAAAGCTGGCCGCAGACTCTTCTTTGCTGACATATTTGGATGTTAACTCCGAAAATGTGGTAACCCGAACGGTTTTCAGCAGGTTTACTATTTCAATTATCTTTTCTCTGATTGAAAAATTTTGTTTTTTAAGTTCGTAAGATTCGTTCCTTTTTTTCGATTCTACAAAAATAGAATAAAAATTTTCGGCCAAAACAAAGATATTGGCGTTATATAAAAAATCGCCATCAGTTTTATATTTATACGCAACGATTTCAGATGTTTCTTCGTCTAAATTTCCAAAATCCCGCACATTCACATTATTAATATCAATATTGATGTTAAAAACATCCCGCCCTAAAATAGGCTTATTTTCTAAAAATAGCGAAAATTCTTTGACCTTCTGATACTCGATAAGCCTATTAACCAATTCGCTTCTTGGATCGTCATTTTCTCTAATTTCGTTCCCGTCTAAAATATCTTGTGGCAGAAGCATGAGCGATTTAATGTAGATAAGATTGGCAGCCATAACGATAAATTCACCGCCCAATTCAATGTTGACGGAACGATTCGGATCAAATCCGTTTATGCCGGTCGCCTTTAAATATTCTTCCGTGATCTTGTTTATAGGGATATCATAAATATTTATGCGGTTTTTTTTTATAAGGGTTAAAAGAAGGTCCAATGGTCCTTCAAAAACCGGAAGTTTAATATTATGCTGATAAACTAGAACTTCGTTCCTATTATAAATATCCATTATATATTAATTATAATATATAAATTTTATAAATGTCCTAAGATTATTTTGTTAACTATAAAATTAAAGCCTACTATGAAGAAATTATAAGGGTCTAAAAGTAACAAAATAAGTATAATAAATATTCCGAACGGCTCCAACCTGCTTAAAAATCCTGAAAACGGTTCAGGAAGTATGCTTACTGCAATCCTGCCGCCGTCTAAAGGCGGTATAGGGATAAGATTGAATAGTCCAAGGACAATATTTATCATAATACCTATAAAAAGCATAAATGAAGCCGGATAGATAAAATATTGAAAAAACGAGCCGTTTCCACTTACGTTCTGAAACTTAAAAGAGTGAATAAAATTAAAGAGATAAATATTCATGACGGGATAAGCGGTAAAAATAAGTTTCAAAAAAATAAAGGAAACCGCTGCAAGAAGGAAATTTGTAGTTGGACCGGCCGCCGCCACGAAAGCCGTATCCCTTTTTGGGTTCTTTAGCGCATTAAAATTGACCGGAACAGGTTTTGCATAGCCAAATAAAAACGGAGAACCTATGACGATCAACAGTAAAGGAAGCAGAATAGTTCCAAACGGGTCTATATGTTTTATGGGATTAAGCGTAAGCCTTCCCGCGTTTTTTGCCGTATCGTCTCCGAATTTATGGGCAACATAACCGTGCGATATTTCATGTAAAATTATTGCAAACAGAACTGGAATAGCCGCAATGGCAATAAGCTGAATAGTATTATTCATTAAGATATTTTGATTGCGTATATATGCAAACGTAAAAAAATTTAATTATTCAATAAAATTTTATAGTAGTATATAATAAAAAAATGCATTTAATCAAATAAAATCATTAATCCCGTAATGAAAATTATTTAGGAGTTTTTTTTATGTCATGATCCTTAAAAAATTATTAAACGATAAAATCTTTCCTTATGTTCAAAAACCCTCAAGATATATAGGAATGGAACAGGGGGCGGTAAAAAAAGAACTTTCCGGTATTCCTCTTAAATTCGCCCTTGCCTTTCCTGATTTTTATGAACTTGGAATGAGTCATATCGGTATGGGTATAATCTACGACATCCTTAATTCCGAAAAAGATATTGCATGTGAAAGGGTGTATCTTCCTTATCCGGATATGGTATCTAAACTTAAAGAAAATAAGATTCCGCTTTTTTCGCTTGAGTCGTCCGAAGAAATAAAAAAATTCGATATAGTTGGATTTTCACTGCAATATGAACTTTCTTATACTAATATCCTGCTTATGCTTGAAATGTCCGGCATCCCCGTCATGTCCAATAAAAGGGAATACGAAGACCCGCTAATAGGCGCCGGAGGCCCGTGCACCTTTAATCCGCTTCCATTATATGACTTTATAGATTTTTTCATAATCGGGGACGGGGAAAAAACGACCGTCGAAGTATGCAAAACGGTTTTAAAAACAAAGGACGAGTTTTTTAGAAAAAGAAGCGGACAAGAAGACTTAAAAGACTACCGGAGGCATATTAAAAAACTGCTCTCCTCCATTGACGGAATCTATGTTCCTGAAATTTCTAAATATGTTAAAAAATCAATAGTTTATGACCTTAATTCCATAAATTACATTCAAAAACCTATTGTGCCTCTTATCGAAATAGTACATAACAGGCTCCCAGTGGAAATTGCAAGGGGATGCGCCGCAGGCTGCAGATTCTGTCAAGCAGGGTATATATATAGACCAGTCAGGGAACGGAACAGGAAAAATATAATGGAGACAATAAAAAACGGGATCGAAAATACCGGCTTTGAGGAAATTTCACTATCTTCGCTTTCTACCGGCGATTATTCGGAAATAGACTCGTTAGTGAACGATGCATGCGAATTTACTTCCGAGAAAATGGTCTCGATGTCATTTCCATCAATGAGAATAGGCAGCTTAAGCGAAAATATCCTGCAAAGGACTGCAGAAGTTAAAAAAACCAATTTTACCCTTGCTCCCGAAACAGGCACCGAACGGTTAAGAAAGATAATAAATAAAAATATTTCGCAGGAAACTTTATTAGATGAAGTGAAAACATTAGTTATTAAAGGTTTTAAAAACCTTAAGCTTTATTTTATGATCGGGCTTCCGTATGAAAAAATTTCAGATCTTGATGGAATAAAAAAATTAATTCTGAAAATAAAGAATATTTCTAAAAAATTAAATATAACCGTTAACGTAAATAATTTTGTTCCAAAACCCCATACTCCTTTCCAGTGGCATCCTATGGCTGCCCAAGACGAACTTAATTTTAAAATTGGCTATCTTAAGTTTATTTTAAAGCCGTTAAATGTCAATTTCAGGTATCAGAACCCCAAAATTAGTCTTATAGAGGGTTTAATTTCAAGAGGAGACGTTTTTACTTCTAAAATTATACATAAAGCTTACTATTTTGGCGCAGCATTCGACAGCGAAAGCAAATTATTTAAGTATGATTCATGGACGGCTGCTCTGAATTCTTTTAAAAACACAGGTTTAACCGCAGGCGAAATTATAGATAAATACCTGTATCGCGAAATGAGCATAGATAAGCCACTGCCGTGGGATTTTATTGACACGCGCGTAGATAAAGAATATTTAAAAAACGAATATAAAAAGACGGCCGCCCTTAACAGATTATTAATATACGATCCCGATTTAAACGATTTAAATAATATCGTGGTAAGCCGCCTTGCAACGGAAAACTGCAGAAAAGTTTGTCATTTATGTGGCGTATGTGACTTTAAAGAGATTGAACCGGTATATTCATCAGGATCGGAAAACATAAAAAAACATAAAAAAGACGCCGAATCCGGCAAAAATATCAAAACGGCTATAAATAAAACGGCAGCTCAGGTTCAAAAGGGGATCAAAGGGGAACTAAAAAACAGCCCTTCAAAAATGCCTTCAAAACTGCTCGTAAGATATTCTAAAAAAGGCGAACTGAGATATTTGGGACATATCGAAACAGTAAAAGTTTTATTAAGGGCATTCAAAGTTTCGGGAGCAGAACCAGTTTATGGTGATTCAAAATTCAGCCCGAAACCAAAGGTGAGCTATTCCGATCCGATACCCTTTATGTCCGAAAGTAATGAGCTTTATATGCTAATCACGGTAAAAAATTATGCAGAACATGAAAGCGATATAACGATGCTTAAGATGCTTAAAAACCTTAAAAACAAGGTAAATTCAATAATACCTGAAGGACTTGAGATTAAAGACATTTATAAAGTAGCGGCCGGTTTTAAGATCAAAGATGCAAAAACCTTCAATTTTAATAAAGTTTTCAATTAAGCCTACCTGAATTAAAGGCTTTTATTAAAGGCTTTTTATCAAAAGATTTTGAATTACCTGTCTTATTCTTAAATACTAGCTCCGCTGTGCTTTTTTTCAGCATAGTATATTCGCCTGAGAGCAGGTTTCCGAGAGAAAGCTCTCCTATGGCTGCCCTTCTTAAAAAAACAATTTCCAAGCCAAAAAATTCAAGTATTTTTCTTATTTCACGATTTTTTCCATTCTTTAATTCGATAAAAAGAAGATGCTTATTTAAGCTTTTTTTGATTATATTTACGCTATGGGGTTTAAGCAGTCCTTCATCTTTTAAATAAATACCATTTTTTATTTTATTGAATGTATCTGAATTAATTTCACCTTTTACCATAGCGATGTACGACTTTATTACGTTAAATTTAGGATGTGTTACCCTGTAGGCAAAGTCTCCGTCATTTGTTAGTAAGAGCAAACCTTCGCTCATCAGGTCTAATCTTCCGACGGGATAAATATCCCGATTATATTCACGCGTTTTTAACAGGTCCATCACGGTTCTGCGTCCTTTTTCGTCGCTTCTTGAGGTAACATATCCTTTTGGCTTATTCATCATGATATATATTAATTTTTTTTCTTTTTTTGACAATATTTTTCCGTCAACCGTAACGGAATCGCCGTCTTCTATAAATGTAGCCAAGTTACTTGCTTTATTACCGTTTATAACTACCCTGCCCTCTTTTATACAGCTGTCAGCAGATCTTCTGGAAATTCCGGTATTCAGGGCAATAAACTTATTTAATCTTAATTTTAGACTCAAAATACTATACCCTCCATACTGGTTGAAGCCTGAGCATAAAGTTTCATCGGCATGCGGCCTGCCAAGTAAGCAAGCCTTCCTGCTTTAACCGCATATTTCATTGCAAGAGCCATTTTTAAGGGATCTTTGGCGGCGGCTATAGCGGTATTCATCAGTATTCCGTCAACGCCGATCTCCATGGTTTTACTTGCATCGGACGCTGTGCCAACGCCTGCATCAACAATAACGGGAATAGATACGGTTTCTTTTATTATCATTAAATTATAAGGATTTCTGATACCTAAACCGGAGCCTATGGGAGAGGCAAGAGGCATTACCACTGGACAGCCGGTATCTTCAAGCTTTTTGGCGGCAACCGGATCGTCCATCATATATGGCATAACAGTAAAACCTTCCTTTACAAGGATTTTTGCGGCTTTAATCAGTTCTTCGTTGTTGGGATAAAGCGTTTTTTTATCGCCGATAACTTCTAATTTAACAAGGCTGGTTTTAAAAACATCGAGTTCTCTTGCAAGGCGAAGGGTGTTAACGGCGTCTTCTGCCGTATAACACCCTGCCGTATTAGGTAAAAGCGTATATTTACTCTGGTCTATATAGCTTAACATGTTTTCACCGGCGTTAAAATCAATCCGGCGAACGGCAACGGTAATTATTTCAGCGCCGGATAGCTCAATTGCATCCCTCATTGTCTTAAAATCTGGATATTTACCGGTGCCTACTATTAGCCGTGATTTAAATGTGTATTTTCCGATTTTTAGAAGATCGTCTTTATAACCGGAATCCAAATTTTCTTCTCTATCAATATTTGCAACATTTGCAACATTTGCATTTACATCCACCGTCATTTCCATCTCCGTCACCCCAAACCTATAAAAACATAATAGAATATGGCCATTCTCGTAATAATTTTAGCCGTTTTCTATGTTTGTCTTAACCGTATTTAACCGCCCGGAACAATCGTAACAAGGTCTATCCTGTCATTTTCTTTTAATATAACTTCAGAAAACCTGCCCTTGGGAATTATAGCCCTGTTAAGCGCAACCGCAGCGCTTCTTATATCAAGTTCAAGCGTATCAATTAGACCTTGTATTGTAAGGCTTTCATTAAGTTCGAATTCCTTTTCGTTTATGTTAATACGCACGGCTTAAGATCTCTAAAAAATAAAAAAGCTCTCAAATACCTAAATACAAAGGAATCTGAGAGCGTGAACGTGAATTTAATATAGGTCTTTATAATAATATCAGCTAATACTATACCGATTAAGCTTTCCTACGACGGCATTACCCGTATTCAGGTTCAAAGGGTTACTGACTTATCTAATTGCGCATGCGCATTAGATCAGACTCTCAGCCTTTTATTAGGCACCCCCAGCACTTAAAAATATTATAGCATTTTAAATAATGTTTTAAAACTATTTTTTTATGTGTATAGTTTCTCTTTCGTGAACTACCTTGCCCTCACGGACGGGAACTTCCCGGCGGAGGAGTTAAACTGCTATAACATAAGTCAGATAGTTAACTTCTAACAACCGACTTGTTTAATACAAGCTGTCACTTTTATTGAATGGTGGCGTTAACCTAGTTGACTTAAATGTTGACTTAAATACTTCCAAGTAAAAAGCTTTTATGTTTATTATTGTATACAAAAAGTCTGATAATTTTTACGGTAAGCACGCCTTTTGACGCCTTTATAGGTTTATAATAATAAACAAGAAAAATATTTCTTCTAACGTGGCCAAAAGTTCCGGTCCTTGAATTAAGGAATTTTTCCGCCATTTTGGGATTAACCCTAATAAAATTAAAATTTCCAGAATTCTCGTGAACTATCGTCAGGTTGTGGAACATATAATAAATATTCCCGTTCTCGGTCTTAATGAAGTTAATGTCCCTGTGCGTTCTCATCCCATTTTTTATAATTCTTTTCGACCTGTAATATCTTAAATAAAAGCCGTTCTTTTCGTGGTTATAATGTCCTAAACGCGCATTAATATATCCTTCGAAGTATTGAACGGAGCTCACGTAGTTCAAAAGCTTTTTAAACCTTGCTTTGTCTTTTGTATAAAGATTATGCCAAAGAAATGAATTAAAACGGTCGTGCGCATATTTTGCAGGATTTACTATTTTAATATAAGTGATAACGGCCCGTTTTGTTAAAGGCTTTTTTTGAAGGTTAATATAGATTGCATATACAATCGGATTTGAGGCATAAACCGTGCCGCGCGCTTGTTTAATACCACCGGCATAAGCATTTTCAACGAAAAATAAAGTTAAAATAAACGAAGAGACAAATAAAATACAGCGAGCCGGCAAAAGCCGCTTATTTTTATTATTCATACAAAATCACCTCATCTGTTATAATATAAGTTATAATTAGAAGCAGTTTACTATGTATCTATTTATGAACGTTATGAACGTTATGAACGTTATGAACGTTATGAACGTTATGAACGTTATGAACGTTCTTGATCTGAATATTTGATCGTCTGTTCAGATAAACTTAATATAATTTATTGCTTTTAAATTGTCAACAAAAGAATTTATAGTTGTAAAATCTAATTAAGTAATTTATTGTAAAGACTGTAATATTTATGGACTATTAAAATGTAGTGTAAAGTGGCATTATAATCAGGGATGGCCTCATACTTTTTACCGTCAAAAGCGCTGGTAGTTTTTACAGAGCCGGGGCCGGCATTATAACATGCCAGGGCAAAGACCGGCTTATCGTGAAATTTATTCAGGCAGTAACGCAGATACTTTGCTCCGCCAAGAACATTCATAACGGGATCATAAGGATTTATACCAAGCTCTTTTGCGGTTTGCGGCATAATCTGCATTAATCCGACGGCGCCCTTTGAACTAACGGCGTTTACATTAAAATCGCTTTCTACCCTGATTACGGCCAAAAGGAACGGGAGCGGAAAATTATATTGAAAAGAGGCGTTTATTATAGCTTCGTTTATAGCTTCATTTATCCCGTTTTGACTTATTCCGGGTTGATATATTCCAAAAATATAAGAACCGAAAGATAGATTTTTTACGGTAGTTTGGATCATGCCGGGTGATATATACGGAGCAGCGGCTTTCTCCGAGTCTGCTTTCCTGCCCGTTTTTTGAATGTTGGGATAGATCTTCTTTATAGTTTTTGGTCTTATACCGGATAATTTTAGATATAATACTGACATTTTCTCCTGTACGGCAGGATTCACCTTTATCTTTTGGGAATTGGCTAAAAGAGGCGCCTGAACACAACCGGACAGGAAAAGAAAGCATGTATTAAAAACTATAAACAGTACAATAACCAGATATTTTTTATGACAGGTTTTCATACAGTTTTTATATATTTATATATTTATAGCGATTTTATTTTAATATATTCCCGATATGTAATTTAACAAGCTTGCCATTGATTAAAATATGGACCGAAAATTTTAAATTGCCGCCATTTTTTAAATCCGGTTTTTTAAAGATCACGACATTTTTAAAGATTTGATACGGCATATATTTTTTATTATGCGGAGTTTTGTTTATCAAATAAATTTCTTCTGTGGAAGACGGCCTATAACCATTAAAAAAATTTTCCCCTTTTTCAATGTAGAGATATATATTCCTGATAAAAAAATAAGAATTCTTTGTATTGGTTATCTGATAACGGATATAATAAAGTTTGCCGATATGGCTTATAAAATCGGTAGTCAAAGTTATTCCGTCTTTTGTAATGCTTTTGCCTATTTTTAATTTGTTGATCGTAAGTATCAGATCCATGACCTTATGTTTTTCCTTTGTCAGTTCTTTCCTCTCTTTGTTCAACAAATCGTATTTTTCACGATATTTTATTTCTAAAAGACTGTTTTCTTTTTGCACCATTGCCGCAATATAATTCTTTATAAAGCCGTTATTTCCCGGATTGGCAAGATCGAGATTATATGTAACGTCTTTGGGGCTTTTAATCCTTACAAGCACGTTTATTATTCCGTATTTTGTCAATATCTCAAGGTTCGTCGTCGTTTTGCGGTCGTAAGTCAGCGGTTTGATAAATATCTGCTTTCCAAGGACTTCTTCCGAAAAGGCCGATGAGTTTCCAATAGCCACGTTTAACGGAATGTCCGGCAAAGTTATTATGCTCACATAACCCAAAGCGGTATTAAGCTTATAGATTATGCCGCTTTTTATTAAAAGCTTATGGATAAATATATTCTTTTTGAAGCTGAATTTTTTAAGATTTGAAAGAAGCATTGCTTTTGCACTATGGTGAACAAAAAAGGTAAAAACGAGCATGATAATCAAAGATACAATAAACTTGAATACCAGTTTTAACCTGTTTTTTTTAATTATTTTTTTCATGTTTTTAAATATGATTTAATTAAATTATTAGTTTTTTAGTTTTTTAGTTTAAGGACATTATGATAATTAATTATACTAAATTAAGTGTTACAATTTTATGAACCTTTTGTTTCAATTTAATTAATTTTTATAAATATTGTCGGAATTTTTTATTTTTTCAAGCTTATTATGCATTTTTAATTTTGCGCCTGTTAATCTTATTTCAAAAAATCGTACGTATGTTCCATGAACGCCTATTAAAAAAAGAAATACATTAAATAAATATAAAGCTATAACAACCTTATAATAATTAAAGGCATATCCTATAAACAGGTAGAAAGCATTGATAGAATATTTAAACTCTGCGTTTGTAAAATAAAATAACAAAAATAAGCCTGTAAGCGCCAGAAAAGCTATTTCTAATATATCTAAATCATTTCGGCCGTTATAATTTTCGCCGTTTTTCATCTAATCAGGATACCTCCCGATCAAAATAACTCTTATATTTCGACCTGTAAAAAGGGTGTAAATAAACAATGCCGGGCCCTTCAACCGTTTTACCTGAATATATTCTGTAAATTGCCTGATTCAATTTAAGATTGGCAAAATCATCGGTATCAAAAGCAGGCATCTTTTCCATTGTTTTTGTGGTTCCCTGAGATATTGTATTGTCGTCGGAAAGAAGACCGCCGATATTAACGTTGAACCTTGCTCCTTCATCCTGTTCCGTTATGTTTTCGGTAATCTTAACCTTAAACTCTTTGTCGCATATTTTTGATGCCTTTTCGCGGGAGTAATCGTCGCTTAAAGATAGCCATATCGTAGATCTTATATTCCCTATGAGCGAATTTAGTTTTTCTTCGGAGCCCAATTTTAGTTTTAACGAACTATAACTTTGGGTCAGCATGATATTTACCGCCTTTGACTGTCTGCACCTTGCAAAAAATTCGCTGTCCGATTCGATCTCTCCCGAAGTAACATAATTCTGGTATTCATCACATATAAAAAGCACCGGTCTTTTCATGTTGATACTTCTGTCTGTAACAGCATTGTAAACCCTGTTCAGGACAGTCCTGAAATAGTCCAATTTAAGCATGATCCCGACGGCTCTTCCCGTTAAACCGTATTTTGATTCGTGCATCCTTAATATGACGATTTTCCCTTTATTAACGATCTCCTGAAATCCTGGAAAATTTAATTTTTCTTTTGGAACGCAAAAAGTATTTTTATATACCGGATTAACAAAATCCGAACAGACCCTTAACGATTCGCTTTTAATTATTGCTTTCGTTCTTTCATCGAGTCCAGCATAATCACTGCCTCTAAAATAGCCGGTATGAATTTTTAAATTATCAATATCATGAGCGTTTAAATCATTACCCGAAGCTATACTTTCGGCATAAAGAAGAATGTCTTCAAGCTTATTTTCATCGGAAATAATTTCGTATATCCCGTCTAAAGTAACATAATTAAAACATATTCTTAAAAGATCGAGACAGTGAGATAAGAGATTTATAGATTTATCTTTCCAGTAGCTATCCTGTCTAGCATCATTTGACCGGACCTGCTCCATGGCGCTATACAATCTTTCCGCAATTACTTTAGCATCTAAAGAGGGATAATGGATTGGATTATAGAAATATCCGGAATCCGGTTCTATTATAATAATATCGTCAAGACGGCCATGCTTTGTAATTATATCCATGGCGGCTTTCCAAAAATCGCCCTTAACATCCAATATAAGCCCGCCGATTTTTTCATCAGCACTATTTTTTTTGCAGCTTATAAGCTGATCGAGAAAAGGATAGGCGCAGGCACTTGTTTTACCTGTCCCTGTTGAACCCACTACGAGTAAGCTGGTATAAAGCCCGTTTTTATCTATAATAAGCCACTCCGGTTTTCCAGCCATATTTCCATCCTTATTATGCAGTTCTCCCACGACTAACATAAAATCGTCCGTTGCCGGCCACGGCGGCATGCCGACGCTGCTCGGGCTCTTGATGATTTCGGTCTTTACAGGTTTAAAATAGAGATATTTGTTATAGATTATATTAAAAAACGCCCATGAAGAAAAAAACCATGTAATTACCGGCAGAAAAATAAAAAATGGTTTTACTGACCCAAAATAATAAAAATAATAATTTACCCTGCTATCGGAAAAAAAGCCCGAAAATACAAAAAGATATAAAAGCTCAGAAATAAATAAAAAACCAGCCCCCGCAAATTTTAAAATGAACCCTTTATTATTTTTCATTGGTATTTTTTAAAGGCAAGCCGTAAACGAAATCAGGTTATTAATTTTTTGATCACGCTCTTTACGCTTCTTATGTCGGAATAAAACGTCCATAAAGACGATTCGATTGATTTAATATCTTCCATGCTTATCTCGTCCCTGCAATTAAGAAATGCATTAACCTGCATGATTCTGATGGTTTCGCGCCACCTTCTGTCGGAGACCGTTACCTGTTTATTTAGTAACTCCTCTCTGATATGATGCATGATATTGTAAATTTTCTCAGGAACCTTTATAAAAGCGGAGCTCTGTCCAATTAAATCGAGATCGCCGATGTTAATCTCGATGCCGCCATAACTATATTCTTCGGCTATATTTAAAAGTTTCGTAAAATTTTTAGGATCTTTTACGGGGGACACTTCATTTCGCAGTAAAAATCTGTCATATAACGGTAAAAGTGCAGCGCCGGAGGATTTATCAGGTTTTTCATTGGAAGTTGCAAACAAGCTTATTAAAGGAATTGCAGCTGGCTGGGGCGCATAAATTATTCTTTCGTTCATTATAGAAAGCAGCGAATTTAATGTCGGCGAAGGCCCCTTAAAAAATTCGTCTATCAAAGCTATCTCGCATTTATCTATACCCTGCCCCATGTTTGCCTTATTTTTTGAAAGGAGGCTATCTATTTCCGTTAGAGGGGTCATTTGATAATCAAAAAACCGGAGCCCTTTAATATGTTTTGAAAACGCTTTTAAGACCCCTGTTTTTGCCAGTCCTGGATCGCCAACTAATATCATGTGCTTTCTTGAGGCTATCGAAAGAATTATAGTTTCGATAATTTCGGACCTTTCGATGAAATACGAATTAAGCTTTTTCTTTATTGTAATGAGTTTCTCTCTAATAAAGCCGGCTTTTTTCGGTTCTTTTTCTTTAACGCTATTCATCTTATTTTTGTCTTATAAACTAAAGGAAATTTTAGGAAATTTTGCAATTAATATTATGTTAATTATATTAATTTTAATATCATTTTAAGTGAATAGAGCGGAGAAAGATTATTTTAATAGGTGTATCCTTCGGCAGTGTAATTGTCGTCCTTCGCATGGAGCTGCTAAAGGAGTTTATACTGTTTTGCGCCTGACCAATTTCGTTTTGAGCCACATTTTGCCGTAATTGATCCTGAAATGTATAAGGATTGGATGAATTAACCGCTGAACCTCCGCCTGCAAGCAAAGCGGCCGCCCCGATGACCCCTTCTACGGCGGATGTCAGAATATTGCCAGTATAATGATGATGCACATTTCCTTTTACTCCGCCGGAACCGTCAGCCGTCATGGCTATTGCATCAATATTCAGACTTTTTCCATCGGATTTGATTATTTTATTAAAGTTCATATTAAGCCTGTTTAACGAATGCTTTATGCTGACCATACCAAAGAATTTATCCCCTTTTTTCAGCACCGCTTTTTTATTGCGGTAAAAGCTGTGCAAAAGGATAGCTATAACCGGAACCTCTGTATTATAAGAAAAAATCTTATATTTAGTATAAGCATCCATAACCGTGCCTATGGGTATCGTAAAACCGTTTTCATTTGTTTTATCTGCCGCAGGGGTGAAGATGCCCGTTTTATATGCATAGTGGACCATTTTATTTTTTTTATCACCCTCTTCCTCTTTTGCTACCTTTCTTTCATAACTTAATTTAATAAATACAATCATTTTTTTTGCTATCGCCGGTTTTTGCATGTTTATTGCAGTTTCATAACTGGCAATATCTTTATTTTTATTTTGCTGGACATTAATTTTCTTTAGCGTCATCATTTCTTTGTTAAATTTATTGTTAAAATTCTTACCGGCTTTTGAATTATCCATGATATTTGCCGGCGTTCTATTAATGTTATCAAAAGTGGACGAAGAGAATCTTCTTTTATAGCTTATAATCTTGTTTTTTATTATCTTAGGTTTTCCGGCAGTTTGGTTTTTCTCTCTATATATTTTGGAAAAGATAAGTTTAAAGGCTATAAAAGATAAAAATAATAAAATTAAAATAAAAAGAGGCAAGCGGTAGGATTTTAAAATACTGTTTTTTGCCTTAGTATTAGCAGGCATGGAATTATAAATATCGTTCTTTTTATCCACTCCAGTACCATCGCTATTATTTTGTCCCTCTGTTATTATATGACGACCTAATCCGCTACTTTCCGAAAATGGATTAAATTTCATTAAGCACCACCTAATTTTAATGTATTAAAATATTCGACTTCCAATCCAAACGGGTATTCCAAGCTTCTTTTTACCCTCTTTAAAATCAGTTTGTCTTCAAAAGCCTTGCTGTCTTCAATTTTTGAATCGGCATTGGAAATTACCTTTCTTATTATGTAAAATTTTAAAACATCATGGTTGACCGTCTGTCTGACAAGCTTTATTTTCCTGAATTTTATTCTCGAAGATATATTGGCTCTTTCCATTTTTTGAATGAAGTTATCTTTTAAAATCGTTTTAAGGGTGTTATTCCCGTATGAAGGAGCCATTTTATTAAGAGCCCGTGAAAGCTGGGTTTTGATCGTTAATGAATTAAAGCCGGTAAATTCTCTTATAAAGCTTTTAGAAAAATACAAGATCTCTCCTATTCCAACTTTATTGTTTAACGGTAAATTCCTTAATATTTTTGCATTACCCGCCTTAGATACCCTTATGACTATAGGAACCCTGTTTATTTTGTAAGTATAAAAAGAGGTAAAAAGGGCGGTTACCGTTATTACCGCCATTAGCAGGATCACGACTTTAAGCGTTGCGTTCTGA
Organism: bacterium; assembly: GCA_021818985.1. Taxonomy (GTDB): domain Bacteria; phylum SZUA-79; class SZUA-79; order Acidulodesulfobacterales; family Acidulodesulfobacteraceae; genus JAKASO01. The sequence continues at coordinate 50,718 of JAKASO010000009.1, forward strand.
GCGTTTAAATCCCCCCAGATTTCATAGAAAAATCTTTTATTATTTTTTTTACCGTCTTTTATATTAAAAAAATTAAACATATAAGATATAAGAAATAAGAAAGAAAGACTGTATTAACCATTAATTAATTTGTTTGCGTTATATTGCCGGATGATTATTTCTTTTCCCCAATAAAGTTTCTTGCGATCCCTTTATGCGGATTTTCATAAACGCTGTCAAAAAGTTTTCCTACGATAAAAGGTACCGTTATTGATAAAAATGCCATGCAGATAAAAATAACAACATCTTCGGCAAAAGTCAGCGCACCAAGGAATTGGCCGAATCCGTAGCCGGATGACGAGAAATCCACGGATGCGATCTTCACAAGTATAGTAAAAAAAACAAGTTGTTCAAGGGCTACCACTATTCCCCAGCATGATACTTCTATAAATATTTTAAGCCACTTCCCGAAAACCTTTCTTGTGTACGGAATCGTCTCAAATCCAAGAATGATTGGACATATTGCTACCAATATGCCTAAAATTATAAGCTGCACAAATGCCATTCCTAACTGAATTACCAGATAAAAAAGGTTAAATAAGAACCAAATAATGCTTAAGAGGATCCTTCCAGTTAAAGCATGAACCGCTCCAGCAAACCATGAAAACGGGTTTAAATTCCAGCCGCTTTTAACGGACGAGGTGCCATTGGTTGAAACAGTCGGCAAAGACAGATGTCTCAGTTCGGACAGTATTGACGCATTGATCTGCGAGATACTGCCGTAATCAAATACATTTATTTTTAAAAGATACAGCTGAAGTTTATCGGCGATCGTAAGAATATCCTCCGTAAAGTTAGAGGTGCCGGCCGATTTCCATGATAAAAAACCCACTGCAATTAATACGGTTCTTAAAAACAAGTCGTAATAATTAAAAGATTGCCCCGTAAGCTCCAGCCTATAGCCCTCCCACAACGAAAAGATTATTCCCGCAGCGAACAAAAAATAAAACATATATGTTGTAAAATTCACTAAATTTGAATACCGGTTTAATGCAGGCGGCAGGGAATCTATAGAAAGGATCGTAAGATCCTGGCCCGATCCAAACTTTGAAATAGAAAGGACGGACGAATTCATATTAGCCGGCGAAGTTGAGCTGGAGGCGGAGTTAGTTAAAGCATAAGAGTTTTCTGACGGCACTAAAAAATAAATTATCAAAAAAGCAGCGAGCATAAATTTTAATGTTGCAAGCTTCATTTTGTTTCTATAATGCTGTTATAATGCTATTATATTATTATAATGCTATAATGTTGTTTGAGAATAAAAAGCTATGCCGTTATCCTGTGGATTTCGATCGTTTGGTGGTAATAAAGACGAACCTACATGCTCTTTTCTGATCTCGTTTGCGGAATCGGTCATTTCAAGCTGCTTCAACTGGCTTTCTATATAACCCATATTTTTTAAGTTAGCCGCATTTTCTTCGGCTATCACAGATAAAACCGAACTTTGATAAGTATAATAATTTGAACTTTTACCGGAAATACCGGCAATCTGGTTTTCAAATTCATCGCCTTCAAATTCGGCTTTATGCGCCCTTGCCTCGGAGATCCCTGCATTGTCAAGGTTCATTGCAGACATATTATTGATAAAGCTGCTTACATAATCGGTGCACCCTTGAACAAATTCCCCGCCGTTATATAAACAATTATCATTAGGTCCCTTTCCAAAAGCGTTGATGCCGTTATTACCCGCAGGATCAAACACCATTGAATCCACAAAGTTATTTGAATCGCCCCAAAGATTATCTTTATCTTGCGCAATGCCCGAAATAATATTCTCGATTCCTGAAAAGCTACCGTTGCCGTTACCATCCTGCAAAAGAGGACCAAACTGGCTTTTTATTTCATTAATTTCGGAGCTAAGCGAGTTTATCAAGGCATTGATGTTTGATACCCCTTGAAGGTCGCTTTGCGTCAATCCGTTCGCCGTAATGCCGTTAACCCCCTGTCCTCCGGTATAATCCTGATTTGAAAGTATCTTGCCCGCAAAAACATTATTTAATGTATTATTCAGGTTATTGATATTGCCAAATGCATTATTGACAGCATTTACAAGATGCAGTAATTTGGCATAATTTATTTCTATTCCTTGATATATTTCTTCCATTTTTGAAATATCGGCAGTTAATGCTTCAAATGATTGAAGCCCCTGGCCTATCCCTATACCTGGGGTTGCTACCGGTAGTCCTGCAGCCTGCGCCGACGAAGCAACCGCCCCAACGGCTGTCATTGCACCGCTTGCAGCTGTCGAAACAGTCTGTATTTCGTTTAGAATATTGCTTATATCCGGTAGACTGCCGGCTTTTACCGGATAACTGCCAATATAGAAAACCATAATAAAAATTGTAAAGACTGCAATAAAGCCTCGTATAAAATAAGAAATATTCTTAAATATTTTATTTAACATCTTTCTCTCCATTTTTTTTAATCCCGTAAGGACCGTTAGGAAATTTTTCAGCTAATATCTCAAGTCTCTGTTTAAGGTCAATATCCGGATACGTCATGGCAATGCCGTTTTCCAGCTCTTCATCCTCCAACGACTTACAACACAGCCAATATTCAAAAGGATCTGGTTCATTTTTAATCACGGCAGAGTCTTTTCCGAACTTTAAAAAATACTCCGCAAAATGTCCTTTTACAACCTTCAAGTTTTTTACGACGGCAATCTCTTTATCGTTTAATCCGCAAAATTTAAGATCCTCCGATGAAACATCACCGTCCATTTGACAAAATATCTTTATCGTAGAATTTTCAATAATGCTTTTTCCCAAGTTTCCGGTTTTTAAAAGATCCGCCGGTTCCTGCGTTATACTCCATACTAAGGATCCCCATTTTGCGGATGTTTTATAAAGATGGATTATCAGGTCGGCGATCTTCGGATCGGTCATAAATTCCCAGCATTCGTCATAAAAAAAGAACACTTTTGCTGTCCTATCATACATTTTTTTAAACGACAGATTTTTAATTATCGCAAATACAATCTTTTGCAATTCCTCATGTCCTTTTAGTTTCTGCAGGTCAAATATAACAATCTTGTTATGCAGGTTAATGCCGCCTTTTCTGTTAAGCAACATGCTATACGGCGATGTAATATCCGTCCACCTGAAAAGATTCTTCCCCATCTCCATCGCTCTTTTTTTATCATCAATATCCCTGCCTTCAGTATAATTAAATAAAACATTGTTAATATCCGAGATTGTGGGCATATTGGCATCGCCTACTATTGCATCGTAAGAAGATTGAATCGCCCTTGCTATAATGATCCTGTCATTGGGAGATAACTGCTTTTCCGGCTCTACCATAAGGCCTATGATGCCTATTAAAAAAACCATGACGTCGGGATCGTATATCTCTTCTCCGTCGATCGTCTTAATAATGTCCGTTTTTGGCGGAAATGGATTTAGGCAATAAGTTCCGTCCATATCTATCTCTATATAATCCCCGCTAAATATCTTGCAAAATTTTCTGTAAGTTCCGCCAATATCAACACCAATAATATGGTAGTTCTCTCCCGACAGAAAAAAGTTTGTAAGAAACCCGTTAAGCATAAAACCCTTTCCGCTTCTTGTCTTGCCGAAAACTATTCCATGTTTGGAAGGGAGTTTGTTATTATAAAGATCAAGGCTTACACATTCGTGCCTGTTATTTTTAAGCGGTATCGGGCAGTTGTCCGTTCCGCTCCAGCCTTTATGAAGCGGAAAAAAAGGGGCGGCGGACGACGAGACAAGCGTTTTAAATCTTCTGTTAAAATACGCCTGTCCCGGAAGAAACGAAAGAAAAAGATTTTTATGCTCCATGTTATCGTTTATCCCTTCCATGAAGTTAAAATTTTTAAACGACTGAATAACCTTTGAAACTCGATCATTCAATATCTCTAATGTTTTTGACCTTAACCTTACGCAAAAAGACATGTTGATCGCTTTTTTCTGAAGTCCTGAAACAACAGCCAAAAAATCGTCCATCTGGGATGTAATCGTTTCACCCCTGTAATCTTTATACCCACCATTTACCGCATCTGTCAGGCTTGCCTTAATATTTCTCTGCGACTGGATCTTGTTGATTATTTTCTCCTGCTCCGGTATATTAAATGCAACTTGGACATCATAAGGAAAAAAGCTCTCTGGAAAACCTATATCTAAAAGAGGCGTGATGCCAAAAGAATCAGTTCCCGACGGAAGCCTGTGCATATTAATAAATTTGTGATAATAGCCGTCAATAAAAAAATGATCGGTCTTTGTCGTGGCGGGAGAAAAGATCAAAGAACTTCTTAAAATACCCTCCGCCAAAATGTTCTCATATAACGGAGGGGTTGTAAAATTTGATCTTTCGGGATTTAACTCTTCGTAATAGTAATTAATCAATTCCTGATCCGACATGCGTTTTATCTCGATATTTAATCTTGAAGAAAAAAAACTCAAGTTGCTTTGAAGGTTTTCCACCTTTCTTAAAATTATCTCGAATTCATTTTTAGCCTTTACACCCGCGTTTGAACCCGAAACATCGCCTATATTCAATTTGAATAATTTTGCCGTAAAATCACTAATTTTGGAAAATAAGCCGACCTCATGTATTTTTTTGGGGTTAAACCCGTAAACCGTATAAAAGAGAAAAATCGTGATTTTCTTGGCAGGTTTTATTCTTAACGATCTTAGCCTTTTTTCTTTAATAAACAGATATTTTTCTGAAGGTTTTGATGATTTAGAATAGTTTTCGATGAATTCATCATCATGGTCCGATATTTTATATACCCATTGAATACCAATATTTTCGCTAAGCATGTTAAGAAAAAGATCATTAATATAAGCGGCGTCATCAATTATTTCATCTGCGGCAAGCAAATAATCAAAGCCTTTAACCTTAAAACCAACCGTAAAAGAACCGTCAACCCCGATAATAATATTATTAAAAACGGTTAAAAGGTTAATAAAATTATTAAGAGAGTCAAATCGTTCCTGTTTTTTTAAAATCGAGGTCGTCAACATTTTTCAGGTTCCTTAAATTTTCAATAATGTCCGAAAGTTCCTTTAAATTTTCATTTTCGCTTACAAGATCCCTTCCCGGTTCAAGAACTGTAAGATCTTTTACGGAAAAAAAATAATTTATCAGCGTTGTGGTATAAAATTCGGGTTTCCCTTTTTTATAATTCCTTAAAAATATTAAAAATAACAGATCGGAAAGAAGCGCAATTATGATCTGATCTTTAAAAACAAGTATTACGGCCATTGTGAAAAATATATATAGTCCCCAATCGTAAATCTCAAGACCGAATTTTGTCAGCCTGTCATGAATTTCCCGATGTATTTTGAACTTTTTTAAACTCATTTTTTGAATTTATTTCATATTTCTTAAATAATTTCATATGCCTTAAATATCAATCGCGGTTGCTAAATCCTGAATACGGTAACTGTTTTATCTTAAGCGAGAAAGGTTTCGTCAATTTTTTAAGGCTGACCTACGGTCGTTGCTCCGTTTCCGCTACCGATGCTAATTCCGCCGGCAGCGCCGCCGGCGCTTTGAACTATGCCGAGAACCGCATTGGTTATTGTCGGCGCAAGCATTACCCCCGTTCCCGCCGCCGCTGTTATAAAAGCCTTTCTCGCTGCATCCGGCTTATGTTGTTTTATATCGTAAAAGCCTTTTATAAGCCCTATGCTCAATGTAGCAGGGGCAAGCCGGTAGCAAATCCAAGTAGTCGCTTCACTTAAAATTCCCGAGGCTCCTATGCCGAGCGAACCCTGATTAAGATTTATCGTCCCAAAGGCTTTAGAAGATTCGGACAAAATTGAAACAAATAGAAAAAGCCCGACAAAACCTGTCCTCATAAATCGCAATTTATCGAAATTTATAGTTTTCTTCGGTAATGTCAGGCGTAATTTTTTTAAAAAATCGTCTCGAACAATACCTGACAATAGACTTGCCGAGAGCTTTCTGAAAAAATCTTCATAAAAAGTGGTAATTTTCATCTTTAATCTCCTTTTTTAAGTTTGATTTATAAATAAAAATAACTATAAGACTTTATATCATATTAATATTTCAGGATTATGAAGATTTTATTAAAAATTAGTTAAATAATTATTTCAATTTCATTAAAATTTTTTAATAAATCCCTAATTTTATTGATAATTTAGTAATTTTTCTCGACTTTCGATGCGAAAAAAATCATAAAAATTGTCATAAAACTGTAACATTAAAATGCTATTATTGTATCCTCAAAAATCAATGCTATCTATTTAACTTGTTTAATTTATTTGATTTATCAATTTAAAAAATCAAATTTCAATTTCAAAAGGAGTCCATGATAATGAAGATGAAGGGAAAGGGGGAGGAAAAGAGGAGAAATCAACCTAAACACAAACGCAAAGGTTATCAACAATTTATTGACGAGATTACCAAAACATTAGAAAAAAGAAAGGAGGTCGAAGAATTATTTAAACGCGTTATAATATTGGACGCGGAAACTATCCTAAAAGAGCTGGAAATTAAAGAAAGAAATATGAAGGCTTTAAAAAAACTGCAGGAAAAATGAGGATCTTCGGCAAAATATTGATATTATATTTGCCGGACTTAAATACTATATAATTTAAACACTATATAGACGGCATTAAAACGGCATTAGAGAAAAAGGCTTAAGTGCCAGTAAAATGGATGAATGTTCTAACGCATCTTAAAGGAAGTGTTAGATATTAAGAGCATTAGATATTTCTGTGTCAGCCAGATTTTTGATTAATTAATTTAATAAAAATTATGCCCTGCCCGAAGAACCAAGTACTTTCATTCTTTCTTTGATAACTTCAACAACATATTCTTTAGCAGGTCCAAATATCTTTCGCGGATCGATCTGCGACTTATCTAAAGCAACGCTTTCCCTAATCTTTGCAAGAAATGCAATCCGCAGGTCGGTATCAGTGTTTACTTTATTAATCCCACATTTAATAGCTTCTTTTAAGACCTCAAACGGCACTCCTTTAGCGCCTTTTAAGTTCCCCCCGAATTCTTCGAATTTCTTGGAAGCTTCTTCGGGAACGGATGAAGCGCCATGAAGGACAAGAGGTATCCCTGTAAGTTCTTTTACCTTTTTTAGCCTCTCGAAGTCCAACTTAGGTTCGCCTTTAAATTTAAATGCGCCGTGAGATGTTCCGATAGCCGGAGCAAGAAAATCAATCCCCGAACTGCCGACAAAGTCTTTAGCTTCAGTAGGATTAACCAAAACGGCATCCCTTTCGGCAACAGAGATATTGTCTTCGACGCCTTTAAGCCTTCCTAATTCCGCTTCGACGGAAATTCCGAGAGGATGGCAAATATTAACTATCTGCTTGGTTATTTTTAAGTTTTCTTCGTATGGAAAATGTGAGGCGTCAATCATAACGGAAGTAAACCCGGCTTTAATTGCTATTAAGACCGCATTGAGATTGGAGCCGTGATCCAAATGCAGGGCTACCGGAAGTTTAGAGTTTTGCGCAAGCGTCCTTGTCATGGCAACGAGCATTTCTGCTCCCGCATATTTTATAGCGCCTTCGCTGGCGGCGATAATAATAGGAGAGTTTTCTGACTGCGCCGCTTCAAAAATTGCCTGTAAAAACTCCATATTATTGATATTAAAAGCCCCTACGGCATACCTTTTTTTATTGGCATCTTCAAGAATATCTTTTGCTGAAATTAAAGACATTATAACCTCCTCTCCGTTAAAAAATTGATAAAGAGATAAGAAAACTTCCAATGCTCGTAGAATAAGGAATGTTTTCTAATCCTCTTTTTACTTAATCGTTCTTTATATCTTTATATAATAAATGACCGTTATCATCGCGCATTTATTTTGTGAAATATAATGGCGGAAGCGTATGGGAATCGAACCCACCGCGCCCCTTTTGAGAGCGCCTGTTGATTTGAAGTCAAAGAGGAGCACCAGCTCTCTGTTCGCTTCCTTATTTAATTTTTATAGTAATATAGCATATTTCTACCTTATTTTCAATTTAATTTAATAGACAAATATTATCATTTTGGCATCGCATTCAATTTATAATGCTTTGATCTTTGGTTTTCTAACCAGTTTAATAAAATCTTTATTTCATATTTTTTATATTTTCTAATTAAGTATAGATATATTATAATATATAATATAAAAGAAATTTAACCCCTTTAAGATTACTTTAAGATTAATCTTTTAAAAAATAACTCAATAAAATAAAATGGACCGCCGGATATCAGAAAAAGATAACTATTCCGATGAGAATTGGAAGGATGGTTTTAGTCTCGGAAATTTAGATCGCGGGTTAGATGATAAAGCCGAAAATATAGAGGAAAAAAAGGTAAAAAGCCCGAATCAAAGACCGCCTAAAAAAGAATTGAAAAACAGGGGTTCGAACTTCGCTAATCCTAAAAGCTCACTGCAGAAAAGGGCTTTTTTTGCGCTTTTAACGGCGGCTGCCCTGATCTCGGCATATTACATATACAAAACCTTCGAGCCAAAGAATTATCACATCAAAACATTTAATCTTAAGATGATGATGTATAAGTCTAAAATCCTGCCCGGAAATAATCTTTTAATCAGAGGATATTTATCCAATAACAATAAATACCCCATTAGTTTTGTAAAACTTCGATGCAGGCTCTACAGTTCCAAAAATATAATATTAGTTACCAAGCACGTATATGCCGGGAATTTTATAAATATGAAAAAGTTAAAAAATATGTCGAATGTCGCTATAAATGCCGCGCTACAAAACAGGCTCGGAAAAGATATGTCCGATGTAGAAATTTTACCCCAACATCCGGTAAAATTTATGGTCGTCTTTTTTAACGTTCCCTCTAATATCAAAAACTACTCTATCGCAGTTAGCCATTTTTTTAGAATAAATACACGGGAAAATATTACACCAGGGGAAACCAAAACTTAATAATACGGTCAAATGCTGAATTTGCTATTACCCGGCATTATGGCATTATGCTTTTTTCGCATTGCGGGATTTTGAAGCATCCTTACGAGAAACTTTTTGAGAGCCTTTAGCTTGAGAATTTCCGCTTATCTGCTTTTTCTTAGCTTCATGCTCCGCAGGGGTAACATCTATTTCATCTTTACCTGAAAGGCCCTTTTTAAAGTTTTTTATAGCCTTTCCGATACCACTGCCCAGTTCCGGAAGTTTTCCCGCGCCAAAAATCAAAAAGATAATCACAAGTATCACTATAATAGCAATTGGAGAAAAACCAAACATTTATAACCTCCTGTTATCGATATATCGTATCAATATCATTATCAGTATATCATAAATCCTCTAATTCCACACTAAAAAAAATAATTATTTCCGTAACCAGTAATTATTTAATTATTTTAACTGGCGGAGAGGGAGGGATTGCCTTCCCTTCGGGAAGTCTAAACCCTTGCGAACTTCCTCTTGCGGGCTATCGCCCTTCTCGAGGGTTCGAATCCCTCTTTAGTCCTACCTTAATTGTGCAGTATGCTAAAATTACTTTTATATAATGACTGGCGGAGAGAGAGGGATT
>JAKASO010000010.1 GCA_021818985.1 bacterium
ACAATGTCTGGTGGGTAGTTTGACTGGGGCGGTCGCCTCCTAAAGAGTAACGGAGGCGCGCGAAGGTTCCCTCAAGCTGATTGGAAACCAGCTGTAGAGTGCAAAGGCATAAGGGAGCTTAACTGCGAGACTGACGAGTCGAGCAGATACGAAAGTAGGTCTTAGTGATCCGGTGGTTCCTCATGGGAGGGCCATCGCTCAACGAATAAAAGGTACGCTGGGGATAACAGGCTGATCTCCTCCAAGAGCTCATATCGACGAGGAGGTTTGGCACCTCGATGTCGGCTCATCACATCCCGGGGCTGTAGCAGGTCCCAAGGGTTTGGCTGTTCGCCAATTAAAGTGGTACGCGAGCTGGGTTTAGAACGTCGTGAGACAGTTCGGTCCCTATCTGTTGTGGGCGCAGGATATTTGAAGAGAGCTGTCCTTAGTACGAGAGGACCGGGATGGACGAACCTCTGGTGTTCCAGTTATCACGCCAGTGGTAATGGCTGGGTAGCTATGTTCGGAAGGGATAACCGCTGAAAGCATCTAAGTGGGAAGCCCCCTCTAAGATAAGATATCCCCCGTGGCAACACGGCTAAAGATCCCTCATAGACTATGAGGTTGATAGGTCAGGTGTGTAAGCGCAGCAATGCGTTGAGCTTACTGATACTAATAGATCGTGAGGCTTAATCTTTTTTTAAAAAATGCCTTACCTTTATTTTTGCTTAATTTTAATTCAATGATTTATAGAATTTCGGTAACTATAGCATAGGGGATCCACCCGTTCCCATCCCGAACACGGAAGTTAAGACCTATTGCGCCGATGGTATTATGCGGGTAGCTGCATGAGAGAGTAGGTCGTTACCGATAATATTTATACCCTGAATAGTTCTTTACCTGCGATAGTTGTCAACGGCAAAGTAAAAGTGCACCACACTTCGAACTATTCAGGGGTTTTTTTATGGCAACTCTGCTTCTAATCTGCGCATTGGTGTCAAGTGCTAATTTTTATTTGACAAAATCAGTTTTTTAACATTAAATAATCGGATGTTGTTTTCAACCGGTTTCTTCATTTTTGTATTTTTCTTTATATTTTTGTTTGGTCTTGTTGTCGGAAGTTTTTTGAATGTCGTAATATACCGGCTTCCGCTGAACATTTCTATTATTCGCCCACCTTCTTCATGTCCTCATTGCGGTAAAAAGATTAAATTTTACGATAATATACCTGTTTTCAGTTATCTCGTTTTAAGGGGAAGATGCAGGAATTGCGGCTACAAAATTCCTATTATCTATCCGATGGTGGAGTTATTAACGGCGGCGCTGTTTTCCATTTTATTTATAAAGGTTTTTTACAGGGTTTTTTTTTATTATAATATAAATATATTCAACCTTGGCTTATTTGAAGGCTACTTGATATACCATGCATATTTATTTATCAGCTATTCCGTTTTTTTATTTATTTTAATACCGGTTGCATTTATTGACCTGTTTAACAGAATAATACCGGATGGTTTAAATTTTATCTTAATCGGCAGCGGTTTTATTTTTAACATATTTTTACTTAGAAAGCCTTTTTTATATCCTTTTTTGGGATTTGCTTCTGGGGGAGCTTTTTTTTATGTGGTAGCTCTTTTGTATTCGGTATTCAGGAAAAAGGAGGGTTTGGGCGGCGGAGATATTAAGTTAATAGCAGGAATTGGTTCTTTTATAGGAATAAGAGGTGTTTTTTTTACTATTTTCGGAGGCTCGGTACTGGCTCTTTTAGGTTTTATAGCGATAAAGACCGCTAAAATCTTTAAAGCTCCGAAGCATAAAACGGCAAGCAATATTTCCGAAGATGAAAAAATCTCTTTCGGACCGTTTCTTTCATTGGCAGCTTTTTTATATTTACTTTACGGAAACTTTATAATAGAATTATACTTAAGTATAATTAAAAAAGGGTAAATCCCGTTGAAAGCGAAAAGGACAGTTAACCACCACCCGCCGTTTACGGAAGCGGGAGACTTAAAAAAAGCCGGTTGATTAAAAAGATGAAACGAAAAGTTTTCCTTTCCAGTTTCCTTTTTCGCTTACATAGACAACGAAAAATAGGGCAGGATATATTTACCGCCGGTAATTGACAAAATCTTTTTGTTATGACAAAATATGTTTAAACGGGTATTTTGAAATGGGTATTTTGATAAAAATAATTTTAAAAGAGGTAATCTTATTATGAGTATTAAAATGGGCATTAAAAATGCTTTTCTTTTATTTTTACTTATTTTTGGCGTTCTGTTTGCCGTGTTTTTCGGAAAGAACGTATTTGCTATGGTAAAGATAGGCGTTTTGCCATATAAAGTAATTTCAATACATTATAAAAAATATTCATATATTAAAAAAAGCATCCCGTTTCTTTTAAGCTCTAACTTAGCGTCCAAAAATATTTCCATTGCGAGGGCGCGCGATATTAAAAATTTTATTAATAAAAACCGCCTTACGTCATTTTCGACTAGAAACCTCATAAAAACTGCAGGGCATTTTAAGTTAAATTATCTGATATTCGGCAGGATCATAAGAATAGGAAAGGTTTTTGAAATTCAAACCAATGTATTTGATCCGAAAAATAGAACGGTTGTTTACAGGAAATCCGTCAGTGCGTCCGGTGCTGCATCCATAGTTAACGATATGAATGGATTGTCGAAGGGCATTAAAAAGCAGATTGTGCTGTTAACGGCTAAGAAAATAACCAAAGAACAGGCAGTAGCGCATCCTGTTACGCTATCCAGTCCGATAAAGCAGTATAAAAGCAGCGCTTTTATTAAAAGATACAGATTAAGTTCCAAGGGTATGACGAAAACATTGTCAAAAAGTTATTTGATACAGGCGATAACTACCGGCAAATTCCTGAATACGGGCACCCAGTTGGCTGTGGCAACCCGTCACCGTGTTATATTATACAGGCTGTCGTTAAGCGGCTCTTTAAATAAAATAACCGATTACGGTCTTTCTCCCCGTTCCAACGTCATATATCTTGGTTATTATAAAATTTCAAAAAACAAATCGGCGATAGTTTTGACAAAATCGAAATTGGGCATGATTATTTCATATCTGCTTGTTTATAACGGGCAAAGATTGATTAAGGTTACTCCCGATTACAATATGTTTTTGCGGGTTATGAATATTAAAAAATACGGCAGGGTCATAGTTGGACAGGATGTTGTCGAGATTATTCCATCGGGAGTGTATTTCAATGAAGCCGTTATCGGTCAAAATAGCTATCCGATTGGTCAATTTGGCGGTTCCACGTATATTTATAACTTCGATAAAAACTCCAATTCATTGACTAAAGTAAAAAAATTGCCATTTTTTTCGGGAATAACACTTTATGGCACAACATACGGAAATATAATGGGCAACGGCAAAAATTACCTTCTTGCCCTGTCTACTTCCGGTAATTTAATGGTTATAAATTCGGAAGACAGGACTATATATATGGGATCTAAAACATACGGGGGATCGCCGCTTCAGGTAAGGGTGCCGTCATTTGGCGGAGTAAGAAGCAATGCCATCACCGGGGGCCTGGTCTATAATATTCCTGCTACGGTTACTAAATTACACCATAAAGGCTTGAACGAGATTGTGGTATTAAAAAATTTCAGGCAAGCCGCGTTTATGAAGAATTTGAATTATTACAATAAAAGTTCGGTATATAGTTTAATATGGAATAAAATCGGATTTTATCCCGTCTGGAAAATAAAACCGGTTTCCGGTTACAGCGCCGGATTTTCTATTTTTAAAGAAAACGGCGGAATCTATCTGGCGGATGCCATTGTAGCCAATTCAGGTTCTTTCTTATCCAAGCCTGAAAGTTACATAATAGTATATAAATTACCTTGATTTTAAGAGGTAATTTATATCCGGCGGTGTAGCTCAGATGGTTAGAGCATACGGCTCATATCCGTAATGTCCGGGGTTCAAGTCCCTGCACCGCCACCATTTTAAACTGCAGGTTTTATGTCAACCACAATCAGCTGACGAAGAGTCGCCGCAATCACAGGAGGGTGCCCTACCGGTTATCATCCCGTTTATAACGCCTAAAGCGCATCCTACACCCGAATTTACGGCAATGGCCCCATATTTGCAGTTAATAGCGCAGGCGCCGCATTCCATACATAAATCTTTATCTAAAACCTCGACTTTTTTATTCCTCAGTAAAAATACGCTATGCGGACATACTTCAATGCATACTATGCAATTAGTACATTTCTCTGGAAAAAACTTGAGGCTTGAAACATTCTTGAGATATTTCATATAACTCCCAATATATTTAGCTTATAAAATACTATTAAGATTATCGATATTGCAATGGATATTAAATAAGCTGGCAAAGCTATCTTTAACTCTTTTTTTACGCCGGACATATTGGTAAAAGTGGTCGATCCTGTAAACTGCAAGGCTAAGTAAGAACTTGCTGACGGAAAAAAAATCATTTCCGCAATTAAAATTAAAATATTTCTTTGTTCAGGAATATTTAATAATAATATTACAGGAATAACCACTAAAACTCCGATTATATATCCCTTTATGGCAAACGAACGAAATGGAATAAAAGGAAGAAGAACGGGAGTTATAAATGCTCCGGCTATAGTGCTTGTAAGTCCAAGCAGTAAAAACGGCATCCCGCCTTCCCAAGCATTTTTAAATAAAATGCCGGCAGGCTCAAAACCGAAAAATAACAAAACTATAACCGCAAATATAAAAAATTTTTTAAATGCGGGGATTATTTCCATAGGCGTAAGAACAACCCTGTCGAGGATTGAAAAATTTACCTTCCTCATTTCTGGAGTTTTTCTTTTGCCTGTCTTCAAATAGGCTTTAATGTCTTTTGCGTAAACGGGGCCGAAATAAACTTTAAAATCAGTCTGCTTAAAAATCTCATCGGCGTTAACTCCAACGGCGCCGAGCTGAGGAACTATTATATGCCTGTGATTTAAAAAATTCCCGAGTTTAACTTTATTTATACGCTTAACAAGCTCATTTGTGCCGAACGTTCCTTTTCCTGCGGCGCACCAGACATTTATCCCTTTAGTATCCAGCACCAGTATCCATGCGCTAAACCCGTTTAATGCTTTCCTGAGTATATCTAAACTTAATTTATAATTGGCGCTAACGAACACGTCGGAGTTTTCGTCCGGCTCGCCTAAAGCATAAAGTCCTGCCCCAACCTTATATTTCATTCTGAATGAATTGCTTATTCTACAGTTTATCAAGCCAAAGTAATCCGCCCATGACCAGTCCGGCGAGACTCTGCCCACTGTTTCAAAATACTCAGGCTTCTTGCAAAAATCTAAAATATTTATATTTTCATTAATCATTATTTATGGTAGCATCAGATATTCCGTGTCAGTCTGATTTTTTATTGGTTAACTAGTAAAAATTATATCATATTTTTTGTTTTTAAACAAAAAATATGATATTCTAAAATAGAATATAGAATAAAATATAATAGTTGGGAGTAAACAAAAAAATCAGTTTGTAATTATAAATTGTAAAATGTTATGATATATATTATGAAAAACAAGAAGTCTTTTTTGAATAAAAAATACAAGATTTTCCTGTTTCTTCCCCTTGCCGCTATCGCTATCTCTTATCTAATCGGGGCTGCCGAAATAAGCTATATCTTTAATGTTTCAATGATTATATCCCCGATACAGGCAGGAATGTCTATGAATATAGGGCAGGCAGCTGGAAAACCACTCCCGGCTTTTTTAAAGACCGTTGGGCAACATTCTAATAAGTTAAATTTACAGTCTTTCGTAACCTGCTTAGAATGTCAGAATTTATCTGCAGCTTATTATCCGGTAACGTTTTATTACGGCAGGTTTATTAAAACAATCTCATCTGATAGAAAATCTTATATTAAATATCTTTCTTCCAATATACTTCATCCCCCTCAAAGCCGTCTTATTTAGTTAAACGGCAAATCTTTGCCTTATGCGCAGTGAACATAGAACATAATGCAGATTAAAAATTAATTAAAATAATTAAATTAAAAAAGGGGATTCTTTATGAATACAAAATATTTATTATTAATATTATTAGTTATTACAGGGATTTATTTGTTTTTGGGAATTAGTTCTAATAAAACTGATGCTATGGGAATAATGGGAAATAGCGGAATGATGGGTAGCGGTGGTGGAATGATGGGCGGCGGCAGCATGATGACGGGTAACATGATAAATAGTATGGGTCATGGGATATTCCCCCAGTATAAAGGCATAAAAACTGGTCCCGCTTTGTTCCATTACGAAGGCTGTATTATGTGCCATACGATAAACGGTTTAGGCGGTGGAATAATGGGACCTAATTTATCGCATATAGGTTCGATAAGAAGTCTCTCATGGATTGCTACCCAGATAGCCGATCCTTCCGCTCATTTTAAGAGAAACAGCGTAGTAACTTTAAATGGGCTCAAATATAGGGTTATTATGCCTTCTTTTAAAAATATGTCTTCAAAGAATATCGGCATACTGGCAGAATATTTAGAATCCTTAAAATAAAAAAATAATAAAAAAGGTTATTCCGACTGGCAAGGTTTAAACAAGTACGCCTGCTGGTTAATCAATATTGATTTTCTTAACGTGAATTTGATAACGATAAAAGTGTTATCAAATTCACTAAAAATCAATGCTACGCCGAATTTGATAGCAAAAAAGCCGCTATCAAGTTCGGTTGATAAACCTTTTAAATCCTGCGGCGGCGGGCTAAATCTTTTTTATTTTTCTTTTTAAAAGCTTCTGATATAATAACATCATTAATTAATTTAACTTAAGAGGTTTAAAATGTCCGCAGAAAGCATTAAAGAAAATGCCGTAAGAAAAGTTATTCAGGAACTTGTCGTTCCGGACCTGCAAAAACTTATAGGCAAAGTAGATATTCTCGAAGAGAGAATAAATTCCATTAAAAACGAGCTTAAAGCGGATATAGGACATATTGACGGAAGAATAGATTCCCTTGAATATAAGATAGATTCGCTTGACGAGAAAGTAGAATCTACTAAGTCTGAACTTAAATCTGATATTGCCCATCTTGACGAGAAAGTCGATTTAATGAATAGGTTTAACGAAAGGCTGTTTAACCTTATACATCCTGTCGGACAAAAATAGCCGCAAAATACAATTTCGGGTATAAACATCTGATTATTTCTAATATCAATTATCTTAAAATAATTTCTGCATATTTTACAGTACTGCAAAACGGCATTACCGTATTCATTGGATTTGAAAATTTCCTACCGGCAATTTTGGGATTAAGTTTTTTTACCGGCAATTAATACCCTGCCTTCTTTTTTATCGTATAAAAAAAGTGTTCCGAAAGGCGTTAGCGGATAGCCTTCTTTGTTAAGTTTTATATTTTTTATAAATCTTTTTTTTACGGATATTATTCTGCCGTTTACAATCCTTTTTACTAAAAAATGGCTTTTTGCTAGCACCGCGAGATTTCTGGGGAATTTTCCGTATTCTATCCTGTATGCTATAATGGCGGCGTTTAGTTCGTGAACCTCTTGCGTAAAAGCTGCCATTTTTGCTTCTGGTATGATCTTCATATAAGTATGGATTGCAACTATTACTAAAATGAAAACTAAAATCAGAACTATGGCATTTTCGAATGGCGATTCCGACGAATTCAGAGTAAAGTATTTCATATTGAGTTGAGCGGCATCTTAAATTAATTTTTTGAAAAATTGTATTAAATATAAAAAAAGTATACAATTTATTTAATCTTAAAAGTAACACTTTTTACACATCATATCAATAATCAATAATGGAAAAAAATACAAGAAAGAAAATGATTATTATCTTTACCATTATGATTATAATCCAATTATTATTTGCCCTTACTATACTGCTGCTTGTTTCAAGTGTTTTATCCGTGATTCCCGTCAGCCATGCGGCAATGTCTAAAAGTTATCTCGAAGATACGCTTAGCCACCTTAAGACGATCTCTTATGTTACTATGATATTAGAGCTATTATTATTTTTATCATCGGGAGCGGTGATATTTTTTATGATGATATACAGAAAAAAAATTCTTGACGGAGGTAAGTTTGAAAATATGGCAATAACGGATAGTTTAACGGATATATATAACAGAAGATATTTTGATAATTTTTACGAAAGCACTTTTGCCCAAAGTTCGAGATATCATCTGCCTCTATCTTTAATAATGTGCGATGTAGATCATTTTAAAAAAATCAACGATGTCTTTGGTCACGACATAGGAGATATTGTTCTAAAAGAGGCCGCCAGTATTTTAAAAGATAATATAAGAAAGTCCGATATCGTGGCAAGGTATGGCGGAGAAGAGTTTATGGTCTGTTTGCCGTTCACCGAACTGCCAAGCGCCCTTGACGTTGCCAGAAAAGTTAAAAATATGATATCAAAAATCGTCATAAAAGAAATAAAAGAAAATCTGAAAATTACGGTTAGTATCGGAGTTATCTCTTATTCAGATAAGTTCGAGGATAAACCCGATGAATTTATTAAAAATGCGGATGAACTTCTTTACGAAGCTAAAAAACGTGGGAGGAACAGAATCGTATCCGTTGATCTTTATGGCGAAATATTGGAAGTAGAAGAAAATCCTTGGGAGGATGAGATTATTTAATTATTTCGGGAAATTTAATTTTGGGAATTTAATTTATATTGACAAAAATAATATAAAAATTATTAAATAGAAAGATAGGTTTAATAAAATTTTTCCTTAAGGTTTAAGGGAGGAGGTGATTACGAATGAAAAAACTTTATACCCTTTTAGTTGCATTTTTTGCAGTTATGTTTATTTTTACGGCTAATTCTTACGCCGCTGCAAATGTTGTAAAAGCTAAACCTGCTAAGCCTGTTATGAAAAAAGCTGCGGTAAAAGCGCTGAAAGCGCCTGCATTATCTGCCGCAACCATTAAAGCAGTTCAAGGCAAGCTTAAAAAGATGGGGCTTTACAAAGGTAAAATTGACGGTATGATCGGTCCGTTAACTACCAGTGCCGTTAAAACTTTCCAGAAGAAAAAGGGGCTTAAGGTCGATGGAATAATAGGTCCTATGACCATAAAAGCTTTGGGCTTAAAAAAATGATATCCTATTTTATCATCCCCTGTCTTTTCGGACAGGGGACTTCCTTCCAATATTAATTAATCTATATTAACTAATATTAATTAACTAATATTTTAACTAATCTAACCAAATTTTAATTTTAATGCGCAGCCGAAATAAAGTTTTTTTTATCACCGGAACCGATACAAATGTTGGAAAAACACTTGTAAGCTCTCTTCTTATAATGGCATTAAAGTCGGCCGGAAGAAAACCCGGGTATATGAAGCCTGTGGAAACAGGAGTTATATTGAATGAAAACGGCATAAAGAATTATCTCGATTCGTTTTATGTCAAAAAGATTGCTGGACTTCGGGAGACACCTGGCGATATGTGTCCGTTTACTTTTGAAAAGCCGTTATCGCCTTATGCGGCATCCAAATTTGAAAATAAAAAAATATGCATAAAAGATATATTGTATTCATTTTACGACCTTAAAGATAAATTTGATCCTTTGATAGTTGAAGGGGCGGGGGGTATGCTTGTTCCGCTCAAACCCGGCCATTTTATGATAGATCTTGCAAGGTATATGAAAGCGGACGTTATAATTGTTACGAGAGCCGGGCTTGGAATGATCAATCACACTCTTTTGAGCATTGATTATGCTAAAAACCATGATATTAAGATCGCCGGAATCATTGTCAATAATGCATTAAATGAAACGGATGAGAGCGTTTTGTCCAATGTAGACATTCTGTCAGAATTTACGGATGTGCCTGTTTTAGGCAATATTGCGTACATAAACACTTCAGATCTTAAAGATACCGGCAAATTGCAGGCAATAGCCGTAAAAAATATAGACATCAAAAGGATTTTAGTTTAAAATAATAACATTATTTCCATGAAAATAGGAAGATTTAGACAAAAGGAAGATAAAAACGGGATCTTTTACGGAAGTCTTTCCCCGGACGGCTCATTTGTAAATGTTATGACGCATTTCGATTTTGAGGACTTAAATTACACTGGAAGGCAGTATTTTCTTTCGGAACTTGATTTTTTGTCTCCCTGTGAAACGACAAAAATTGTTGCCGTCGGAGTTAATTATAAGGATCACGCCGAAGAAATGAACAAAAAGCTCCCGGAAGTTCCACTTTTGTTCATTAAACCGTCTTCCAGCGTTATTGCCCATCTTGAGCGCATAGTTCTGCCTAAATCCTCAGTAAGGGTGAACTATGAGTCTGAATTTGCAATAGTTATGGCAAAAAAAGCAAAAAATGTAAAAATATCCGAGGCGCCGGACTATATACTGGGATATACATGTTTAAATGACGTTACCGCCCGCGATCTTCAAACTAAAGATGTTCAGTTTACCCGCGCCAAGGGTTTTGATACATTTGCGCCGGTAGGTCCTTTTATCGAAACCGAAATTAAAGATCCGTTAAATCTTGCCGTTAAAGGCTACCTTAACGGTGAGTTGAGGCAGTCTTCAAATACCTCGAATCTTATATTTGGTCCGTATGAACTTGTTGAATTTATATCCGGCATAATGACGCTTTTTCCTGGCGATATAATTTCAACCGGAACTCCTTCGGGAGTCGGTAGTCTTAAAAGCGGCGATGTATTTGAGATCGAAATTGACAACATAGGCAGATTAAAAAATTTTGTAGAGTAAGTAAATAGGTTAAATATAGAAACTTAAAGCCGGTAAAATATTTTAAAACTTTAAAATAAAGTAAGGAGGATAGCCATTTGGATAGCCATTTCTATTTACTAAAAGCTTTGCTTTTTAAAACGCAAATAGAAATATCTCCCCACCTCAAACTAAGACGGGGTATCCGGGCTATAAATTTTAGATGAAATTTGAGCTTTCTGAAAGGTTAAACAAATTGCCTGTATATCTTTTTGCGGAAATAGACAGGCTGAAACAGGAGATAAGAGCTAAAGGAATTGATATCATAAGCTTTGGAATAGGCGACCCCGATCTGCCGACTCCAGGTGCCATAATTGATATTCTCAAGAAGGAGAGCGAGATTGAAGATAACCATAGATATCCTTCTTACGAGGGGCTGTTAAAGTTTAGAGAGTCCGCCGCGAGCTGGTACGATAAAAGATTCGGCGTTTCACTCGATCCCGAAACGGAAGTGCTTTCCTTAATCGGCTCAAAGGAGGGGATAGGGCATTTCCCGCTTGCTTTTGTAAATCCCGGCGATATTGTTCTGGTGCCGGACCCCGGTTATCCGGTTTATAATGCTGCGACAGTGCTTGCCCTTGGGATCCCTTATTTTATGCCATTAGAGGAAAAAAACGATTTTTTGCCGGATTTTTCTAAAATACCGGAAGACGTTTTTAAAAAAGCAAAATTAATGTTCTTGAATTATCCGAACAATCCGACTTCCGCACGGGCAAATAGAGATTTTTTTAAAGAAGTCGTGAAACTTGCGAAAAAATATAGCATTATTATAGCCCACGATTTTGCATATTCCGAAGTATATACAGCTGGTAACCCGACGGAATCTTTTCTTTCGGTCCCTGGGGCTAAAGATGTCGGCATCGAATTTCACTCGCTTTCCAAAACATTTAATATGACCGGTTTCAGAATAGGGTTTGCTTCCGGCAGCGAAGCTATAATAAAAGGGCTTGGAACCGTCAAAACAAATCTTGATTCGGGAATTTTTCAGGCAATTCAACTTGCGGGGGCGTACGGGCTTGATAACGAACTTGGCGCAGTTAAAGAAAATAATAAAATATACAAAAAAAGGCGCGAGCTTCTTTTAAGAGGTCTTAAAAAACTTGGCTTCCATGTTTATAATTCGGATACTACTTTTTATGTCTGGGCAAAAGTTCCTAAAATAGGTTTGTCCTCTAAAGATTTTGCTGTTTCCTTGCTTAATGATACAGGCGTCATTGTTACGCCCGGTTCTGGTTTTGGCAGGCATGGCGAAGGCTATATCAGATTTTCTCTTACCTTAAGCGAAGACAGGATAAAAGAAGGTTTGGAAAGAATGGGACTTAGGCAATTCACGTAGCGCGGTTTATTTATTCACATGGATATAGATATAGATGTATATCTTGGTCTCGGCAGTAATCTTGGCGATAAAGAGGGCAATTTATTAAAAGCCGTTTCTTTAATAGATTCTGAAATAGAAGGGCTTAAAGTAATCGCGGTTTCATCGGTTTATATTACTTCGCCGGTAGGCGGCGAAGATCAGCCGGATTTTTTAAATTGCGCCGTCTTATGCCGCTATTATTATAATGCAAAGAAAGCCGGGCATAATTTAAGCGATTCAGATCTCTTAAACTTGCTCTTTAAACTAAAATCCATAGAAAGGCTTATCGGAAGAATACCCGAAGAAAAGAGGTGGGGGGCAAGGGTAATAGATATTGACATGCTTCTTCTTTTTGAGGCTGAAAGCGGCAAAAAAATCGTTATAAATCTGCCCGATTTAAAAATTCCGCATGCCGAGCTAAAAAATCGCCTGTTTGTATTGCTGCCGCTTTTAGAGCTTAACGCGGATATGACCTGTCCCGTAACCGGAAAATCCTTAAAAGACGTATCTGATAAACTTGCGGATAAATTTGTTAAAACCGAAAATGGCGCTTCCCAAAAAATAGGGTTATATGGGCGCTTTAATGAAAGTTTAACCGAAATAACAAAAATTTTTTGAAACTTGAAACTTAGCAAATCAGCAAGGCCAACCAAAAGGCATTATCACTCAGAGGCGGCCGGTTATGGACCGCAGCATAAAGATGCTGCTCAGGGTGAGATAGCAGTTCACATGTTCACGGTGGCGGCCGCTAACGGGCAACAAGTTTTTCTTCGCAAATGATTTTATGGGGCAACTTTTCGTCGTATATAGATATAAGTCCTCTTTTTATTTCCATTATGTTAGGCTCTAAAGAGCCGAACCTTTCAATGAGAAATTGGGCTGCTGCCTGAGGTTTTATAATATCTCCGCAGGTAAATATATCGACGGCGGCATAATCGTATTCCGGCCAGGTATGAATGGAAAGATGCGATTCGGCAATGATAACCATGCCGCTAACACCAAAAGGATTAAATTCATGAAATTTATGGTCAACGATAGTTGCATTTGCCTCTAATGCGGCGTCCAAAAGAGCGCTTTCGACAAATCCAATATCTCCAAGTATATTTTCTTTGCATTTTTTAAGCTCTAAAAGTAGATGCGTCCCCAATGAATTCATAGGCTGCCCCTCCCTTTTAATTATTTTAATTAAATTAAATATAAAAATAAAAACACAATTTTTTATTATATGTTATATCTGCAAAAATGCAAGAAAAATTTAATTAAAAATTTAATTAAATCTAAATATTTTTTTATTTTTTCAATATTTTAGAAATAAAATGTCGGTGGCTATGCCGTTTGAAGGTCCGTAGAAGCTTAATATTTTTTTTTCACTCCACTTGTTTTTATCCGTTTTTTTGATTTCAAACAGCCTTTTACGGAAAATCCCTTTTTTTAAAATAGTATCAATAACAAAAAGCTCCCTTTTTTTATTTAAAGCTATATTTCCGACGTATCCGGCGAAGCTTGCAATATTTTTTGCCTCTATTCCTGTCCCTGCGCCGGGCTTTCCATTTTTATTTTTAAGGTATTCATGTTCTATTTTAATTATGTAGTTTTTGAATCCGGCATTTGTATAGCCGTGTTTTAATATCCATATATTGCCGGTTTTTGTCGGCAATACAGGCATGCTTCCGCAAAAATAGCCCGGCATGGAATATATTGTGCTTATATTTTTATTCTTGAGCGAGTTTTCGTGAAGGTATTTTAATCTTATTTCTTTTATATAATTAATGCATCTTTTGCCTGTAAATTTAAAACCGCTGAGCCACAGGTTGCCGTTTGCGTCAAATTTTAAATATCCGGTATTATTGTATAGTAAAGCCATTTTTCGTGGCGGACCGTAAAAGCCTGAAGGGGAGGAGCTGGACGGGATTTTATAGAGATAATTTTTATATTTTCCGCCTGCATAAGAATACAGGATAAACCATAAGCTGTTATTTTTACTTACGGCGATGTTGCTTATTATGCCCGTTTTTTTGGGTTCGATAGTCATTAACGTTTTAACGGTTTTAACGTCTGCTTTCTTTTCCGTTGGATCCGGGAAATTGGAGAAATGGATTTTTAAATAATAGATGCTTCTTATATATGTTCCTTTAAGATTTTTGGTATCAGAGAAGAATATATCTTTTTTTGAATTTCTTTCAATAAGTCCGATATCGGCGCCGTATTGCACATCGGTCGTTAAAACTGGAGACGATATAAAAGAATCTTTATAGGGACTGAAAAGATTCAGGGAAGCTACCGGTATGCCGGTAAATGTTAAACTGTGGTCCACATATAGGAATTTTAAACGGGATAGTTTATGCGAAAAGATTCTTATGTGGAATTTGGACGGTCTTGATTTGTTTAAAGGTTCTTTTTGTGGGTTTTTTAAAATAATGACGGGTGTGCCGTAATTAAGATTTTTCCAAAAGATCCATGCAATGGGCAGCGGTAATTCGATGCAGCCCAAGCTCTGGTTAACGCCGTAGATGCCTCTGGGAAAGCCGTGAATCGCTTCTCCTCCGTTAAAATAGTTAATGAACGGGATATTTTTATCTTTATACCGTTTTTTCCATGGAGTTATCCCTTTCATAGTATTGTCATAAAATCGAAGATAGACGTAAAATATACCGTTATTTGTAGGGGATGTCGGTATGCCGGTATTTGCTAAGGATACGGCGGCATTTCTTCCATTTAGCCATAAATGGATTGTTTTGGGAAATTTTTTATTTACCCAGGCGTAAGATATTACCTGATTGTTAAATCCTCTTTTTTGCCTGTAATCGTTTATTATGTTTTTCCATGTTGTTTTATTGATTACTCCCGTAACCGGAAGCTTATTTTCATATTGGAATTTCATAACCGCGCTTAACAAAACAAGAGTGAATACCGACGGTTTCCATAGTTGCCGTATCTGTGGCGGGATGTTCTTCCATTTCCATATCCAATGGCAAGAAGTTTTAGAGCCGGTATACCAAGGTTCGCATTTAACGGGCAGGTAGCCGAGGTTGGAAAGAACGTCCTGCGCTATTATAACGTTTTTACCTTTATCCCCGTAAGAAAGAGTCCGGTGCATAGAAAAGTCCGGCGCAATGAGGTCTGGTTTTTCCGGATGTGAAACTATAAAAATGGGTTTGGTAAAAACGGGCTTACGGGCGTTATTGTGCGGCGTATAAAATAACCTCGCCTGTTTATTAAATATAAGGACGCCTGTTAAAATTGAAGCGGCTGCGATAAATACGACGATCGGAACGATCAGATAAAAATTAAAGCGCAACTTTTTTTTATTGATTTTGCCTTTTTCCATCTATTCCATATTTACCCGTATTAAGCCAAAATTGCCGCAACAAATTATTAAAATTATTAAAACAATTTCAAAGCTCGATAATACCCGGTTAATTCTTTGCTTTCTTAGAAAGTGACGCTCGAAAGGCGGACCATCAGACTTTCAATTATATCTTAATTATATCCCAATTATATTTACATTAAAATATCGGAAAATAACATTATAATTATAAGCACAATAAATATGCCGAGATATGTCAGGTAAAACGATCTTGCGGCGGGGATCTTTTTTATCTTAAAAAATATCAAGGAACCGGCAAATGTTACTAAAAGGCTTGTAAAAAATATTAAGGCAAATATGTAAGTTATAAACGATACTTCGTGGATGTCCGCATTCATTTTATATTATATTTTTATATTTTTTAAACACTCAAACTTTCATTAAGTTCCAACCTGCATCAAGAAAATCTATTTAAGATTAAGTTAAGATTAAGAAATTCATATAAGAAATTTCTGCCGGCAATTTTGGGCAGCTCTTTGATCTTTACAAATTTTGATCCTTATAAAAAAGTATAATATCAATGGAATTAAAAGTAAATAGTTAAATAGTGATATATTTTATTTAACTTAAAACAATTAAAGCAATTTTGAGACCCCGTCCGTAAGGGCGGGGATACAAAATCAATTTTCGCTATAATATAATTAATATGTATTTAAAAAATAACGACATATCTATATCTATAATTATATCTATAATTTGCCGGCTGGTAAGTATATTTATACCTAACTACCAGCTACAGGGATATTGCAAAAATTGCTTGACTATATCCGGATTGTGTTTATAATATTATAATAACAAGTCATAATAAACCAGTTATATATATAAATAAACCATTTATTACTGTGTTTATATATTGTTGCCATATTTATTTTATATAGTTTATTTTATATAGTTTATTTTATCGTGGTTTATTTTATATAGTTTTATATAGTTTACATATTTGCGTAATTTTGCCTTGAAATAAATAAAAAGACGAATAAAAAGGAGGTGAAAACGATCATGAATAAAATAGCAGGATTGGCGATTTTAATTGCGGCTTTATTTTTATTAATATTTTTTACTGCGCCAGTGTTTGCGACAACCGGCAAGGCCCTTTTTAATTCAGAGGGTTGTATCGCGTGTCATACGATTAATGGAAGAGGCGGTTCAGTTGGTCCGGATCTTTCCCATGCAGGGTCCCGGAGAAGCTTCTCATGGATAAAAACGCAGATCACAAATCCGTCTGCCCATTTTGCATCTGGAAGCACGGTAACAATCAACGGACAATCTTATATGGCTATCATGCCGGCTAAAAATATGCCTGCTTCGGAACTTAATGCTTTAGCTCAATATCTTGAATCTTTGAAGTAATCTTTAAAGTGAGATTTTTAAAACAGACATAGGATATTTTCTGCGGGTAGCGGGCAAGCCGTATTGCAAAAAGGGAAGAATTTTATTTTGCAATTAAGCAATACAAGAAAATTAGAAGTTTACTTATTTAATATTTAATACTGTTTAATACGGTAGAAGCGAAAATAATATTTATTTTATTATATCATTAAAAAGAAATTTCTAATGGTGGTTTAAGGTATATATATAAATAAGGAGGTGCAAAAATGCACATGAAAAAATTGGCAGTCGTGTTAATTTTAGCTGTGGGGGTGACGGCATTTAGCGCAGTTTCCGCGTTTGCCGCAACCGGTCCAGAACTTTTTAAAACTGACGGCTGTATCGCATGCCATACGATTAATGGAAAAGGCGGTTCAGTTGGTCCGGATCTTTCCCATGTAGGGTCTCAGAGAAGCCTCTCATGGATAGAAACACAGATCATAAATCCGTCTGCCCATTTTGCATCTGGAAGCACGGTAACAATCAACGGACAATCTTATATGGCTATCATGCCAAGCCATAAAAATATGCCTGTTTCTCAGGTTGATACTCTGGCAGAATATTTAGAAAAGCTGAAATAGCCTGAAATCCCGATTGTTTTTGTTATACCCCTGATATATACTTTCAAATGAAAAGTTTACATATCAGGGGTATTTTTATTGCCTTTTTAATACTATTTTTTTCCGGGCACGAGAAAAAATATATCCTTTTCCCAAAATTGCCCAAAATTGCCGGTAGAACTTTTATACGGATTTCCATTTGCACAGGAATAACACTAAAAGTGAAATAGTGAATTCCCTTAAAAGTCATTCTTCGCGAAAAATCTTGACGCTTGACCCCATATATTGTTATAATTTAACTTTAAAAACATATAAATCAAGAAATCATAAATTCATAAATAATTAATTAAGAAATTAAACATAAAGTAATAAAAAATATGGAATTAGATTTAACGGATAAAAAAATATTAAATATTTTGCAAACAGATTTTCCTATTTCGGAAAGACCGTTTGAAACAATAGGCAGCCGTCTTAATATATCTGAAAGCGAGGTCATAGGCAGAATAATAGCATTAAAACAAAATAAGGTAATAAGGCAGATAAGCGCCATATTCGATTCGCATAACATAGGGTATAAAAGCACCCTTGTCTCCTTTAAAGTTCCTGAAATTGCGGTTGATTTTGCGGCTGATGTGATTAGCGGGCATAAAGGGGTCAGCCATAATTATTTGCGGGATAATCTTTTTAATATATGGTTTACGATAACCTTACCGCCGGAAGCCGATCTAGAGGAAGAAATTAAACTGCTCGCTAAAAGTTCGCAGGCGGACGATTTTTTGATTCTTCCCACATTAAAGCTGTTTAAGATAGGCGTAAATTTTGATATGACGGGCGACGACAACCTTCCTTTTAATTTCTTTTCCCATGATGATTTCAAAAAAGACTCGGAAATTTCTATTAATGATTTTGAAAGAGATTGCATCAGGGAGCTCCAAAAAGATCTCGATATAATACCCGAACCTTTTAAAGATTCTTCGAGCCGGCTGGGGATTTCCGAAGGTGAACTTCTAAACATAATATCGCAGTTTATTGACGAAAAAAAAATGCGCCGTTTTGCCTGCGTGCTCTATCATCAAAAAGCCGGTTTCAGCTGCAATATTATGAGTATATGGAAATCGAAAGAGGAAGAGATCGAAAAAAACGGCAAGTTAATGTCCGATATAAAAGAGGTTTCCCACTGCTATCAAAGACCGGTATATCCCGGAAAATGGGAGTATAATATCTTTACTATGATCCATGCAAGATCCGAAGAAGAGGCATATTCCATAATGAAAATGGTTGCGGATATAACGGGCATAAAAGACTATAAAGCGTTAAAGAGTATTAAAGAATTTAAAAAGGTAAGGGTTAAGTATTATATCTAACAGATTACATTAATTACATTATATATTATATTATATTATGTTATGTATGATATTTAATTAACTCAGTTCATCTCCCGCCTGCAAAAGGGCGGGAGTATTCTTAGAGGTTTTGATAAAAATAATCTATTAATAATATTATTAACGAGGCAGTAAAGTGTTTGATAATAAAATTCTTCTTTCCGAATACTTTTTATACCCGCTTGTTTTGTGTTCCGTTATCGCTATCGCGATAATCATAGAAAGGTTTTACAGCCTTCGCAAATCTAAAATATTCCCACAAGATTTTATTGTTAATATCGAAGAAGCTATTAAAAAGGGTGATATCGAAAAGGCAAAAAAGATTTGTCTTGCTGGCGGAACGCCCCTTGCTTTGATTTATCTGACTATATTGGAAAATTATAAAAATTCGATTGATACGATAAAGTTAGAGGTCGAGGAGTCCGGCAGGAGGGCTTATTTAAAGCTTGAAAAAAATCTTGAAGGGTTAAGCGCGATAACGACGGTAGCCCCTCTTTTAGGACTTCTCGGAACCGTCGTTGGAATGATCAAGGCTTTGGGGGCGGTATCTTACGAAAAGGGCATCGGAAACCCTCATTTACTTGCCCTCGGTATTTCAGAGGCTCTATATTCGACTGCCCTCGGTCTTATAATAGCCGTCCCGTCATTTTTATTTTATAAATACTTTATATCCAAGGCATTTAATTTTTCAACCTTGATGGAAGATATGGCTACGAGGATCATTTCAAATATCAAACCCGAAGGATAACTAATATAGTTTCTATTGCGCAGATTAAGGATATAAAGATATAAAGATAACTTTATAAAGATAACTTTATAAAAATAACTATAAGAATAATCATGAAATTTACCAAAGGCAGAAAGCCCGATCCGATTATCAATGTGATAAATATGGTGGATGTGTTTTTAACTCTTCTTATATTCTTTATGATGACAACGACGTTTACCACTAGCTATGGAATAAAAATCCATCTGCCGAAATCCGGAGTAAGGTCCGTTATTTTGTCAAAAAAGCCCGTTACGATCTATATTACAAAAACCGGCGGAATTTTCTATAAAAGTAAACGCCTCACTTTAAAGTATCTGAACTTGATGCTGAAGTCTTTTAAAAAAAAGGGGATGAATCCTACTATTATTATTAAAGCCGATAAAAGATCCACGGCGGCGGATATCGTTAATGTAATGGGTTCGGCTATTGAAAATGGCCTGTATAAAATCGCGATAACAACAAAAAAATAAAGCAAAATAAAGCGGTTGTCCGTTTATTGTCATTTGAATGCGATTAGTAATTTAACTGTGATTAATACTTTCGAATGTTTATACGGATGTTTGCAAATAATAAAAAAACCGGCGGTTAAAAGATTAAAAATTCCTTTTTAGGAATTAAGGATGCAAAATTGATCGAAAGATACTCCCTGCCCGAGATTTCAAAAATATGGTCCGTTGAAAACAAATATGCCGCGTGGCTTAAGGTTGAGTTAGCCGTTTGCGCCGCCTACAATAAATACGGGAAAATACCCAACGCTTCGTTAGATGCAATTTTAAAAAATGCAAAGTTTAACGTCATAGAAATAGAAGAAACGGAAGAAACGGCAAAACATGATGTGATTGCTTTTTTAACAAATGTGGCAAAATATGTTGGGGAAGATTCAAGATTTATACATTTGGGTCTTACGTCTTCGGACATTGTTGATACCTCTTTTTCCTTACTCCTCAAAGAATCTCTGTCCCTGATACTTCTGAAAGCCGAAGCCCTCGCCGAAAGCCTGAAAAAGAAGGCTATTCAATATAAATATAGCCCCATTATGGGAAGGACGCACGGCATTCATGCCGAACCTGTTACCTTCGGCTTTAAACTTCTTATTTTTTATGAAGAGATAAAAAGGTCGGTAGAAAGGATCAGATCGGCTTTAAATGACGTTTCTTTCGGAAAGCTATCCGGCGCCGTAGGCACTTATGCGAATATTCCGTCGGAAATTGAAAAAGAAGCCCTGAATTCCTTGGGTTTAAAACCGCTTTTATCCAATCAAGTCATTCAAAGGGATATATACGCCGGCTGCTTTTATTGTCTTGCGGTTTTAGGGGCGTCATGCGAGAAAATCGCCATTGAGATCAGACATCTGATGAGAACGGAGGTTTTAGAAGTCGAAGAGCCTTTTTCCATGGGTCAAAAGGGTTCTTCCGCAATGCCGCACAAGAAAAATCCGATAGCCTCCGAAAACATTTGCGGACTTTCAAGGGTGCTCCGCTCTAACTTAATTGCCGCTTTAGAAAATATTCCCTTATGGCATGAAAGGGATATATCTCATTCCTCCGTTGAAAGGATAATAGGACCCGATTCCACTATTCTGTCGTATTATATTTTATCTCAGCTTATTTACCTGATTGACAATATGATTGTTCATGAAGATAGCATGGTCAAAAATATAGATATTACAAAAGGGGTCATCTTTTCGCAAAAGGTTCTTTTATCTTTGGTAAATAAAGGCATGCTGCGCGAAGATGCATATAAATTAGTACAAAGCATTGCACACGAGTCAATAAAGACGCGGACGGAATTTAAAAGCCTGCTGAAGGTAAACCGGAATGTTTTGCAATATTTGACGGCCGGCGAAATTGACGGCCTATTCGATATTAATTACTATTTCAGATATATGGATTACATCTTTGAGAGGTCTATCAAATCCAAATCATAATCGGTCATAACCGGTCATGACAAGTTATGACCGGAAGAAAAAAGGAATTTAAAGAGGAATTTTATGATAAAAAAAGCCGTCGTTAAAGTTACCTTGAAAGAAGAGGTTTTAGATCCGCAAGGCAAGGCTGTTCTGTCGGTTTTAAAAAGTTCCGGTTATAACAATGTGAGGGGCGTCAGGGTTGGCAAATACATCGAACTTGAGATTGAAACCGGAAAAAATACCGTTTTGATAGAAAACGAGGTTAAAGAAATATCGGAAAAGGTCCTTTCCAATCCATTGATAGAAAATTTTGATATAGAGATATTATAGAGATATCATGAAAAACTATTATGAAAAATGGTTATGGCTATGATTGGAGATAAAAAAATAAATGCCGGTATTACGGTGTTTCCGGGCTCCAACTGCGATATGGACGTATATTATGCTTTAAAAGATGTCTTTGGTCTTAATGTCTCCTTTATATGGCATAAAGACAGGCTTTTAGATTGCAAAAAGTATCATTTTATAGTAATTCCGGGAGGATTTTCTTATGGCGATTATCTGAGAGCGGGTGCGCTTGCCGCCAGAAGCGGCATAATGGAATCCTTAAAAGAATATGCGGATAGCGGCGGCATTATCCTTGGTATATGCAACGGTTTTCAGATATTATTGGAAGCCGGACTTCTTGGCGGGGCAATGCTTACTAACAGTTCGCTTAGATTTGAATGTAAAACCGTTTACCTTAAAGTTCTTAATAAGGGGACGCCTTTTACCTGCATGCTTGAAAACGGTTCTGTTTTAAAAATGCCTATTGCTCACCATGACGGCAATTATTATGCAAAAAACGACGATATTGTAAAGTTAAAGGATGCCCGGGGTCTTATATTTCAATACTGCGATATAAACGGAAATGTAACCGCCGAAGCTAATCCCAACGGCTCGATAGATAATATTGCCGGCATATCCAACGGTAAATTCAATGTTATGGGTTTGATGCCTCATCCGGAAAGGGCTTCGGAAAAATTAACCGGAAGCATTGACGGCGCCAAAATATTCAATTCAGTCATAAAATATATAAAAAATATATAAAAGAAAAATCTTAAGCCGGCTGTTCCATGACTAAAGTCAAAGACGCTCTTATATTAAACTTAAACGGTTTATCTTTTGAAGAATATGAAAAGATAACGGATATTATTGGAAAAAAGCCCGACGAATTTGAACTTGGCATATTTTCCGCCATGTGGTCCGAGCATTGCTGTTATAAAAGTTCAAAACTGCACCTGAAAAATCTTCCTGCCGGTGGACCCGCGGTTATTATAGGTCCGGGCGAAAATGCAGGGGTTATTGATTTTGGGGACGGCGACGTTCTTGTATTTAAAATGGAAAGTCATAACCATCCTTCCTATATCGAACCTTTTCAAGGCGCCGCAACCGGCGTCGGTGGGATTATGAGGGATGTTTTTACGATGGGCGCCCGCCCGGTTGCTAACCTTAATTCTTTGCGCTTTGGAAGCCTTTCTCATCCGAAAACGCCTTATTATTTATCAGAAGTCGTAAAAGGGATAGGCTTCTACGGCAATTGTATGGGAGTGCCGACCGTCGGTGGAGAAGTAGTTTTCGATCCGTGCTATAACGATAACATACTTGTGAATGCGTTTACTATCGGTATAGCAAAAAAAGAGGGGATTTTTCTCTCGTCCGGCGCAGGAACGGGGGATACTGTTGTTTATGTCGGCTCGGCTACGGGCATGGACGGTATTCATGGCGCTACAATGGCTTCGGAGGAGTTTGATTCCAAGAAAAATCAAAGAAGGAGCACCGTTCAAGTAGGCGATCCGTTTACCGAAAAACTGCTACTTGAAGCTTGTCTTGAAGCGATGGAAAAAAAACTTATAGTTTCCATACAGGATATGGGTGCTGCAGGACTTACAAGTTCATCGTTCGAAATGGCTTCGAACAGCGAAAAAGGGATGATAATAGACCTTGACGAAGTTCCTCTAAGAACGCCGAATATGACGCCCGTAGAGATTATGCTTTCGGAATCTCAGGAAAGAATGCTCCTTGTCTGTAAAAAAAACGATTATGAAAAAATTTCGGGCATTTTTAAAAAATGGGATCTTAATTGCCGCAGCATAGGAAAAATTATCGAAGAAAAGTTTATTAAATTTTATCGTGGCTCAAAGTTATATAAGATCATGCCGGTTGATGCCGTAGTGAACGGTCCGGTTTACGACAGAGCCGCAAAAGAGCCCGGATACAGAAAGAAAATAAAACCGCTGTCAATAGAAAAATACGGGTTGCCGGAGGATTTTAATATTATAGCGCAGAGGCTTATATATAGTCCCAATATCGCTTCTAAAAGGCCGGTTTACCGCCAGTACGACTATTCCATAGGGACAAATACCGTTGTGCCTCCTGGTTCTTCATGTGCAGTAATGCGGGTAAGACCCTATTTTTCGGCAGAAATTCCTGATATGCTCCATATACCTGATATAGGTATGGATATGCTTAGTATAATACCTGGTATAATAAAAAATGCGAAAGATAAAGATAAAGATATTGAAGATATAGATATAAGGGATAAGAGCGGCGGCGGCAAAGACAGGCATAAAAATAAAGGTTTTGTTCTTAATGTGAACGGAAACTCGAAATACTGCTATTTGGATCCGTATGCGGGTTCCGTTATCGCCGTTACCGAGTGTGCTAGAAATATCGCTGCAGCCGGCGGAACGCCGATCGCTATTACGGATTGCTTGAATTTTGCCAGTCCGGAAGATCCCGAAGTTATGTGGCAGTTTAAAGAATCTATCAGGGGATTAAAAGATGCCGCCGCAAAATTCAATACCCCCGTAATAAGCGGCAATGTTAGTTTTTATAATGAAACGTCTAAAATAGATAAAGACGGTAAAATAATGACATCTAAAATATATCCGACCCCGGTAATCGCAATGGTCGGTTTTATAGACGACGTCAATAAAGCCGTTACTTCATATTTTAAGGAAGAAGGCGATGAAGTATTTTTGATCGGCAGGTTGAAAGGCAATTTAGGCGGAAGCCTTTATATGGATCTTGTCCATAAGGATTTTATGCAGCCGCCCCTCCTGATCGATCTCGACTATGAAATTAAGCTTCAGGAATTTATAAGGGGTCTTGCAAATGAAGGATTGGTAAAAAGCGCTTCCGATATAAGCGAAGGCGGACTTTTTGTTGCGCTGGCGGAATCCGCAGTCGCCAACCCCGATAAACTTCTCGGCGTGCAAATAAGCCTTCATAAAAACGGCATCAGAGATGATGCGCTTCTTTTTTCGGAGTTTGAACAGGCATTTATCGTAAGTTTGGCAAAAAGGGAAAAACAAAAACTTATTAAATACGGCAAAGCCTTTAATATAAGTTTTAATGCGGATATAGAAATTGATTATATCGGCGAAGTTACAAAAGACCGGATAAAAATTAATAACACTATCGAGCTAAAAAGTGATAAAATTAGAAAGGGATATTATTCTGCGGTAGAAAATATCCTGCTCTAAAAATAAAGGGCGGGTGTTTAATATGGAAGAATTACATGAAGAATGCGGGATATTCGGGATATATAACCACGAAGAAGCCCCGAATATTACATATCTCGGTCTTTATGCCCTTCAGCACAGGGGACAAGAATCATGCGGGATTGCTTCATCGGACGATCAAAAGCTATACTTTCATAAGAATATGGGTCTTGTTAACGATGTTTTCAGCCAGAAAACCTTATCCGAACTTCAGGGCAGGAATGCCGTCGGTCATGTTAGGTATTCCACTGCCGGCGAAACCCTCGTTAAAAACGCCCAGCCCCTTGTAGCCGACTATTATTACGGTTCTATCTCCGTTGCCCATAACGGGAATTTGACCAATGCGCCGCTACTTAAAGAAGAATTAGAAGAAAACGGGTCTATTTTTTCATCTACTTCCGATACCGAAGTAGTAATACATTTAATAGCTTCTTCAAAAGAAGAGCGTCTTATTGACAGGATAATAACCTCTTTAGAAAGGATCAAAGGAGCATATTCCTTTTTGTTTCTGTCCGAAAACGAGATGATAGCCGCCAGAGATCCGTTTGGTTTCCGTCCGTTAGTTATGGGCGATCTTGACGGCTCCGTCGTTTTTGCATCGGAGACCTGCGCTTTAGACCTTATTAATGCTAAATACATACGGGACGTTAAACCCGGTGAAGTCATTCTTGTCAATAAGCATGGCGTTAAAAGTTATTTTCCTTCAGAACCTGGAAAACATTCCGCTTGTGTCTTTGAACTCATCTATTTTTCGAGACCGGATAGTTTATTTAACAATATATCCATATATAAAATCCGCACGGAGATGGGAAGGGAACTGGCAAGGGAATCCCGTGTTCAAGCCGATATAGTGATACCGGTTCCCGACTCTGGAATGCCTGCCGCCGTTGGATTTTCCAAAGAATCGGGTATTTCTTTTGAGATTGGTTTTACGAGAAATCACTATATAGGCAGAACGTTTATAGAGCCTAAAAAAGTGATAAGGCATTTTGGTGTCAAGGTAAAATTAAATCCTGTTTTAGATGTTATCGGCGGAAAAAAGGTGATAGTCGTTGATGATTCCGTGGTTAGAGGGACTACCTCAAAAAAGATCGTAGATATGCTTAAATCTGCCGGAGCTAAGGAGATTCACCTGCGTTTGAGTTCCCCTATGATAATATCGCCGTGTTTTTATGGAATAGACACGCCCGTTAAAGAAGATTTAATTGCCTCGAAATATAACGAAGAAAAGATTAATGCAGAACTTGGAGCCGATTCTACCAAGTTTTTGTCGTTGGAAGGCTTAAGAAGGGCGGTAGGGGACGGCGCCTTCTTTTGCGAGGCGTGTTTTAGCGGCGTCTATCCGCAAAATGTTGATATTGACGAAAACCATCAGAGGCAGTTGAAGCTTTTTAGCAGGGAAATACCGTAGTTGCGGGACAATGCCCGATTTTTGCGTTATTCCCAAAATTAATTACTGATAGAAATTTCTTAACCGGATTGATTACCGCTTTGGTCGTCTCCAACACACATCAAAGCTTCGCTTTGATAAGCGTGTGTTGTAAGGATATTGATATTATGGACATTTTGAATGGTTCTTAAAGATATAAACGCAATAAGATCGCAGGTATTGAATGCAATAAAGACCCTCTGTTACGAAAAAAGGGAATTTACCCTTGTTTCCGGAAAAAAAAGCAATTTTTACATTGACTTAAGAAAAATATCTTTTGACGGCGATTACCTTTACGATATCGGCAGGCTTTTGTATACCGAATTAATTAAAAATAAAAATAGCCGTCCGTTTGATGTGGTAGCCGGCGTTCCCATAGGGGGACTGCCGCTTGTTTCGTCGGTTCTTATTAGCGGTTTTTTGGACGGTTCGTCCATTAAAGCCGTTGTTATCAGAAAAGAAAAAAAGGATTACGGCAAAAAAAAGCTGATAGAGCCTTCGGAGTTCCTGAATAAAGGGTCTAAAATCATGATAATAGAAGATGTCGTTACGACCGGGGCATCGGTATTATCAGCGGTGAATAGCGTAAGAAACGAAGGCTATGCCGTAACGGATGCTTTATGCGTCGTTGACAGGCAAGAAGGTGGCGGCGAGAATCTAAAAAATAGCGGCGTAAACCTGCTATGCCTTTTTACAAAGGCTGAAATAGAGGAAATTAACGGCTTGAAAGCTTAACGGCAATAATTTTAAGGGCTGCCCGTAAGAAAAATGATACGGCAGGTTTTCGTTGCGGCTATAGCAACAAATAAACGGGGTTTTACAATTTTACCGCCTTACGCCGTAAAGCCCCTGCCTCTAAGCATGGGGAGTATGTCAAAATAGAGTTTTAAAAGTTTCTTATGAAAATATGGAAATGAAAAAAAGTTCGATATTTTTAGTGGTCTTCTTATTTTCGTTATTTACAGCCGTATCTTTTACTCTAAGCGGATGCGCTTTTGCTCCAGCTTCCAAGCCTTTCATTTATAACAGCTATCTTCTTCCGGGTCAATTCAGCTATAAGGCAAGTTTTAAAAAATGGACAAGGAAGTCCGATGTTTATAATAGGTTTGTTACCGTAATGCTTGTCAGGGCGACATATTTTAACGCAAGTTTCAGATATGCCTATGTAATGGAATATGCCAAATATTATATGTTAAATAAAGAAGCATTTAAAAAAATGCTTAAAAAGTCTTATTCAAAGCTAAATAATTATATCAAATTTTTTGTTTCTGTTTATACGCCCAATAAAAAATATAACGATCTCGATTCTAACCGTTCGATATGGATGGTTTACCTTGTGAATAGCGAAGGCGATATCGCTTTGCCTTTAAAATTAAAGCCTGCCGGACAAAAGAGGATTTTTTTAAAGACCTTTTTCCCTTACGTTACAGAGTGGTCAAGGCAATATATTATAAAATTTCCAAAATACTTTCGCGAAAAAACCCGCGAGCTTATGATATCTCCCGATACAAAATGGATAAAACTTATAATAACCGGAGTTAGCGGAAGAGCCGAATTAAGATGGGATTTTCAGTAATTCATTTCGATGTGTTGATAATCGGCTCCGGCATAGCAGGTCTTTCTCTTGCCAACAGGTACGACGAATCTCTTTCGATAGGCATATTTACAAAAAAAGGGGAGGCGGAATCCAACACCAATTATGCGCAGGGCGGACTTGCCGCCGTTATGAACATAAAAGACTCTTATGAAAAACATGTGCAAGATACGCTTATCGCCGGTGCGGGTCTGTGTAACGAAGATATCGTAAGAATGGTCGTTGAAGAAGGTCCGGTTGTAGTTCAGGATCTTTTAAACTGGGGCGTCAAATTTACTAAATTAAAAGATAACGAAGAAGCCTTCGATCTTGGCAAGGAAGGGGGACATTCTGAAAGAAGGGTGCTTCATGCCGGCGATATTACCGGCAGGGAAATAGAAAGGGCGCTTGTTTCAACCTCCAGATCCAGACCAAACATCTCAATTTTCGAAAATCACATAGCCGTTGATTTGATTACCTTAAATAAGCTTAGAAAAGATAAATGGCTCAAAACTTATAAAGATAAACCCGATAAAGTATTGGGGGCTTATTTTTTAAACAAAAATACCGGCAAGGTTATAACGGTCAAAGCAGGCATTGTCGTTCTTGCAACGGGGGGAGCGGGCAAGGTATTTCTTTACACCTCCAACCCCGATATTTCTACTGGCGACGGTATTGCAATGGCGCACAGAGTTGGAGCTAAAATCGCAAATATGGAGTTTTATCAATTCCACCCGACCTGCCTGTATCATCCAAAGGCAAAATCTTTTTTGATTTCGGAGGCTTTAAGGGGCGAAGGCGGGATATTAAGGCTTAAGGACGGAACGCCGTTTATGGACAAGGTCCATCCACTTAAAAACCTTGCGCCGAGGGATATCGTAGCAAGAACGATTGACTTTGAGATGAAAAGAACCGGCGATGAGTGTGTTTACCTTGATATGAGGCATAAAAGCAGGGAATTTTTAAAAAAAAGGTTTCCGGATATATTTAAAACTGCTTTAAGTTTTGGCATAGATATGTCAAAAGACCAGATTCCGGTTGTTCCAGCCGCACATTATCTCTGCGGAGGGGTTTTGGCGGATGCGACTGGACTAACCTCTATCGAAAATCTTTATGCGATAGGCGAAGTTGCCTGCACCGGACTTCACGGCGCAAACAGGCTTGCAAGCAATTCTCTATTAGAAGGCTGCGTATTTGCCAAAAAAACTTATGAAGCGACAGCCCCAGTGTTCAAAAATGGCGGGAGCAGGGGGGACGGCAAAAAAGGCGCAAATTTTGGTAAAGGCGGTGCGGCTGGCGAAAAAGGCGAGATGGAAGAATTTAATATCCTGCCCGAGTGGAAAGATTTTGGCTTTAGCGATAGCGACGAGCTGATAGTTATAACGCATAACTGGGATGAATTAAGGCGCGCAATGTGGAACTATGTCGGTATAGTTCGTTCGGATAAAAGGCTTGAAAGGGCTAAAAGGAGGATAGACAATCTTTTAGCGGAAATTAAGGAATACTACTGGAACTTTAAAATCACCCCGGATTTATTAGAATTAAGAAACATAGCGGAGGTTGCAAACCTCATAATTACTTCCGCTGTATTAAGAAAGGAATCCCGCGGCACGCACTATACCATAGACTATCCAAACAAGGACGACAAAAACTTCAAACATCCTACCGTGTTGTAATGGTAAAATATTTTAATATATTAACCTGATCCTGATATTAACAATTGTTGTAAAAATTTACATACATCTCTGTCATTATCAAATCAAAAGATAAAACTGCCGCCTAAAGCCATAAGATAAGCAAATATAGACCCCCCAAGTCCTTGTTTTGTCCTAATATTATCCTAACGGACGAAATAACCATGCAATTAAACATAACTGTCCGTCCCGATATTTTATAAAACATAGGAAGGGACGAACAGCATTAAACCTTACTTAGTTTATTACTACTGACAGGGAACCATATATAAACCTTCGACGTTGTTTCTTGCTGAGACTATTATATAATAAACGTAGCTGTCTTCCGTGGAACCGTTCGTATAAATGTAATCGATATTGGCTATTTGCATGGTGTATTCCTGATAGGGGACAGTCACAGTCGGCGCAACGTAGTTTGATTGAGCACTGTTATCGCAAGTTAAGCCTGCAGATAGACCTCCAGCACTACCTGGACCTGTAATAGCTCCATTAGCATAATTTAAATACCACGAATTTGCAAGTTCAGGCGCTGCTACAGGAACGGTCGGCACCGTAGCAACTAGAATATTGTATGATGTGCCGGAACCATCTCCGACTGCGGCTGTCGGCGTTGAATAATTTGGCAATAATAAAAACGGATTAGCGTAAGGATTAGTTCCTGCCGCGTTAGCCGCCGGTAGAGTCAGTTTGAAAGTTATCGTTCCCGCAGTTTTTTTAGTAAACCCCGAAACCACAATATAAGTGTCCAAATCGTCATACGTCAAATTTTTTGACAGTTGGTTTATTACTCCTTCACCCAGCGAGCCGATTACCCCTTGCGATGCCGCCTCGTTTGCCGCGCCGGTTAAGTTTACGAATTTTGGAAGTACTACGGCAGCCAAAATGCCGATTAAGAGTATTACCATGACAAGTTCGATAAGCGTAAACGCCGAACCGTTTTTAAAGTTTTTTAACGGTTTAAAATTAAAAGGTTTTCTAAATCTTTTTTGAATGTTTTGAATACTTTCAAGAATAGTTTTCATAGTTATATTCTCCTTAAAATATGATTATAAAAAATATTTAAAAAATACTAAGTTTTTCCTCATTAAATATAATACTAAATCGTCGATTTTATCTAAGCTAATTTTAACCATAATAATATATAATATTTTAGCATATAATAACATATAATATAAAATAATTGTCAATAATTTTTTTTAAACAAAGATTTTTTCAACGTGATTTATGGTAAATCTCTTTGTTTAATTAGATTATTTTTGAGTTAATTTATTTTGCATATTGCGCAGGGTCTTTAATTCCGGCTTTTAGAAATCCTTTTTTCCGCAGGATGCACGAGTCGCAGGCGCCGCATGCAAGATCGCCCGCCGGATCGTAACAGCTGTGGGTTAGCTCCAGCGGTACGCCGATCTTGTTGGCACTAATAATTATGTTTTTTTTACTCATCTTTATTAGCGGGGTATGTATCTTGAATTTTATTTCTCCAGTTACCGATATCTTTGTGGCAAGATTTGCCGTATTTTCGAATGCTTTTATATATTCGGGCCTGCAATCCGGGTATCCGCTGTAATCCACCCAATTAACGCCGATAAAAATATCGCCCGTCTTGTTTACTTCGCACACGGCAAGCGCATAGGAAAGAAATATAGTATTTCTTGCCGGAACGTAGGTTACGGGAATATCGTTAAACTCTTTATTCTTATCATGTTTATTATTGATGGACATTGCGTTTAAATCGTTTGACGGGTTGGCTATATCATCATAATCATCATGCCCATATTCATCAGCCGGTAAAGGGTTTATTTTATTACCGTTTTTAAGATTGTTAATAAAGGCGTATTTTAGGACGCCTTTAGTTTTTTTAGTCATATTTTTTGGGACGCTTATAGAATAATCGACAAGGGCGGAGCCTTTAATTTGACTGAAATCTAAGGCAATAATTATGTGGTTTTTTAAATTAAAAAATGCGGCAATTTTTTTTGCGTGTTCGATCTCTATAGCGTGCCTTTGTCCGTAAAAAAATGTAACCGGTAAGACATCGTAGCCTTCGTCCATGGCGATCTTTAAAACGGTAGTAGAATCAAGCCCGCCGCTAAACAGCACTACGGCTTTTTTTTTATCTTTTTTTTTATGATCCAATTTATCAAAACCCACAGAAATATCCTCACCCTCTTTCTGCGCTAAATGAATTGGGTTAATTAATTAAATTGCAATCCTTTTATCCTAATAAATTAGGTTTAAAAACACGGATGTCTATTCCTTTAATACGGCTTGTATTCATAACAATCCTATTGTATAATAAATATTATATTAACACAATATACTTAAAAATTATGACAATGGATAATAAGGGATTTAGCCTTTTAGAAATCATTGTTACGATAATCGTTATCGCGATTGCCTTAGTTGCAATAGTGGAAAGCTTTATAGCAGGCTCCACCTCGAGCATAAATATTTCAAATCAGCAAACGGCGCAAAACATTGCCAAACAAACAATGGCGGAGTTATATTACTGCAGAAACGGCGGGACAACCGGTATCTGTTCATTTAAAACCACGACGACGATATGGGATAACCCAGGACTGCTGGATTCAACACAATCAACGCCTTTAAACAACGAATGTTTTTATACTGTAGTAAAAGCCAGTTGTGCTATCTTATCCGATACAAATGGCGATGTTAGCATTACGGGAAGCTGCCCCGCTCCGCCTCCACCACCGGCTGATTATATATCGGCAGTGGTTAATACAGGCTGGTTTGCGTTAAATTCGGGCGGGACATGCCCCACTCCACCGGCAAGTTATCCGTCCGTTACTGTTTCGACGATTTTTGCAAACTATTAATAAATAAAACTACTATACTGCACCCATTGTCAAGACGTTTTTTTTAGTTTTCTTATTCCCTATTATTTAATATGGATAAGGCTATTAAAAATCTAAGCGAACGGTTTTTAAACAGATTATCTGGCGGAATTAAGGATTAATCAAAAAAATAAATCCGGTCAGTTTTAGCAGAAAATATCGTTTAAAGAAGGAATTGTTTTATGAGCCGGGAATTGATATTTAAAATTATTAAAGAAGGCGGGCATAAGAATAAAGGCGGGTTTACGCTTATCGAATTGGTTATAACTATTATATTGATTGGAATAATGTCGGTGGGGTTATACAATATTGTGCTTTTTGGGATAAAAGATTATATGATGAACGAAAATTATCTTCATCAGACAAATTCTATGAGTTTAGCAATCTCCATAATGCGCATGAATATATCGGATGCGGCAATGCCGCTTAAAAGATTAAATGTTCCAAGAGGGAAATGGTGTCCGTTGAAACGGAAAGATAATCCGAAGACCAAAGGCAATCCTCCGATTGTTGTTGTTAATGGTAACGAAATTGCATTTTATAAATATATAGATATAGTTAGAACTACCAATCAGGAGTTGGTGGTTTTTTGTGTTTATAATAATGTGCTATATAAGCAGGTAACTACCAATCAGGTAACGACAGATTACCCCAGCCTTAACAATATTAGCAATATTGCTTTTTCTTCTTCAGAGTTACCGCCACCACCAGTGCCACCACCAGTGCCAATGTATTATTACTATATAAATATGGAAGTATCTGCTCTACCCTCAGGCTATTCAGAAAACGAAAACGGCGGCGCTTCGGTAATTGTGGCAAATCCGCAGGAATGAAAATAGCTTTATAAAAAGCCGTATAAAGGGACATGTTTTTAAAAGTATATATATGGAAATGTTGCAAAGAAACATATATTTTAAGTATATTTTTTAGGCTTATTTATTATCCAAATACAAAATAAAATTATAATATGAAAATATTATCTTCAAATAAAGGAATATCAATAATATTTGCGGTGATATTGATCGTGCTTTTAGGGCTTGCTGGGTCTATATTTGCTTATCTTATGGCTTCCGGCAGTATAACGTCGAGGCAGAACCTGACGAGTGCAGAGGCTAAATATGCCGCAAAATCGGGTGTCGAAATAGCCATGTATCAAGAGGCTAACCCTCCATCTCCTCCAACTTTTCCAACTTCTCTTACTGCGCCTTCGGGTATTAGTTGTCCGAGCGCTCCGGTTATTCCTCCGGGAGTTACAATCTTAGCTGCAAATATTAAGACTATAGGATATATCTACGGCGATTTAGGAAATTATGATAACTATACATCTTCATTTTGCGCATTGGTTGCCGAAGATACAACTCCTACGCCTTCGTGTTTATATATTATAACTTCCAACGGCTCTGCAGGCGGAACGGTAAGGGCAATTACGACGGAAGCAGGGATTAAATACCATGTTAACAGCGCAGGTAAAATTAAATGTAATAAAAGTGATAAGAAAAGTGATAAGACCATTTTTGTTGAAAACGAATTGCCGAACAGCTACTAATATCATCTATCATCAAACTAAACTTATTATAGCTTTGATGCATTTAATCGCCGTTTTTAATAAGCTCATCAAGAAGGCCCGAAATGCGTTTATCTTTTATTTTTAATTTACTCTTAACTCGCCCGCCGGGAAGCTTCCTAAATCTTTTCTGTAAAGCAAGGGATAAAAAGCCGAAACGATCTTTGTGCGAAAAGAATTAACTCCTAAACCCCTTTCGTAGGGTGTGAGATGATGAATGAAAGGCGGATAGTTAAGCGGCGATGTTATGCATATGATTTTTTTTTGCAAATAAGCCGAAAGAGATTGCGGCAATTACAATTATTACCGCTATAACGGAATAAGCCGCCAAATAATTAGAATAGTAAAAAACAGCGCCGATTATAAACGGACCTAAAACAAACCCTAAATCGCTTAATGTTCTGTATATTCCTATGGCTTCGTCATAATGATTTCTATCTACGCTGTCCATAAGATAAAGGTTTCTTGCCGGTCCTGAAAATCCTCCGCCCGCGCTTAAAAGTATAATAGATGCAACAAATCCGGCTAAATCTCGAAATATTATAAACCATAGTATTCCCATAGCGCTTATTATAAACGATATTACGATAGATCTTCTTATGCCGAGATATTTTATCGTTTTATCGGAATAATAAGTTAATATAACCCCGATTAGCGCGGATATTGATATTAACAAACCTATGTATGCTTTATTTAAGTGAATTATGCTTGCGCCCACTAACGGCACTAATTCCCTTCTTGAGCCGATCCTCGAAAAGAAAAAGGAAAACGTTAAAAAGCACAGAAGAACAAAA
The DNA here is from genome assembly GCA_021818985.1 of bacterium. Taxonomy (GTDB): domain Bacteria; phylum SZUA-79; class SZUA-79; order Acidulodesulfobacterales; family Acidulodesulfobacteraceae; genus JAKASO01. The sequence continues at coordinate 34,910 of JAKASO010000010.1, forward strand.
CTTATATTGGTTAATAAATCCAAATACCCCCTTTTTTTTATAATCCGTTCAGAAGCGATACCCTTGTCCCTGTCTATGTCTCTACCCCTATCCCTGTCTATATTTATATCTTTATTTTTATCTTTGATATTGCCGTTATTATTGCTATAATTTTTAATTATATTACTTTCTTCATCGGCGAAATCTAATACGACGTTGTCATTTTTAATAGCGCTCCTAATATTTTGTTTTTCTGCATTGGCGTTATTATAATTATTACTGCCGCTACCGGTATAAATATATTTTAAAAATTTTTTATTGGATAATGATATAAAGAAAGCTAATAACATAACGGATGCATACAATAAAAAAGCGCTTTTATCCGTGAATTTAAAAGCGATTATCGCTCCTATGAACGGCGCAAGCCCCATGGAAAGCCTTCTTGCTATCATATATCTGCTTAAAACCTTTGCCCTTTTTTCATCTTGGTAAAAGCGCTTTGTAAGGATTATCATCGAAGATGTGTTTATGATGCCGGAGCCAAACCCCTCAAAAAACCTGAATACGAAAAGTTCGTCGTAAAATGTGGAAAAGTAGTAACCGGCGGCGCCCAGCAGGATAAAAAAGATGCCTATATGAATAAAATTTTTATTATATTTTTTACTTGCAAAGCTGACCGGAATATTTATTAAAATACGGGCAAGACCAAATGAGGCGATTATCAGTCCTATCGTGATAATGCTTGCCCCAAGGCTTTTAGCGTAAAGGGGGAGGACTACGGTATTAAGTCCGAGACCGAAGTCTGCAAGCGCTACGGTCGAAAGTATGGTAAATAAAAGCTTTTTTGCGGATATATTTGATATGTTATCCATTTAAGGTCAGCTCAGCCGGCGATTTTGGGGTTATATAAAAAAAATTTGACAGTATCGTAAAGTTTTTGGTATAGTAGTATAACATTTTTTGGCTAAAGGCGAAAATGATCGTCCGCTTATAGGCTGATTTTTTTTTTACCTAAAATTTCACGTTAAAATCAAACCAAATACAGATACATTGGAGTAAATTATGGAATATGATGAAAATGGTGTAAGTATTGTTCCTTTTGAATTTAAAAAAGAGATATTCGAAGAAGCGAAAAAGGATTTTAGGTATGAAGAATATGTCAGAGGCTGTCTTAACTGCGGCGTATGCACCGGCGGCTGCCCGCCGCATAGGTTTTTTGATTTCTCCCCGCGTATCGTCTTGCAAAAATGCAAATCCAACGATCCCGCTCTTGTTTGGGAGATGATGGACGAGTATATCTGGGCATGTTTTCAGTGTTTCACATGCGCTATGATATGTCCTTTTCTAAATAGCCCCGGCGGCGTTATAGCCATATTAAGAGAAATTGCCGTTAGAAGAGGATTTGAATCGGCAAAGAGGGTTTTAAAACCGTATTCGAGGGTTCTTCTTAAATTAACCGCCTACGGCAACCAGTTATCTCCCGATATGATTCAGCCCGATTTCTTTCCTGATTGGGGTCCGCATATAGGCTATGCTTCCCAGGATTTACCGCTAAAAAGAAAAGCCATTCCTATGCCAACCTTGCAGGTTACTAATCTTGCATGGGACGTTGCTCCTGAAACAATGAAAGAACTTTATACTATATTTGATGAAGCCGGAGTTTTTAAAATAATAGAGGTAGTAGATCCGTCTTTATATGAAATAATAATGGATATAATAGATGACGTTAGATCGTCATAGATTTAATGGGAGAATAAATATGGCTGTCGAAATTAAAAACAGACTCGACCTTGCGGCTAAAAGTTCCGATTACATGCATATCGCGGGCAGAAAAATAGAAAATATACATGAAGAGCTTTTAGAGCTTGAAGCAAAAGGAGAAGTTAAGGTCATTCATATTAAAGATGAAAATAAGCCTCTCTATGCCGAAACCCTTTTCGGCTGGAAAAAAAAGATACCTACAAATAAGCTCTGGCATCATAAATCGTGCGGACAGTGTGGAAATATACCCGGTTATCCCGTATCTGTATTATGGTTTATGAACAAGTTAGGTTTGGAATATATTGATGAAAGAAATCAAACATCGTGTACGGCATGGAACTATCATGGTTCCGGCACCTCAAATCCCGTCGGTCTTGCGGCGGTTGCCGTCCGTAACTGGCACAGGGCTTACGAACTTGGCTTATTTCCGCTATTTCACTGCGCCACGACATTTGGCGACTATAAAGAAATGCGCAATCTTCTTGTGGAAAATAAAGAACTGCGCGACGAAGTCAAAAAAATTATGAATAAAATCGGCAGGGAGCTTGTTATACCCGAAGAAATTGTCCATTATAGCGAATGGGTGCATGTTTTAAGGTTCGAAATCGCAAAACTTAAAAAATACGACCTTAGCGATGTTATCGTTACCGTTCATCCCGCATGCCATTGCTATAAAATGATCCCCGAAGACTGCATATACGATAAAGAAATATATGCCGGTAAAAGAACTGCCGTATCCACAGGCATTGCTTTAGCCTTAGGCGCCAAAGTTGCCGATTATTCCACGTGGTATGACTGCTGCGGATTTGGCTTCAGGCATATACTTACCGAAAGGGAAGCCTCGCGCTCTTTTGTTATGGATAGAAAGATAAGACCTATGGTAAGAGAAGCCAATTCCGATGTCTGTATAACCCAGGATACCGGCTGCACCACGACGCTTGATAAAAATCAGTGGATTGGCAAAGCTATGGGCTATACCGAGCAGGTGCCAGTTATGTCGGATGTTATGTTTGCCGCCCTTGCCTGCGGCGCGGATGTTTTTAAGATAGTTCAGCTTCAATGGCATACTACCGACTGGCGTCCGCTATGCGAAAAAATCGGTATAGACTGGAAAAAGTCCGAAGAAGAATATAAAGCTTATTTAGAAGAACTCAGGGCAGGGGGAAAGACGGTCAATCTCTATGAATACCCTTCTTAATGAAGACAAATATAAATATTGGCAGAACTGGAATATTAGCAACTAATCCGATACCCCTTCTTAATGAAGACAAATATAAACTTTAAGCCTGCGCAGGCGGGATTCTAAAATTTCCATTTTGAATTATTAATTAAGTTATTAATTATAAGAAATATAAGAAATAGATTATAAAGAAATAGAAAGGGGGTTATTATATGCCGGAAAATATTCTTGTAATAGGCGGGGGCCCAGCAGGGCTTCATGCCGCAAACGAACTTGCGGAATTAGGCGTAAGCGTTAGTTTAGTAGAAAGAGATGCATTTATCGGCGGCAATCCGAAAAAGTTTAAGTATAAATTCCTGTTTCCAGATCTTCAGCCTGCCGAAAATGTAATCGGAGAATTAATCAAAAAAGCGGAGTCGAACAAAAATATCAGGATATATTATTCATCGGAGGTTACTGATTTTAAGGAAAACGGAAAAAAATTCGACGTAACAATAAAATCGCCTAAAGGTACCGAAACAAAAACATTTAATTCAGTTATTGTAGCCACTGGTTTTGAACATTTTGACCCTGCCACCGATTCTAAATACTCTTACCAGCTTTTTGACGATGTCATAGACATAAAGGATCTGGAAAAGATGATGGGCGAGGGCAATTTTAACAGGCCTTCAAATGGCAAACCCCCAAGAAATGTCGCAATAATACTGTGTGTCGGTTCAAGGGATAGGCATGTCGGCAACCAGTATTGTTCGAGGGTATGCTGCACAGTTTCGGTTAAGCAGGCTATTGAATTAAAGGAACATTTTCCAGAAATGGAAGTCTATATTTTTTACATGGATATCAGGACTTACGGGTTTTATGAAGATCTGTACTGGAAAGCCATGGAAGAACACGACGTTCAAATAGTAAAAGGAAGGGTTGCCGAGATAACTTCGGGGCCCGATAATACCGTTATATGCAAGGGCGAAGACACCTTGCTGCGCGGACCGTTCGAGATACCGTTCGATATGGTCGTTCTTGCTTCCGGGATGGAAGGCGGTCCCCAATCGCCAGAAATGTCGAAAAAGTTAGGCATCGAACTTGACGAACACGGCTTTTTGAAGCCGGCTAATATTACGCTGTCACCTTTTAAATCTAATAAGGACGGGATATTTTTGGCGGGAGCATGCACGGGACCTAAAGCTATCGTAGATGCGATAGTCGAAGGCGGGGCTGCGGCTATGAATGCTTACATTTACGCTAAAAAAAACGCTCAATAATAAATACTCAATAATAAATAGTAAACAGTTAATAATAAAAAATAATAAATTGCTTTATGCCATGCCCTATTTTTTAAAAAACAATAAAATAGACGAGCGTTATGAAACAAAATTCTTTGCTATCATTAAGGAAAATTTAAACAATGAAAAGATAGACGAGTTCAATTTTCTTCTGAAGAAAAAAACGGCTATTATTCGGGATTTTCTTAATAATATCGGCAAAAGAAGTTATAGTGTTTTAGATTATGAAAATATCTTGTCCATGATATTTTCCATAAGAAGGCATAAAGAAAAGATACTTAGTACGGTGGATATAGAAAATCTTAACAGTTCTTTTAAATTTTTGGCTCAAGTCAAGAAACTTCCGGAGGTAAGACTTGCGCGGTTTCTGGAAACTTTTGGCTATGACGATCTGCTGATAAAAAAAGATATTTCTTTAGAGATTCTGCATTTTTTTGAACCAGATAAAAATGCCTTATGGACTTCGTGGATTTACAGGCAGGATAACGGCACCGGTTCTTTGCCTTATATGGCGGACTTTTTAAAAAGGACATGGGACGGCAATCCTTATGTAATGCCTTTTAGTCTTAAAGATATGAGCGAAGAGACCGGCTATCTATATGAACTTTCCGCAAAAAACGGTTTTTATGCGGAACCTCCCTACGGGGCGGATATACTTCTTGCATATATGTATTCCGATTATGTATTTAAAATGGTCTATGCGGAATCAAAATCATTATCGCCGGCAGTGCCGGACGGTTATAGTTTGATGAAAAAATTGCTTGGAGTGGAAAAATTACGGAGGGTGTCATGTTAAATGAAAGACCGGTCGCCGAAAAAGGCGAACACATAATCGCAAGGCATTTAATAGAAGATGACCGCATAAAAGAAGAAAAAAACCTTGTTATAGACGGTGTCGATGTTTCAGGCAGGTGGAATACCTTTATTGAAACAAGGGTTGATTCGGAATATGACAGGTCTTTTTTTGAAGAGATAAAGAAAACGGTCGTCGGTTCCCGCATAAATAGATGCTGGCAATGTGGAATGTGTACGGCAAGCTGCACAGTAACGCCGTTATACAGAAGGTTTAATCCCCGCGCCTTTATTTATATGATGCAGTTGGGCAATTTGAAAGAGTTGAAAAAATATGTTGATGTAGCATGGCGCTGCGTCGGCTGTTATAAGTGTTCGCAAAGGTGTCCGAAGCAGGTAAATCCCGCGGAAATGATGGAAGCCCTGGCGCTTGTCGTTAAAAAATATTTTCCCGAAGAACTTGAAAAAAAAGCGTTAAAAATTGATGAAGATGTCAAAAAAATATATGAGGAGATGATATTGGGACGCGGCAGGCTCGACCTTGCCAAACTGCATACCGGTTCTATGAGAAAAATGGGAAGGTCAAAAGAGCTTTTAGGCAAAAAGATAGAAAGGGATGCTATTTTTAAAATGATAAAAGATGGAAGGGCTTTTTCGGTCCTAAGGCTCGGAACCCCCCCTAAGTGGCATAACTCTAAAAAAGCGATAGATAAATATTTAAAAAATATAGGGACTCTTGAAGAAAGCTTATAAGTCAACCGCCGCTGCTCAGTAAAAGCGGGGGCTTGAAAGAAAAAAAATTCATTGTGGGGACGATTTTTATATGGAAAATCTAAAAGAGAATCAAGCTGCGTATTATCCGGGATGTGCTCTTTTAACTATTGACAGGGCTTATAATAACAGCTCTAAAATGGTTGCTAAAAAAATGGGAATAGAACTTGTCGAAATACCCGATTATAACTGTTGCGGAATAGGTGAAATGAAATCTAAAGGCTGCGTTTCTTTATATCTGCCGCTTAGGAATATGGAAATAGCCAAAACAAAACTTGGAAGTAAAAATTTAGTTATGGCATGTTCAGTGTGCTATCATGAATTTACCCGGTCTATTCAGCGGGTAAGGGAGGATAAAAGCATGCTTGACGGCGTCAATGCGATATTTAAAGATGCCGGCGAAGAAGAATACAGTCCAGACGGCGAAGCAAGGCATATTTTGGAGTTTCTTTATAACGAAAAGGGTCCTGGCGAGGTTAGAAAAAATACCGTTAAGCCTTTAAACGGCATTAAGATTGCGCCTTATTACGGCTGTCTTTATTCCCGTCCGTCAATGTATACCTTTATGGGGAAAAAACCTGTAATGGACGATCCGGAATATCCGCATTTTATGCATGAATTTCTTGAAAGCCTTGGGGCGGAGGTTATCCACTACGGCAACGAAGTTCAATGCTGCGGCGGCAGAAATGTGGTTCAGGATGAGGAGACTTCCTTTAAATTATGTTCTCAAACGCTATCTAAAGCAAAAAATGCCGGCGCAGATATGCTCGCTTTGATCTGTCCGAAGTGCGCGGGCGCTCTTGATGTAAATCAGCCGAAGATCGTGGAAAAGTTCGGGAAAGACTCCGAACTGCCGGTCGTCTATTTAACCCAGCTTATGGCGCTTGCATTCGGATTTTCATCAAAAGAAGCTGAAATAAGCGATATGATATCAAACCCTTTAAAAATACTTAAAGAAAAAGGTTTTTAATTGCAAAATCTTTAATCGCAAAATAAAATTAAAACTGTTTTGCTGCGAATTTTTTAAATAAGTATTTGTCTTTATAAAGATAAAGAAATTTTTTAAGTTCATATATTTTTATCGTTCTAATTTTTTGCCTCGCATGTGTTATTATTAATACTTTCAGCAGTTTGTGGCTTTTAAAATTCTCTGCCAACTTTTTTTCAAGATGATCCCCGTATTTCGTATCTATTATATACAGAAAATTATCCCCTTTTTTATTTCTAAAATGATTCCATAACGAATATTCGTTATTTCTTAAATAGTAGTTGAAGGAGTAAGTTTGGGGCCTGCCTTTAACATAATAAGCAAGCTCGCTTGCTATTTGAAATCTTCTTGCCATTATTAAAAAATGATCTTTTTTGTGTGTTTTCAGTATTACGTCGACTTCACCCGCCAATTTTTTCCAGCCGAGCATATCCCTTATAGGGCTTTTGTCCTGTTTAATGTTTACTATTGTATAATACGGCTGGGTAAATGTGACGGCAGAAAATAAAAATCCTACACCTGCGGAAAATGCAAGAAATGATGCAGCCAATTTTTTTGATTTAGCAGATTTTAATTTTTTAAAGAATTCAAAAACAAGCGTTCCGGCAAGTATATAGGCGGTAAAATACATAAAGACCGGCCAGTTGGGCTGGACCTCGGTTTTTGAACACTGATATATAAAATAAAAAAAAGGAGTTAGACCCGCTAAAGAAAGCGCAAGATAAGTATCGTTCTTATTCTTAAGTCCGGTATACAGTCCGTAGAATAAAGAATATATAAGGATAATGTATATAAAAGGGGAAACTATTCCCGCCTGCGAAGCTATGAATAAATATAAATTATTTATGAAAGTATTAAAATTGACGTAATGCCCCGACAGCGTGAAAAGGTGCCTGAAAGATGCGAAATCATTAAGATAATTCCAGATTATTACTTGGGCAAAAAGCGCAACGGATATAAAAAAAGACAAATACGGCTCTTTTCTTGAAAAATATTTCCTGTAAGCTTTACTTAGAAGCATAAATAAGAAAATTATGAGATACAAAAAAACCGCGGTATATTTACTTAATAAAGCAAGTCCCGATGAGATTCCGATAAGATACCAGTAATAGTCTTTTTGATGCCGGACTAAATAGACCAAAAATAAGATGGTAAGCGCAAAAAATAGTATCTGGGCATCGCCGTATACGATCAGGACTGAGCCGACATTAAAGATAGGTATGACATTTAACAGGACTGCGCCCCCGATACTATAAATTTTATTGCCGGTTAGTTTGTTGAGCAAAAGATATGTAAATAATGAAATAATTAAGGAGGTTAGCGGAGCGCCGAGCCTGACGAATAATTGCGAATTAAATTTACCGAACAATGTTGTTGCGGCTATAATATAAGCAATCATAGGGGACATATCGTAATACGACAACGACAGATGCCGCGACCATTGCCAGTAATATGCCTCTTCCGGAACAAGGTCAAACCGCGTGATGAAAATAATTCTTAATATGAAAATAAAGATCAGGAATATAAAAAGCAGATTGGTTGCGATTTTGTATTTGTTCATAGATTGATGACTCTCATAGATTGATGACTCTCATAGATTGATGACTCTCATAGATTGATGATCTTAATAAACTGATTTTAGATATTATACGATTTTAGTTGTAAATTAAAAACAGAAAAATTAAATTTTCAGGCAGGTATTTTCATAGATATTTTAAAGGGCAATAAATAAAGACTGCCGTCAACTTTTAATTTGATAATTTGACGATTAAAATTAATTTTTAATTTGCCATAATATTGCCATAATATCCCGTTTATTATTATTTTTATTTTTAGTTAAGGAATAGACAAACTAAAAGTTATTTATAGAGGTTATTTATAGATGGACATTTTAATAGTTATTAACACAGTAATAAAAAAAGCTTGACAACAGTCTGCAATTAGTTTATTTTTATCAATAGCTATTATTTACTATATTACTATACATAACATAAATTGACCCAAAATATAGCCGACTGTTAATAAAATATATGGCTGTTATGCGCCGGCTGCGCAGTTTACCGGCATAATAATTAATAAATTATTCATTAAAGATATTATAATTATAACCGATATGTTATATACCCAGTGCATTTTTATATTATAAGTCATTATTAACTAAATTAATAAATTAACTATATTTTATAATTTAAGGTTTATTATATTATGGCGGTTAGCTTCGGCTTTTTATCAAAGAAAATAATCGGAATAAACATAGGTCCAAGCTCCATAAAAATAATTAAGCTGGCCAAGGCAGGACATAATAATTGTATTTTAGAAGGCTATGATATTATCGATCTGCCTGCCGGCGCCGTTATGAACGGCATAATAAAAGATCATGCTTCCGTGGCTTCTTATATAAAAAACTCCTTTGTTCGGCATGGTTTTAACAATAAAAATGTTGCCGTTTCAATTCCATGCAAGCATGTGATCATTAAAACTATCGAAATGCCTAAGATGAAAAAAGAAGAACTCGATTCCGCAATATTTTTTGAGGCGCAGCAATATATAACATATGATATTAATGAAGTTTCCTTTGATTATGTCGTTCTCGGCGATTCCCCTACAGGTATAAATACCAATATGATAATGATAGTTGCAGGCAAAAAAGATATTATAAACGACCATATCCAGCTAATACATGAATCGGGGTTAAACCCTTTAATTGTTGACGTTGACTGCATTGCCCTTGAAAATATGTTCAGTTTCAACTATCCCGAAGAGGAAGACCAGATGATATGCCTTATTAGAGCCGGATCTTTAGAAACTAACGTTCACGTAATAAATAAAGGGCGTAATTTGTTTAGAAGGGATATACCGATGGGCGGTTTTAATATTACCGAAGAAATATCAAAAAAATTTCAAATCGAATTTAATGAAGCTGAAAATATTAAAACCGGCGGCATAAATTTAAAAGATCTCAATTTTCAAACGAACTATGCGATATATTTAAATATGATAGTATTAAGGATAACATCGGAGATCCAGAGAACGATTGATTATTTTGCCGCTAATAACGATAAACAGTACCCCAAGAAGATTTTTCTAACCGGCGGTTCCAGTAAAATCACCGGTTTAGCCGAAGGTATAGAGGCAAAAACCAATATACCGGTTGAAATTGCTAATTCTTTCAGACATATAACATTTAAACCTGGCATCGGCGATCCAGGCGTGCTCGATGCTTACTCCGGTTCATTTGGCATTGCTGTCGGGCTTGCTGCAGGAGGGTTACAATCCTGATGATAAAGATTAATTTAAATAAAAAGCCGAGGCAGGCAAAGTTAAAGTTAAAGTTCGATATCAAAAAAAAGCACATTTTTATTTATTTATTAATCCCAGTGGTTTTGGGACTTCTTGTCGTATTTCTTATGCAAAGCGTTATTCAGGCACAGATAGCAAATGTTAATAGGAAGACCACTTCTTATAATAATAGGATATCGCTTATTATGCCTAAGGTTCGCGAGGTAACGGCAATTAAAAAGACTCAAACCGGGATCCTTCAAAAAATAAACGTTATTAAGGTCTTAAAAAAAGAACAGCAGGGTCCGATCGGATACATTTATTACGTTACCGAAGCGGTACCAAAGTTTGCGTGGATTAATTCATTAAAATCGCAAAACGGCAGTATAACCATTAACGGTATTGCTCTTGACGGGCAGGTTGTTTCTATATTTATGAGTAATCTTCAAAAAACAGGCTTTTTTAGGTCAATTAATTTAATGCAGACAACGGAAGTTAAAAAACAGGACTTAAAACTGCAAAATTTTAGCCTGTATTTTGGCGTAAATAACAAATAGCATATAGTATAGCGGGAAACAGGTAATATCAGGTAATATATGGATATAAAAAATATCAATTTAAAAAATCCTGTAATAATCGGCGTGATTGTAAGTATTGTCATTTTTGCGGTCATAATTCTTGTATATTATTTTATATTCTTTTCTCCTTTAAAAACTACCCTGGCGCAGAAAAAATCCTCCCTTAGCATGCTTAAAATCAAATATAATTCATATGTAGCGGAGGTTCGCCAGTATCCGGCGCTTGTAAAAAGGGTAAAATATCTCAAAGCTAAATTTCAACGGCTTCTTGTAGAGCTTCCTTCTAGAAAAGACATACCTGGTCTTCTTATGAAGATCGCTAATGATGAAAAGGTTTTACATCTAAATCTTGTAATGTTCAAACCAGGAAAGGTCATTGTTAAAAGTTTTTATGAAGTAGTGCCGTTTTCAATAAATATAAGCGGCGCCTTTTTTAACGTTTATAAATTCTTTTATAAACTTGCCGGCATGAAAAGGATTGTTGATGTTCATAATGTTTCTATTTCTTCAAAAAATGCTTTAAATGGCAAAATAGCGGTTAGTTTTAAAGGGACTACCTTTTCTTTTTTAGGGCATGCCCCCATAAAAAAAAATAAAAAAGTAAAAAAATAAAGTCGTCTAAAAGGGTCATAAACATAAAATGAAGGTGTTCGTTAATAATATTAATATTAAAAAATTATTTAAAGTGACAGCGGCATTTTGCATTATATTTTTAATTGCAGGTTCGGTCTTGCTTTACGGACAAGAAGCATTTGCCGCAAGTAATAAACCAGATTTAAGCGTAAGCAAATATCTTAAGTATCCGTCTTTTTTGACTAAAAACCCATTTGAAACATTTTTATATAAGCAAAAAACTGAAGTTTCTTTTAAAGTAGGCGAACTTCCGCTTATGCAATATAATTTAGCGTCGTTGCGGATTACGGGAATAATGAGTAGAAGGGGTCATTATTATGCCATGATCCAGACTCCCAGTGGAAGGTCTTATATTGTTACGGCCGGTTCCATAATGGGCATAAGCAGGGCAAGGGTTATATCAATAGGCGAAAGTTCAATCCTGCTGAGTGAAAAGACATTTAACGCTTTAGGTGAAATACGAACGATACGCGTTGTTATGAAAATGAAATAGTTGGTTTTTTCATGGAATTATTATTTTGCTGGAGGGAATAAAAATGAAAGAGAGAAAAAACTTCGGAAAAAACTTCTTACATATGTTAGGTATGAAATTAGAAGAGGATGCCCTCTTTTCTAATATAAAATCTTCTTCCGCAAGGGATCTGAAAAAGGGTATCGCCCCCTTTAACTTCCCCCTTAGCCCCCTCTTTAACCCTCAAAAAAGAAAGCTTTATTTGATGCCGGTAATGTTCTTTATTGTTTTCTTAACAGCTTCTTTCTTGTTTGTTCCATTTTACGGAAGTTCCGTTGCTTATTCGAAAAGCGTTCCCCCGCCGGTTAAAAAACTATTCATAGATCCGTCAACGATGATGGTTAGCTTTGACTTTCAGAATGCGAAACTCTCCGATGTGATCAGGATGATCGCAAAAGTTTCCAACATGAATGTTTTAATAGGATCCAACGTTAAAGGCACCGTCACGATGAAAATGCATCATGTTCCTTTAAAAGATGTTTTTGCCGTTATAATGGAAGCATATGGTCTTGGAATGGTAAAAAAGGATGGGATCTATTATATAAATTCCTCAAGCTCCATAGCTACCGTTATAGCCGCCGAAAAAAACTCAGCTGCAATATCCGAACATAAGATCACGAAAATCGTTCCCGTTAATTATGTCAGCGCAGCTGGGCTTATGTCAAAAATAAAGACAGTTTTGAGTCCTCAAGGCAAGATAATGTTCGATAAATCGCTTCATGCCTTGATCATAACCGATATACCAAAGAACGTTAAAAAAGCTGTAAGCCTTGTAAAGAGACTGGATACGAAAACTCCCGAAGTCGAAATTACGGCTAAAATGGTAGAGGTCGACAAAACCTATCTTAATGAATTAGGAATTAACTGGGAAGGCAGTTACGGACCTGCTGCTGCTCCTACTATGAACGGATTATCGCCGAATTACCTTGCGGGGCAATTGTCCGGTTCACCTGCGGGACCAGGTCTTACTCCCACTTCTACTACCACGCCCGCGCCCGGCACATTTTCTGTCGGGATAGTGAACGAATTAGGAATAGGCAGCATTACCGCAACGCTTCAAGCTCTTAAAGACCTTACGAAAGCCAAAACTATTGCCTCGCCCAGAGTCGTTGTCCTAAATAATCAGTCGGCTACCATAGCAAAGGGCGAAACTTTGTATCTTCCGGGTGTTGCCGGCGTGGGAGCGGTTGCGGCTCCGACGGCAATAACGGCTCAAATATCTTTAAATATAACGCCGCATATTATGGCAAACGGGCATGTCAAGTTAGTTATAAATTCCACTAATAATACTATTGCGCCGCCCGTTCCCGGCGCTCAGGCTACTTTAGATACGGAAAGCGCAAATTCGACCGTTATCCTTAAAAATGGCGATACCGTCGTTTTAGGCGGTGTTTATCAATTGTCTAAAATAGTTTCAACCGGCGGGATTCCCCTATTAATGGATATTCCGCTTCTTGGATGGCTTTTTAAATCTCAGAACGTTAACTACTCTAAAGACGAACTATTAATATTTGTAACCCCGCATATAATTAAAAGTTAACAGATGCGCAGCCGTATGGTTTTATAAACACACCTCCAAAGGCTTAGCGGCAAACTTAATAGTATATGAGCAAGCCCGGCAGCCGTTTGATGCTCAGCATAGAAAGCCCCAATATTACATTATTACATTGCTTAAAAGTATGTTTTTTGCTAAAATATAGCAATGTTGACCGACGTTCAAAATTCAAAGGATAAAAGGGGGATAGCCGTAAACAAAGTCGGCATAAAAAACCTCAGCTATCCGATTGCTGTTCTCGATAAAAAAAAATCCCTTCAGCATACCATAGCCCATATAAATATGTATGTTGATCTTCCCCATTACTTTAAAGGTACTCATATGAGCCGCTTTCTCGAGGTTTTAAACGAGTACAGGGGGGAGATAAGCATTGTCAAATTTCCGGATATTTTAAGAAAAATCAAGCATGTTTTAAATGCGAATTCCGCTTCGGTTGAAATGGAATTCCCTTATTTTATCGAAAAAACCGCCCCCGTCAGCAGAAAAAAAAGCTTAATGGAGTATGTTTGTTATTATAATGGCACGATAAAAAATAAAGTGCGGAATGATAAATTTAAAAAGGTGTCTGATTTGAAATCAGACACCTTTTCTGCGGGTATTGAGGAAAGTGAAGAAAGCGTTATTAAAATCGGCGTTAAGGTGCCTATTAATACCCTGTGTCCTTGTTCTAAAGAAATATCGAAATACGGGGCGCATAATCAAAGAGGGGTCGTTTCGGTTTCTATCGAATTTAGCAAATTAATATGGTTTGAAGATATAATAGAAGATGTGGAATCGTGCGCAAGTTCCCCGGTATATCCACTTTTAAAAAGGTCAGATGAAAGGTTCTTGACAGAGCATGCTTACGAAAACCCGAGGTTTGTCGAAGATGTGGTCAGGTGCGTGGCAGGAATTTTAAAAGAGAACAAAGATATTAAGTGGTATAAAGTCGAGGCAGAAAATTTTGAAAGCATACATAATCATAACGCTTATGCTATGATAGAAGGATGAAGGGTAGGGCTTTACAAGCGTTTTTTTAGGGATAATAATTTTTAAAAGTAAAGGAGTGTTATGTTGAGATTCTTAACGGCGGGCGAATCCCACGGAAAGGGGCTTGTTACCATAATTGATAATTTTCCGGCGGGTGTGAAAATAGACGGGGATTTTATCGATGGAAAGTTAGCCTTACGGCAATCGGGCTACGGCAGGGGCGCAAGGCAGAAAATAGAAACCGATAAAATTGAATTTTTATCCGGCGTCAGGGGTGGATACACAACGGGTTCTCCAATATCTTTTTTTCTAAAAAATAAGGATTATGAAAACTGGAAAGAAAGAATGGATAACTATAAGCCTTTTTCTGAAGAAACCAAAATTCATGTTCCAAGGCCGGGGCATGCGGATTTTGCCGGTTCGCTTAAGTACGCTCTTGATGATATCAGGAATGTTCTCGAGCGTTCGAGCGCGAGAGAAACTGCTTCAAGAGTTGCAGTTGGGGCTATGTGCCAAGCCCTCCTTAAAAATTTTGGCATCGAGTTTGCTTCCGCCGTTATAGGCATAGGCGGGATGGGAGAAATAAATGCTCCAAACCGGCGGCGGCAGTTAAAAACTTCCGAAAATACAAAAAAAGCCGGAGACCATGTCTTTAAGTCAAATAATCTTGACCTGTTTGATGAAATAATATCTGCAAATATTCATAATTCCGAATTAAGACTTCCTTTTCCCGGACTTGAGAAAAAGATCAGGTTACTTATAGATGAGGCAAAAAAACAGGGTGATACGGTTGGGGGAGTATTTGAAGTGCAGGTTAAAAATGTGCCGGTGGGACTCGGCAGCTATATCCAATGGGACGAAAAATTAGACGGGCATATTGCAATGTCCTGTATGAGTATTCAAGCGATAAAAAGTGTTGAAATAGGAGCCGGCGTCATATCGTCGTCTATTAAAGGTTCGGATTATCAGGATTCGATCTTTTATAATAAAGCTGCCGGCAGGTATTTTAGAAAAACAAATAATGCCGGGGGAATTGAAGGCGGCATGTCGAACGGCGAGGTTATAGCGGTAAGATGTGCCATGAAGCCTCTACCTACCCTTATGAAGCCGTATCTTAATACCGTTAATCTTAAAACAAAAAAAGATGAAAAAGCTTTTCCGGAAAGATCCGATATTTGTGCAGTTCCGGCTGCTTCAATTGTGGGGGAAGCCGCGGTTGCTTACTCGATAGCCCTTTTCTTTTTAAAGAAATTCGGCGGCGATAGCCTTACGGAAATTAAAAGAAATTATGACGGCTACATCAGACAGATATCCGGCGCAGCATAATTTTTAACGAACTGTTGGCGCTATGGCAGATAATATTGTTTTAATCGGATTTATGGGTTCAGGGAAAAGTAATGCGGGCAGGCTTTTAGCAAAAAAATTGCATTACGATTTTATTGATTCCGATGAAAAAATCGAGGTATCCGAGAATTTAACGATCAGCGGTATCTTTAATTTAAAGGGTGAGGATTATTTCAGGGAATTGGAAGTTAAGTTTCTTGAAAGTTTGCTTAAAAACGGTATAAAACGCACGGTTCTGGCAACGGGCGGAGGTATGCCATGTTCGGATAACAATTTAGAAAAACTAAAAAAACTTGGAACCGTGATCTATCTGAAGGCGGATCCAAAAACTATCCTTAAAAGGATCGGACAAGAAACGAATAGGCCTGTTCTCGGCGCCGCTGGTTTTAGCGGAAAAGATATTAAAAACATTCTCGTCAACAGGGAAAGATATTACAATAAAGCGGATATTACGGTATATACCGACGGGATATCGCCCGCAGGGGTAACCGAAGAGATTGTTATGTTTACTTCTAATTTATTCTAACCTTTAATCTTGTGCCATAAACTATAAATTATTGATATCCCCTTTTTCGCAAGGGGAGGGAAGCGGATTAGAGTCTAATCTATTATTTATTTTGTTAGGTCCAATGTTCGATATTTGAGCGGAAAATGGCAGATACATATCATCGGGGACGTAAAGGGACATAACAGGCGGGCAGGCGGCGGGCAGGCAGATGAAAATAAGGGTAGAGCTAAAGGGTTCGTTAAAAGATAATAGTTACGATATTTTTATAGGGACAGGCATTTTATCCGAAATCGGTAATTTTCTTAAAGACCTCGGAGTAAAAAAAAAGGTATGCGTCGTAACGTCTAAAACGGTCAACGATTTGCATGGATCAAATCTTGAAAGCCGGTTAAGGGCGGACGGATTTAATCCGGTTTTTTTACTGCTTCCGGATGGCGAAGCGACAAAAAGCCTTAAATATCTTTCCTTTCTTTATGACGAACTTATAAAGAACAGATTTGAAAGGTCGGATCACGTAATTGCATTTGGCGGGGGGGTTATTGGCGATATCGCCGGATTTGCCGCCGCAACTTATTTAAGAGGCGTTAATTTTATTCAGGTTCCTACGACGCTTTTAGCCGACGTTGATTCGAGCGTTGGTGGAAAAACCGGCATAAATCATTCCTCTGGCAAAAATCTTATTGGAGCATTTTATCAGCCAAAAGGCGTAATAATTGATGTTGATATCCTTGATACGTTGACAGACAGGGAACTTAAGAACGGTTTTGCCGAAGTTATTAAATACGGGGCTATCCTCGATGAGGGGCTTTTTTTGTATCTCGAAAAAAATTACAATGAAATATTATCGAGAAATAAAGAATCGCTTATCTATATTATTGAAAGGTCGTGTAAGATAAAATCGGATGTCGTAAACAAAGACGAAAAAGAAGCAGATTTCAGATCTGTATTGAATTTCGGGCATAGCCTCGGACATGCCATCGAAACGCTGTATAATTATGAAAATTTAAAACACGGCGAAGCAATTTCAATCGGAATGGTCTTTTCCGCTATGCTTTCAAAAGAACTTGGCCTTTGCGGAGACGAAACGGTTGCAAGGATCAGAAAACTTATCGAAAATTCGGGCCTTCCTTCACAAATTCCGGATTTTACCGCCGAAGAATATATTAATGCGATGAGAGCGGATAAAAAAATTTACGATAAAGAGATCAGATTTGTCTTGACTGGGCAAATTGGATATGTTACTTTAAAAACGTTGAATTTCAGTGTTATATATGATTTTCTTAAAAAAATATTAAAAGGATAATTAAAAGGATAATTTTTATATGGCTGAAGTAACAACAAAAACAAAGACATTTGCGGAAATTTATGAATCTCAAGGTCATTATGCGGATGCAATAAAGATTTACATTGATTTGCTTACTGAAAATCCGTTGGACAATGAACTTCCTGACAAGATCAAGAAGCTCCAGGCTATTATAGCGGCTGAAAAAAAGAAAAAAGAGGAAATCATGAATGTGCAGTTAGCCGGCCTTAATACCTTGTTGAATAAGTTTCTTTCTTACAGAGCGGTTTAATATTTCCCGAAAATAATAAAAAATTTATATATTTTTTATTTAAGTAAGGGAATTTTTATGTTAAAAAACGAAATCGTTATTCAGGCTATTCTTTCAAAAAATGCAGACGGCATATTAATAAAACATCATTCAAATATTTTATATCTTACCGGTTATAGCGGAGGAGATTCATATCTTTTTATTTCCAAAGACGGCGAATTATCTTTGTATGCCGATGGCAGGTATTTTGAAAGGGCAAGAAAAGAGGCAAATAGAAACGTTAATTTTGTTAATATTAAAGAAATTTATAAAGATATAGTGGCAGATATCGGCAACCGGCTAAATCGCGGTAAAAAATGCCGGATATTATTTGAATCCTCTTATTTTACTTACGAAGAATATCTTGGCTTTAAAAAGGCGTTTAAAAATTCAAGACTGCTTCCCGCCCGCAATGTTCTTTTAAAATTAAGATCCGTTAAAACTCCGGAAGAAGTGGCAAAGATTAAAAAGGCTGTATCTATTGCGGAAAGCTCTTTTGCAGATGCCCTAAAAAAGTTCAGGGAGCATAATGACGGCCATAATGACGGTATGGATGAAACCAATCTTGCGAACCTATACAAGATTAATCTTTTAAATAGGTCCGCTTTTGAATCTTTCGAGACGATAATCCTTGCCGGCGAGCGTTCCGCCATGCCGCACGGCATCCCTTCCGGTAAGAAGGCCGGTAATAAAGGGATTCTTTTATGTGATTTTGGAGCGCAGTTAGATTTTTACAAAAGCGACGAGACCGTTACGCTTTTTTTCGGCAAACCCGAAGAAAAGTTCAGGGATATATACAATACCGTATATACTGCCCAGCAGATCGCTATTTCCGCTGTAAAACCGGGGATCAGGTTTAAAAAATTGGATAAGCTTGCAAGGGATTATATTGAAAAAAAGGGCTACGGAAAATATTTCACACATTCGCTTGGACACGGCGTAGGGCTCGATATTCATGAATATCCATATGTATCTTATAAAAATGACGAGCCTGTCTTGGAGGGCATGGTCTTTACTATCGAACCGGGGATTTATATACCCGGGTACGCCGGCGTCAGGCTTGAAGATATGTGCATTGTTAAAAACGCCGGCTGCGAGTTATTAACCAATATAAAGAAGGACGATCTTAACTATAAATGGCTGTTAAAACGAAAATAATTCCTTATTTGAAATTAGTGTTGATTTTTGTCCAAATTTAATTTAAATTAAGGTATTGTAACAACTCATATATTGAAACGTAGAAGCCCTTTAATTCATTAAAGGGTAATTCACATTTATGAGATTTATTTATGAGATTTATGGAAACGGGGAGTTTTAGTGTATTCTACAACCGATTTTAAGAGAGGTCTTCGCATAGAAATGGACAATGAGCCTTTTGAAATTGTCGAGTTTCAGCATGTTAAACCGGGCAAGGGGGGCGCTTTTGTCAGGACA
The DNA here is from genome assembly GCA_021818985.1 of bacterium. Classification (GTDB taxonomy): domain Bacteria; phylum SZUA-79; class SZUA-79; order Acidulodesulfobacterales; family Acidulodesulfobacteraceae; genus JAKASO01. The sequence continues at coordinate 54,064 of JAKASO010000010.1, forward strand.
AAGTTAAAAAATTTATCTACGGGCAGGGTGATAGATAGAACGTTCAGGGCGGGCGAAAAGGTTGAAACTCCAAATATAGAAGAAAAAAGTATGCAGTTTCTGTATGCGCAAGCAGGCGACTATATATTTATGGACAACGAGACATATGATCAAGTTCATATCGTTAAAGACGCGATAGGGGATAGCGCGGGTTTTCTTCTTGAAAATATCTCGGTTAATATCCTTTATTATAATAATAAACCTATAAATGTGGAAGTTCCTAATTTTATAAATTTAAAAGTCGTCAAGACGGAGCCGGGCATACGCGGCGATACCGTTTCCGGCTCCACAAAGTCAGCTGTGCTTGAAACGAATATTGTCATTAACGTCCCTTTATTTATTAACGAGGGCGACACCATTAAGGTAGATACAAGAACTAAAACTTATATCGAAAGGGTTCCAAAATAATAATAATGAATATAAATGATATCAAAGAATTAGTTAAATTTATAAAGTCGAATAAGATCGGTGAGTTTTCGTATAAGAAGGGCGATGAAGAAATCACCATAAAGTTATGGCATGACGGCCAGGTTATTCCTTCCGTTAGATTTAAGCCGGATTTTAACAGGCAGAAGGAAGAATATATTGCCGGGGTTAGCGGGATGGAGCAGGCGAAATTAAACAGGCTTTCTTTGAAAACAATAGAAACTGAAAATATAAAAGGCAATCTTAAGGAAATAATATCTCCTTTTGTGGGAACTTTTTACAGGTCTCCGGCTCCGGACAAGCCTCCTTTTGTAGAAGTCAACTCCATTGTCGAAAAGAATAGCCCCGTCTGCATAGTTGAAGCAATGAAGCTTATGAATGAAATAGAAGTTGATATAAAATGCCGTATTGTTTCAATTCTTGCTGAAAATGGTCAGATTGTCGAATTTGGACAGCCGCTTTTAATAATCGAACCGTTTTAAATTAAGTGGCTTACATAAATTCGGCTTTTTTATACTGAAAATTCTCTGACTTTTAATAATCGAACCGCTTTAAATTAAGTGGCGCTTATTTTGACTTATATACCTTCGTTATGATCCTTATTATGTTATGGTCCTTCTTATCAAAATTATCAAAATAGTCAACTACCCGCCTTTTATAGAAGACAGGGTTTTCTTGCCGGTTTTAGATAAAACTTATAAAAATAAAAACAAAATAAAAACTTATAAAAAAAGCTTATAAAAATTGAAATTTTAAATTAAGTTAATAAAATTAAGTTAATAAATTATATAAAAATGTTTCGTAAGATCTTAATCGCAAACAGAGGCGAGATTGCTCTTAGAATTATCAGGGCATGCAAGGAAATGGGCATCAAGACCGTAGCGGTCTATTCAACAGCCGATAAAGACAGCCTTCACGTTAAATACGCGGACGAAAGTGTCTGCATCGGACCTCCCCCTTCTTCAAAGAGTTATTTAAATGTATCTTCCATAATATCTGCTGCGGAAGTTACGGACAGCGAAGCTATTCATCCAGGTTATGGTTTTCTTGCCGAGAATCCGAATTTTGTCGAGATATGCGAAAATTGCGGCGTGAAATTCATAGGACCAACGGCAGAAAATATAAACCTTCTCGGGAATAAAAAGAATGCGAGAAAACTTGTCAAAGGTTTAGGGATACCGGTACTTCCCGGAAGCGATGATATCGGAGATGATGAAAGAGAACTGAAAAAGGTTGCGGAAGATATAGGCTATCCGGTTGTGCTTAAAGCTTCTTTTGGCGGTGGCGGGCGCGGTATTAAAATGGTCTTATCTCCCGCCCATCTTGCTCAGGCTTACTATCAGGCAAGGCAGGAGGCGCAGGCTTTTTTCGGCGATAAAGACGTATATATTGAAAAATACTGTGAAAATCCAAAGCATATTGAATTTCAGGTGCTTGCGGACAGATTTGGCAATGCCGTTCATCTTGGAGAAAGGGACTGTTCGATCCAGAGAAGGCATCAGAAGATCATAGAGGAAGCCCCGTCTATCGCCGTTAAATCGTCTATGAGGAAAAAGATTGGTGAAGCCGTTACAAAAGTTTTAAAAGAGATAAATTATATTAATGCGGCTACATTTGAATTTCTTCTTACCGGAAAGGGCGAGTTTTATTTTATGGAGGTAAATACCAGGATTCAAGTGGAACATCCGGTTACGGAATTTGTTACTGGCATAGATATCATTAAAGAACAAATAAAAATCGCGAACGGCGATAAACTTAAGATAAAACAGGAAGATATCAAAATAAAAGGGCACAGCATAGAAGTAAGGATAAATGCCGAAGACCCCGTTAATTTTAGGCCGTCGCCAGGTATGATAACAGTATATAATAAACCGGGCGGTATTAATATCAGGGTGGATGATTTCGCGTATTGCGGCTACAAGGTTCAACCGTTCTACGATCCGTTGATAGCAAAGTTGGTAGTCCGTGATACGAACAGAATTGCCGCGATAAATAAACTTAAGAGCGCATTAAGCGAGTTTTGGATAGAAGGCATTAAAACCAATATCCCGTTTCTTAAGAGAATACTTAGCGATAGCGATTATGCCTTAGGGCATGTGGATATTGGTTATATTGCAAGATTACTTGAAAAGTAAATGAAAACCCAACGGTGATTAAATAATAGAAGCTAATGTAAAAATTTTATTTTGTTTTTTATTTTTTTGTATATAATATTTTTATATTAGCCTTACGCAAGATTACAAGATTATAAATTAATAATTAATAAATAATAGATATGCCATATTTGAAAAGAGGGGGGATTTTATGGAGTTTCCAAAAGATTTAAAATACAATTCGGAGCATCTATGGGTTAAAGTTAACGGCGATAATGCCCTTATCGGCGTTACCGATTATGCTCAGGATCAGCTTGGGGATGTAATATATGTTGATGTTCCAGAGCAGGATTATGAACTTGAGCAAAATGAATCATTCGGCACCATCGAGTCTGCAAAATCAGTTTCGGAACTTTATGCTCCAGTCAGCGGTCATGTAATCAGGGTTAACGAATCGCTCAAAGACGAACCGGAACTTATAAATGATGAGCCTTACGATTCGGGATGGCTTCTCGAGGTAAAATTAAATAATGAAAACGAGCTTAATGATCTTATGGGCGGCGATGAATATGAAAAATATTTAAACAATCAATAATGAATGAACGGCTTAAATTTTTTAATTTACTAAATTCAAAGGGAAAACCCGGAAGGGTTAATATGGCGGAAGATCTATATCTTTTGGACAGGTACAGGTTTTCCGATGATTTTACCGTTTGTCCTACTTTACGCATATATTATTTTAATCCTCCTGCTTTATCTTTAGGTTTCTTTCAGAAAAAAATAGACCTTCGGCTGGCATTGAAAGCAAAACAAGCAGGTTGCGATATAGTAACGAGACCGACTGGCGGAAGGGCAGTTCTGCACAAAAATGAAATAACTTATAGCATTATCGCATCGTTTAAAAACGGTATTTTTGCGGGGAATCTGCTAGAATCTTATAAAAAGATAAGGATATTTCTTTATATTTTTTTTATGAAGACGGGTCTGAAACCTGATGCTAATATAGTCAAAACCTCAAACGGAAAAAATGAAAATAGGAAAATATCCGAAGTCAAAAGCTTCAACTGTTTTTTAAAAGCAAGTTCTTATGAAATTACGATAGGCGGCAAAAAGATATGCGGTAGTGCTCAGAGGCGCAACGAAACAGCCTTTTTACAGCATGGTTCTATTTATATAGACTATAATCCGGCGGAACATATCGAATTTTTTGAAAATGGGGAACAAAAAAAAGAATATTTTGACAAAGTTACCGGAATAAAGCAAGAATTGCAAAAAAACGGTCTTATAATGAACTTTGGGTATGAACATCTTTCAGGTTTGCTCAAAAGTTCTTTTTCAGAAGTATATAACCTTATGCCGCGTTTGTTTTCTTTTACACAGGATGAAGTGGATAAAATCGCCGTATTAGCTAAAGAATTAAGCGAAAATAGCAAAAATAATGTTACTGCAAATTAGTTTGGCAGAATTGCAGATTTTGTTTAATTTTTCTGGCGTTTCATGATATTATAAATGATATTATAAATATTAAATTAATGGATTTTATTGCGGGCATAGCTCAGCCGGTAGAGTACAGGCTTCCCAAGCCTGGTGTCGCGGGTTCGAACCCCGTTGCCCGCTCCATTCAAAACCGCAGTAAATAAGCCATTCCAGCTCTTGACAATTAATTTTAGATTGTCTATAATTTATATAAAATTCATAAAATTTATCATATTTTTGTCTCAATTTTGTCCCAATATGTCCCGTAAAAAAGGAGAGCTAAAATGTCAGATAATATAAGACTTCGTGGTAAATATTACTACTATGATTTTATGATAGACAATAAGCGGTATAAAGGAACGACCAAGACTGGCGATAAAAAATTAGCGCAAACAATAGCGGATACGATAAAAGCCGATATACTCCGCAAAAAACATAATTTGCCGACCGCAATAAATCATAGTTTAGGTGACGTTTGGGGGAAGGACGATAAAAAAGGTTAATGGTTTTATACTAAACTGTTCCCTTTGTCAATACATTTTTTTAATGCCGCATAGGTGGATTAGTTAAAAGTATGTTTTAGTATTTTGTATTAAATTATATTTATATAGTCTTT
>JAKASO010000030.1 GCA_021818985.1 bacterium
AGTAAATTAAGACACTTTTTGATTATAATTTACCTTTTTTATATATAAGTTATCATAAATACTAATGTTGTCAATATGTTTTTTTATGTTTTTATGACCTTTTTTAGTCCCATTTTTTAACCTTAGGTTAATTTAATTATAGTGTCTAATTTTATTCTAGTCAATTAGGGGCTAATACATTTAATAAAAATTATAATTAGCAATAATTATATCGCTGAAAAATAGATAAATAAAGAGTCTTTTAGTTTTTAGTTAAGTTTCTACCTGCAAATTATAGAGAAATAAAACTCTTTTAATAAAATAAAAATTGTGTTATATTTTTAAGATGGGTGATCCAGCAATGCGGCATGAGTTTTGAAAACCCCGCCAGGTCCGAGAGGAAGCAACGGTATCAATATCGAGTGAGCGCATTTTCCTGGATCCCCCTTTACTTTACATTTACTTTACCTTTATTCTACCTTTGTTTTAATGACTGTCCTTTAATTAACACTACAAAAACCGGATAATTTATTAAATATAATATAATCAAAAAATACACTGAACTAACAGATAACAGTAACTAAATAACGTTTTTCGGCATGCACCATTATAGATGAACGTCTTAGTTGAACCCAAACCCGAAGTATTCAATATGGGCGATAAAAAACTTGACGAGATATCTAACGAGCTTCAACATAAAATACATGAGCTAACCGGACTTAAATCAAAAATAACAATTGTTCCGCCTAAAACGCTCGAAAGAAGTCAGGGAAAAGCCAAAAGGATTAGGGATTTAAGAAAAAAACTGTAAGCTCTTCACACTACAATCTTTTCAATTAATTCCGTTAGGACATTTACATCCACAAGCGTATCCCTGCACGGACCGTTAGGCCTCATATTTGGCAAACCAAAGACCGGCAAAGGGAAGCTGTCAAGAATTCCAGAAGAAAGATCCCTTTCGCACGCAACCGCAATGACGATTTTAGGTCTTTTTTCCTCCAGCACCGCTCTTGCAATTGTGCCGCCGGTTGCAACCGCTATATAAATATTTTTCTTATCCCCAAGCATTGTCAGATCTTTGATATTACATTTGCCGCAACTAAGGCAATTATGAATATCTTCGGTAATTTTTGCCTTGCACTTATGAAGCTGCAGGCAATGGGGAAGTAAAATCAACATTCTCTCATGCGTTACCCTTTTTACTGTGGAAAAAAGAAGGAAGTTATTTATTTCTATAAAAGAATTCTGCATCTTTTCCCTGTTTATTCTGAAAATAGATGTGATAAAAAATGCAAGCGGATAAAGGAATTTTATCAGTATAAGACGGGCAAAATTAAGCAGTATGACCTGTTTTTTATTATATTTTATATTATATTTTATAAAAAGGCTCGATATAAAAATGATTGTAAATAAGAAAAATAGCGCAATAAAAAACAAAAAAATATAAAACGGCAGTTCGGGGTTTATCTTCTCGATTCCGCCTGAAACTATCCACAATAAAAAGAAAGCAATTAAAGACAGAAAAAGGAACGAAATCGAAACAACCTTTAAAAAATATGTATGCTCTTTCTTAATAAACATTTACATTATGTTTAGCTGTCTAACTATTTAATTACACTTAATTATAATCATATTATAATTATATTACAATATGATTATATCTATCGAATTATAAACCCTGGTTTAATTCTGAAACCGTTTATAAAATCAACATGACCCATAGATCTTTTCCCCTCTGGCTTTAGTTCCAAAAGATTTATATACACGCCTGCCTTTACAGTCTTTATCAGCATCCCTTTTTTATTGGCAGATACGATACAACCCGGCTTGTTATCTTTAAAAAACAGCTTTTCTTCATTGGATTTTATATCTTTAAGAATATCGCTGTTTGCCCCGTCAATATAATCCCGATAAGTATATCTGCCGTTAGTTTCATCAAAGGTTTCTTTAAAAAATCTGGGCGAGCCGTCAACAACGAGTTTAGCTTTTAATATCTTTATTATTTTATTATTTAATGTAAAAACTGCCCCTCCGGAGTCTGAAAATGCCCTTATCTTTGAATAAATACGATTGGGGACATCTAATAAAAAATCGATTTTTTGCGTATTTAGTCCAATCTGCTCCGTATAATTCATATAAATATTGCCTTCCAGTAACGGTTGAGGGTAAGCATAACTATAAACATTATTTCTGAATCTTTCGATAGTTCTAATTGTCTGGGTAAGAAGGTCTGCCCCGCTGTCTGAAAGCCTGTCGTAAAGATCTTTAAAGTATTCATCTTTGCCAATTGGCAATTTTTGCTGAGCAAGAAGCGGCCCCGTATCGATGCCTTCATCAAGTGCCATTATCGAAACCCCGGTAAATTTTAAATTTTCAAGGATCGCATAATGGATTGGACTTGGACCTCTTAAATCCGGCAAAAGCGAAGGGTGAAGGTTTATAGTGCCGTATTTCGGAATTGTCAGAAGTTCCGGCGGTAAAATAAGCCCGTAAGCAACGACCGCAATAAGATCAGGATTTAACGATTTTATAAACGCCAGTTCTTTAATATTATTTTTAAAACCGCCGGGCGTTCTCACAAGAATATTGTATTTGTCCGCTATGACATGACAGGGCGATTTTAGCATCTGCGCTTTTTTGCCATGTCGTTTGTCTAACTTCGTATAAACGCATTTTAAATCAACGGTTTTCGACTCGTGAAGGGAAAAGAGGGACAATAAAACTCTTGCAGCCATTTCCGGGGTTCCCATAAAAACAACGCTTAAAGGAGTTTCATGGTAAGTCAAAGGCATAAGTCGTTATCTCGTATATGTCAGATCCTTCTGCCTGTTTTCAGAGCGCATTCTCTTAAGTTTTGCATTATAAAGCGACCTTTTAAGAGGAGATGCCTTATCAATGAAAAGTATCCCGTTAAGATGATCTATTTCATGCTGGAAGGCTATTGATAAAATATCGTCAGCCTCAATGATAAACTCTTTGCCGTTAAGCCCTACTGCCTTAACCTTGATGAATTTAGACCTGTCAATATCGGCATTAAACTCCGGTATGGACAGGCAGCCTTCTTCATGGGTTATTTTCCCTTCTTCGTATATTATTTCGGGGTTTAAGGCAACTATTAAGTCCTTATTCATTAATAGAATATTATTATCATCCAGAAAGATCCGCCGGTTTTCATCAAGTTTTTTACTGACATCAATAACTATAATTCGTTTGCCGATTCCAACCTGCGTAGCGGCAAGTCCAACCCCCTCCACCTTATACATGGTATAAGCAAGGTCTTTTGCCGTCTGAATAATATCGGCGGCATCTAAAGGCTGAACAGCCTTTGCTTTAACCCTTAATGCGGGATCTGGATATTTTAAAATATCAAGGTATTTCATACTCCTTGTATTGTATTCATTTCATTTTGTTAAATTAAATCTTTTTTCATATATTACAAGCCCGTGCATGGTGAGCGGAAAATTATACAAATGCGCCGTTGCTGCTTTCGGCAGGCGATTTTTAACGGACGGCGGCGGTACCTTGGTAACCGCAAAACCACTTGCCGGCGTTTTTTTTCTTTTAACCTTTAAGATCGGGCCATTTTTCAGGGGCGCAGGAATTCTGCTCTGCTTGGTTATTTTAAAAATACTGCTTATTTTTTTTGAATCAAACCATATTCCTTTATTCCATAAATAATATTTTCCTTTATAATAATAATATACCTTTTGGTCGTTTTTATTAATGTAGGCTAAAAGCGTGCCCGTCAACTTTAATATGATATATTTCTTATTTTCGGAGTAGTAATTTTTATTAGCATTATTTTTATTGCTGTTATTATTTGTATTTGCCGCGCCTGAAGGCAAACCCGCGGCATAAGCGTTAGAAGCGATGAAAGCGGCGCTGAAAATTTGAAATAAAAATATAAACGAAACTAAAGATGCTAAAGATGCAAAGATAAACAACGCTATTAAATCATTTTTTGCTTTCGCCATAAAAACCCCGTAATGATTAAAATAACCGCTAAATTATTAATTATTCCTTCGATTGTTCTTGCTTTGTTTTGCTTTCTTGTCTATAAAAAAATACCGCGGCAATCAAAACAGCTTTAGTTTAGTATACCCGTTTATTTTATAAAAATCAATTATTTTCGGATGTTAAAAAACACCTTATCATTGAATTAGGAAGCTCACGTCTCTATAGGCAGGAGTAATTTACTTGCTGTCCAGTTTATATAAAAGAACGGGAATAGTCGTATTTCTAATGACACTTTCGGCAACAGAACCTAAAATGACCCTTTTCAACCCTTTATGGCCGTGTGTTCCCATTATTATAAGATCAAAGTTTCCGCTTTTAACTTTATTTGTAATCGCATCCGAAGGAACTCCATGAGTTAAAACAGTTTCAACCTTGATATGCCTTTTTTCACACTCTTCTTTTAAATTATTGAGGATCGGTTTTTCTTCAGTTACAAGGAGTTCAAATTCGTCTATTGATCCAAAAGAAAGGTCGCCTATATCGCGAAGCACATTGACATCAATAACGTGAATAAAAGTAATTTTTGAATCAAAATGCTCCGCAATGTCCATTGCCTTATGAGCCGCATTTAAAGAAGTATCGCTAAAGTCGGTAGGACATAAAATATTTTTAAACATAAAGAAACCCCTCCCCCTTTTTTTCTCACTCATTATTTAATTTTTACAATAGCCAAATAACAACGATAAAAATCAGTGAATAAATCTTTTAGATATATACTACAATTTTTATGTTATGGCAAGTTTTTTTTAGAAATATTTTTTTGGAAACGATTCATTAAAATTAAATAAAAAATAAACAAAATAAATCAATATAAAATAAATATTGTTTTTTTTATAAAATATGATATATTAACGATATGCAACCTAAATTACATAATTACTGTATCGAAAAATCCATAGAGCTGCTCTATAACGATTCGAAAAACGACGTAATAAATGCCCTGTTCGACTCTAAAATCTCCCTGTTAAACTTTAAAGAACGTATTATGCTGATGCAGAAAGGATCGCATATGATAGACAGGCTTGCCATTAGAAAATTAAGAGTCCACTGGTTCGGCGGACATTATTTATATCCCCACTCCCATGCAGGATATATGACGGGTTTTTCCGACGCCGGAACAAAATGTAATCAGCTTTTTAAAATCGCCGTGTCTTCATGGGGAAAAGGTAAATTTAAAAACTCTTTCATCGCCCTTGGGGGAGCCTGCCACCTTGTCCAGGATCTTTGCATACCGTTTCATACCACCCACCTTGCCTTTAAAAAACATGTTATATTCGAAAGATGGATGTCGAGATATTACAGGGAAGTTCCTGTCGCTCTTGAAAACGGCGTATATAAATTCAAGCCGCTAAAAGGTCATTACAATGACAATTCACCATTCGGCTGGGTTGACTATAACGCGCACAACTCTTCAAAACATCTGCCTGAACTGCTTTATGCTAAAAGCAGATCAGAATATTTTATGGCTTTAACCCTGATTATTCCTGAAGCTATTAGAACTTCTGCTGGATTTTTTGAACTCTTTACTAAAAATGTTTCCAAACCTGTCTAATCTACCTAATTTCTCCTCGCTCTCTTTGCTTCTTGCGAGCCTCTAAAAATCTTATCTTGTCTTCATTTAATTCACGAAAATAGCCGTAAACTAATCTAGCAACCTTTTTATTTATGCCGGTGGTAGCGGCCAAATCTTCCAAAGAGGCTAACCGCATCCCGTTTACATCTCCGAAAGCGCCTATCAGTTTCCGATAAGACCGCCTTCCAACACCCTTTATTTTTAAGATATCGGATGTAATTACGGATTTGCTCCTTAGCCTCGAATGATAGGTTACGGCAAAGCGGTGGGCTTCGTCTCTTAAACCCATTAACAGCAAGATCGCATCTTTGTTTCTGGAAAAACTGACCTCGTTTTTCCTGTTAGGCAAATATATTTTATCAATACCGGAGTCTTTATTGCCGGAATTTTTATTCTTGTCTTTTGCGATGGCAATTATATCCGGCATATCGTTTTCAGCCAAAATGCCGCTATATTCCTTTTTTACGCCTGCCAGCACGTTCAACTGTCCCTTTCCACCGTCAACCATTATCAAATCGCACATAGGATCGGTTCCACCAACGACATTTTTAAACCTTCTGAATAAGACCTCGTGCATCATAGCATAATCGTCAGGGGTATTTTTTGACCTGATTCTGTATTTTCTGTATAACGAGGTTTGTTTAATACCGTCTTTTAAAACAGCCTTGGACGCAACTGGATATGTCCCGGAAATATTTGAAATATCAAAGCACTCGATAGTATGCGGCAGCTTTTTAAGACGCAAAACGGACATTAATGTCCTCAATATTTTTTCTGCTTTTATTAACTTTTCCTTTTTAAGATTACCGCTTTCATTCAAACCTGCACCGGCATCCTCCGGCTTTCCGGATGTCTTTTCAAGAAAGTTCTTTTTTGCATTGTTAAGCACCATCAGGATAAGCCCTTTATCTTTATTCTTTTTAACGGTTAAAAGTTTTATCTTTCTTTTTGGTATTTTTTTAAAATATTCCACAAAAGCATTTTTATCCTCTGCGGCTATTTCAAAAGGCAATATTATCTCATCCGGAACAAGGTTTTCGCTCCCGGCTTTTGATATATAATACTGATTTAAAAATGACGCCAGCATTTCTTTACCGGTCAAATATATATATTTAAAAAAATAGCTCTTCGAATCGAGCATCTTTCCGTTTCTTATCATCATAAGCTCGAATAAGGCATTATTGTTTTCGTAATGGTAACCTATTACATCCATATTCTTCTCGTTTTTTAAGACCGCGATCTGATTTTCCGAGATAATATTTATGCTGTTGATTTTATCCCTGATTTTAATGGCGGATTCGAAATTAAGGTCTTTTACATATTTTTCCATATCTTTTTTGAGGTCGCCTATCAGCTGTCTGTTTTTACCCATAAGCAAAAGCCTCACGCCTTTTATCGCCTTTTCATAATCTTTTAAGGAAACACGATCGCAGCATGGGGCAAGACATCTATTTATTTGATAATAAAGGCACGGCTTTTTTTTAGCTGCAAACAGGTTAAATTTTGAATCGGAACAAGTTCTGATTTTAAAGATTTTCGTTATCGTTCTAATCGTCTCAAAAACCGCTTTAGCACTTGAGTATGGTCCAAAATATTCGCCTGTATTCTTATTGAACGACCTTGTTTTTATTATAACCGGGAAATAGTCCTGATTTTTATTAGAATTAACGGTAATCTTGATGTAGGGATATGTTTTATCATCTTTTAAGCTTATGTTATATTTCGGCTTATAATTTTTAATCAGATTATTTTCGAGTAAAAAAGCATCTAATTCGTTTGACGAAATAATCGTTTCCAGATCCGCTACTTTATTGACAAGATGCTGGGTTTTTATGCCCGCTTTTTTCCTAAAAAAATACTGCGATACCCTCTTTTTTAAATTTTTTGCCTTTCCTACATAAATTACCTCCCCCCGAATATTTTTCATGATATAAACACCCGGTGAAGAAGGCAAAGAACGAAGTTTTTTGGTTAGATTTTCACTAATGAGCATTTTTTGTCCTAAAAAAGATTATTATATTATATCGTATCGGCTAAAAGCATCTGTTTTTTGATCGAGCTTATTTCATCCCTTAGACGGGCTGCTTCTTCAAAATTCATATCTCTGGCAAATTTTTTCATAAGCTTAGAAAGCCGCTTTATGCGCTTTTCCGCCTCTTTAGGATCAATGACGATAATGTTTGCATCACCGTAAGAATGGGAAAGATCGATATAATCCTGTTCAAAAATAGTGGTTAAAAGTTCTGCAATATCTTTCCTTATAGATTGTGGAGTTATATTGTGCTTTTCATTATATTCCCTCTGGATCCGCCTTCTTCTTTCCGTCTCGGAAATTGCAAGGCGCATTGATTCCGTAACGGTATCACCGTATAAGATGACATGTCCGTCTATATTCCTTGAAGCCCTTCCTATCGTCTGAACAAGGGATGTTTTTGACCTCAAAAAACCTTCTTTATCCGCATCGAGTATTCCGATAAGTTCAACCTCCGGAAGATCAAGCCCTTCTCTTAATAAGTTGATCCCGACTAAAACGTCAAATTCTCCAAGTCTTAACTCCCTGATTATCTTAAAGCGTTCGAGCGATTCGATGTCGGAATGCATATACTTTGTTTTAACGCCGCTGTCTGTAAGAAATTCCGTAAGGTCTTCAGCCATTCTTTTGGTTAATGTCGTTATAAGAACCCTTCCGCCGTTTTTAACTGTCTTTTTTATTTCTGATATCACATTATCAACCTGACCTTCCGCAGGCCTTACTTCAACAGCCGGATCAATGAGACCGGTCGGACGTATAATCTGCTCCACAACTTGCTTACTTACGCTAAATTCATAATCAGCCGGCGTTGCCGATATAAAGATCATATTTTTAATATGAGATAAAAACTCGTCAAAATTCAACGGCCTGTTATCAAGAGCGCACGGGAGCCTGAATCCATATTCAACAAGGGTCGTTTTCCGGGAAATATCCCCATTATACATGCCCCTTATCTGTGGTATGGTCACATGAGATTCATCAACCATAACAATAAGATCGTCCGGAAAATAGTCAAGAAGGGTCGGGGGCGGCTCGCCCTTTTTTCTGCCGGTCAAATGCCTCGAATAGTTTTCAATCCCAGTACAGTATCCCATCTCTTCCATCATTTCTATATCGTAAAGCGTCCTCTGCTCTAAACGTTGCGCTTCAACAAGCTTAGCAAAAGATTTAAGCTCCGAAATCCTTTCTTTAAGTTCCTGCCTTATGGCATAGACAGCTTTTTTTATCGTAATATCGTTTGCCACGTAATGCGACGCAGGATATATGACGACCATGGAAAGCCTCCTGATAATCTTGCCCCTTAAGGGGTCTATCTCGGCTATCATGGATATTTCATTATCAAAAAATTCGATTCGTATCGCAATTTCTTCTTCATGGGCCGGAAAAATATCAACGACATCTCCTCTTACCCTAAAAGTTCCGCGATGAAAATCTATGTCGTTCCTTTCATATCTTATTTCTACAAGTTTATTTAAAACATCTTGCATCTGAATCTCCTGCCCCTTCTTAATATCCAATAGCATATTGGCGTAAGTTTCCGGCGAACCCAGACCATAAATACATGAAACGCTTGCAACAACTATTACGTCTCTTCTTGAAAGAATAGACCTTGTCGCCGAATGTTTCATCTTATCAATCTGATCGTTAATGGAAGAATCCTTTTCTATGTAGAGATCCTTTGAAGGAACATATGCCTCCGGCTGATAATAGTCATAATAGCTTATAAAAAACTCAACCGCATTTTCCGGAAAAAGCGTCTTGAATTCAGAATAAAGCTGACCTGCCAGCGTCTTATTCGGAGCTATTATTAAAGCGGGCCTTTCAAGCTGCCGGATAATATTTGCCATTGTAAATGTCTTACCCGAACCGGTAACGCCGAGTAGCGTCTGATAGCGAAAATTATAATTTCTAATACCGGTAACAAGGGCTTTTATAGCCTCCGGCTGATCGCCCGTGGGAAAATTTGCGGATACAAGATTAAATAAACCCATACTTCATACTTAACTGATTTTAAAAGAATATAAAAATATAAAAAATCTAAAAATACGCGATTATGAAAAATGAAAAAATGGGAAGGGAATTTACAGTAATATCCATCCTAAAGCTATTATCCTTTTTCCTGTATTACATTTAATAAGAGTAATCTGCTCATGCGGGAATCAAAATATTTTTATATGTAATGTGCGGTAAAAACAAAAAATAGGAGTCATTAGCCTTTTTATTTATAATGGCTCCCCGAGACGGATTCGAACCGCCGACCCAGTGGTTAACAGCCATAAACCCTTAATACGTAAGTTATTTATTTTATTAATTAAAAATT
>JAKASO010000011.1 GCA_021818985.1 bacterium
TAAATTCTCTAACGATTTTAAGGCGATCCGGTTTCTTGCGCTTTTTATCCGTTTTTCCTCTTGAGTGAGATCCGGCGGCAATATGTCAAGTAAAAGAACGTCTATGCCGGCATTTGCAAAATGAGCGGCAAGTTGTGAACCCATTACCCCCGAACCCAATATTCCGACTTTCTTAATAAGCATATAAACTCCTAAACTCTCCAAAATGTTTATATTTATAAATATATTTATAAATATATTTTTTCTATTTTCTCTTTGTATTTAGAATAGATAATATATTTTTTTGGCTTTAAGGTAGGCGTCAATTCGCCGTTTTCTATGGAAAAATCGTCCGGTATGATCAGAAATTTCTTTATCGTCTCGGCTCCAGACAGATTCTTATTAACGGATTTGACGATTTTTTGGATTAGTTCCGTTACTAAATCATTTTTGGAAAGATCTTTTAAATCAGAATATTTGATATCTTTTTCCCTTGCAAATTCTACTATCTTTTCATAGTTTAAAGTTATCAAGACAACGGCATAAGGCCTCTTATCCCCGTATAGACAGGCGTTCGATATATATTTGGAGCGCTTTAAAAGTGTTTCGATAGGCTGCGGCGCTATGTTTATGCCGTATGAAGTTATAATAAGGTCTTTTTTCCTGTCGGTTATATAAACAAATCCATCACCGTCAATTCTCCCTATATCGCCTGTTCTAAACCAACCATCCTCCAAAAAAGCCTCTTTTGTTTCATATTCCATATTATAATAGCCTTTTGCAACCTGGGGACCTTTAAACAAAAGCTCATTATCGTCGGATACCCTGACCAAAGTATTTTCCAACGGCGTTCCTACTGAACCGAACTTGTTTTTTGAAACCGTATTTAAACACAAAACGGGGGAAGTTTCGGTTAAACCGTAGCCTTCCAGAACAAAAAGTCCCAGCGACCAAAAGAAAATATTTATATTCAAATCCAATGGCGCGCCACCCGAGAAAAAAAATTTAAAATCAGAAAGGCCCAACGATTTTTTTACTTTTTTAAATAGCAGCTTTTCAAATATCTTATATTTAAAAAATATAAATAATGAAGGTTTTTTTAATAAATATTTAGCCGTTATATAATCTCTTCCAACTTTAATTCCGTAATGAAATATATTTTTTTTAAAAGCCCGTAAATTATGAACCTCATCAAAAATTCTTGAATACATTTTTTCCAGAAGCCTGGGAACGCTCACTATAACGGTAGGCTTTGATTCTTTCATATTAACGGCTATTTTTTCGATTGATTCGACAAATACAATTTTGGCGCCCAGATAAAGCGCCAGATAAAAGCTGTCCGTCTTTCCCAAAATATGGCTAAACGGCAAAAAGGTCAGGAATATATCGTGTTCGTTAACAGCGTAATCAACTTTTTTATTAGTGTAAAACATATTGGACAAAATATTTCCGTGCGTTAAAAGAACGCCTTTAGGATTTCCCGTAGTTCCTGACGTGTATAAGATTGTATAAATATCCTCTGAACTGATTTTGTCTATTTTATTCTCTATTTCCTGAATTCCCTTTATATGTTCCTCTCTTGATTCCGGGTCCTCTTTGCAAAGATCCCATAAATTAATTAAAGGCACGAATTTATCTATTAGATTATCTAGGTTATCCGGCAGATTATCTGGATTATCTTCTAATAGGCTATCTTTTGAGAATTTTTCAAAACCGACGGCAAATTCCAAGAAAGGCAGTTCGTCCTTTACTTCTAAAAGTTTAACGTATTGCGCCTTAGTGGAGACAAATATTGCCTTGGAAGCCGAATGATTCAGGATATATGCAACCTGCTTTGAGGAATCCGTATGGTAAATAGGAACTTCAACGGCTCCAAGATTAAGTATGCCGAAATCGGCATATGCCCAGTAGTGATTAGTTTCGGAAAGAACCGCAACTTTATCGCCGCTTCTTATTCCCATCTTTTTAAGGCCCAGAGAGACTTTTATAGCCGTTAAATAAAGTTTTTTATACGTTAGATCGAAATATTTTCCGTCTTTTTTATACGAAAGGGCGGTGTTGTTCTCGTATAATTTTGCATTTACCTTTAACATTGAGGGAATTGATTTATGTAAAAAATCGGTCATATAATCGCCTCGAACATACTTTAAATAAAAGAAACCCCTATGCGAAAAGTCAAATAACCGGAGAAATAACGCCCTGTCTTAAGCTCAGCCGAGCCTTTTTATGACCTTTTCTTTGCCGAGTAAAAGCGCAATTTTGATTATTGAAGGACCGTCTATCTTACCCGTTAAAAAAAAGCGCAGTGTTTCATAAACGTCTTTCAGATTTTTTCCCGATCTTTCAGCCGTTTGTTTGACCGTTTCTTTTAGCATTTCTTCGGTAAGCGCAGATTCTTTTTCTATCGCATTTCTTAACGCAGTTTTAATTCCTTCGTCATAGTTAGCATAGTTAATATTAGCGGCGTTAACTTCACCCGAACCGGCACCGGCGCCGGTCGAAGACCCGTTCATGATTCTAATCGTAAAATCGTCATAAAAAACGCCTATCTCTTCCATTATCTCTTTAATTGTCTTGTATTCATTTTTTAAAAAACCGATTATTTTTAACAATGCCTCATATTTGTAATAACTTTCCAATTTTTTTAAAGCATTAAGATATGATAGAGCCAAAAACTTTTCTTTCATAATATCAATAAGGTCTTTTGCAGATATTTGCTTCAAATGCCTTTCGTTTATAAACCTTAATTTTTCTTCGTCGAATACGGCACCAGAACTCTTTGCCTTAGCAATATCAAAAAGTTTCGCCATTTCAGAGACGCTTGAAAATACCTCTTTTTCAGCCGCTTTGGCATGCTTTTTCAGATTACCGTTATCCTCATCCTGCACAAACCTACCGCCTCTGGGAACGGCAAAAGCATTGCCGGTAATCGCAAGGTAGTTTAAAACTGCTTCCGGCAGATAACCTGAATTTTTGTAGTGATCAATATTTGAATTTAAGTCCCGTTTCGACATGAGTTTGCCGTCTTTTCCGTATAAGAGGGAAATATGAGCAAAAACAGGAGGGGTTTTTTCAAAAGATTTACAAAGTATAAGCTGTTTTGGAGTATTCGATATATGATCCTCCCCCCTTATGACATGGGATATATCTAAATCAATGTCGTCAACAATCGAGGCAAAATTATACGTAAACCTGCCACCTGACGTTTTTAAAATAAAATCGCCGGTCAAACGGCTATTAAAACTAACATTGCCATGAACGAGATCATTAAAAACTATGTTTGATATGCCGGATTTTACCGTATTAAATCTAATAGAAGGGGATAAATCTTCTTCTTCTAATTTTTTACGCAAAACCGCTTTTTCTTCATCATTAAGATTACGACATCTGCCACTATATATATAAGGCTTTTTAGCCTTTATGGCAAGCTCCTTTGATTTTAATAAATCTTTTTCCGTGCAGAAACATTCGTATATTAAATCTTTATCTTTAAGCGCATCTAAATATTTTTCATAGACTGCCGCTCTTTCCGATTGGCGGTAAAATTCATCCCAGTTAAGATCGAACCATTTAAGATCGTTAAGTATCGAATTTTCGTATTCCTTTTTGCTTCTGCCGGGATCAGTATCGTCTATCCTTAAGATAAACTTTCCGGCATATTTTTTTGCAAAAAGGTAATTAAAAAAAGCCGTCCTTAAGCCGCCTATGTGAAGATTGCCGGTAGGACTGGGAGCAAAACGAACTTTTACTTCTACTTCATTATTTTTTTTCACTTTTGATCACATTCCACACATTCCATAAGAAGACACACACTAAAACATTCTATCGCCTGTCCGCTGCCAACGGCATCAACGCCTTCCTTTGTCTTCCCTTTTATATTTATAGCGGAGGTTTCAACGCCAAGGGTTTTTGCGATGACCGTGATCATTTCCTGCTTGTAATTTATTATCTTCGGAGATTGCGTGACAATAATCACATCAGCATTGACCAGCACATAACCTTTTTTTTTAACGGCGTTATAGGCTTCCATCAGCATCTTTAAGCTGCTAATCCCTTTTGTTTCTTCCAGATTATTATCCGGAAAAAGTTCGCCTATATCCAAAAGGCCCGACCCGCCTAAAATGGCATCGATTAATGAATGTAGAACAACATCGCCGTCCGAATGAGCAACAACCCCTTTATGATCCTTAATTAAAATTCCGCCGAGGTAAAGCCCTTCTAAACTTCCAACCTCGCGTCCATCATTTCTATGACCTGCAAATCTGTGAATATCGTATCCGCAGCCTATTCTGATCCCGACCAATTTTACCCCGTGCTTTTTATAATTAATATAAAATATAAAATTTAATTAATTCGATTCGTTTCCTTTTTTAAATTCTTCGAGTAAAAAACCGGCAATCTTTACATCGAGAGCAGACGTTATCTTAATGTTAAATTCGCTTGATTGGACAATTCCGGCAGGATAACCCGCCATTTCGAGCAGTGAAATATCGTCCGTAAAAACAAAGCCGCTCATAAAAGCATCGTCCATTGCCTTTTTTATTATACCGAATTTGAAAACCTGCGGGGTCTTTGACACAACAAGCTCTTCTCTCTTCAATGTCTCTAAGTTAAGGGATATATTTCCGTCCATTTTTTCATTGGCGAAAGACCGGTTAAGAACACGCTTAATCGTTTCGGCAGCAGGCTTGCATAAAAATGAAGATCCGTGCAGAACAGCCTGCTTAAGAAGAGCTTTAAGCTCAAAATCATAAACAAAAGGCCTGGCAGAATCATGGATAAAAACTGTAATCCCGTTGTCCGTAGCCGGTTCATTAACTCCTTTTTTGGATATCTTTAAAGGGTCAACTTCTCTGCCAGGTTTATGTATATTATTGAGCCCACCGCTAACGGCACCTTTGGAAGTTTTATTTACAAAATTATCCCCGATAAATTTTAAAGCGGCGTAAACCGAACCCTGCCTGTGTTTGCCGCCGGCAATGACCTTAAATTTTTTAAGGACATTTTTTTTATAAGCGGCTTCAAAAAAACCAGTCCAGTCAAAATCTAAAACATCTTTGGGCGGGATAGTTACGATGATTTTCTCAAAATTTATATCCGAATTAATAAAAATGTCAAGGCTGCGTAAGATAATTTCCCTGCCGCCGATTTTTGCAAGCTGCTTTGGTAAGCCGAGCCCTGCCCTTATACCGGCACCCGCGGCAAGCAGAACTGCAAAGACCCTCATAATCTTTCCCCTATTCCAACACTTTTCTTATTTTATCTAAACCTGCTCTTTTTCGTAATTGATCTTTGCAAATATCATTCTGCCGGACGATGTTTGAAGAACGCTTGTAACTATAACATCAAGCTCTGAACCGACTAACTTAATGGCATCTTCGACGACAACCATTGTGCCATCATCCATGTATGCGATACCCTGATTTTTCTCTCTGCCTTCCTTCGTTATCAAAACATGCATGGTCTCACCTGGAAGCAGGATCGGACGGAGCGCTTTGGCAAGTTCGTTAATATTCAGAACTTGAATATTTTGAACTAAAGCGACTTTATTCAAATTAAAATCGTTTGTAATTATCTTTCCGTCTTTTTCTTTTGCAAGCATTATAAGTTTAGCATCAACATCTTTGACATGAGGATAATCGAGATCAATAAACTCTATGTTGATGGTTTTATCTTCCTTCATCTCATTTAATATATCCAGCCCCCTTCTCCCTTTAACCCGTTTAAGCGGGTCCTGCGAGTCCGCAATATGCTGAAGTTCATGAAGGACAAAGGTGGGAATAACAAATATGCCGTCAATAAACCCGGTTTTTGCCACATCGAGTATCCTGCCGTCAATTAAAGAGCTTGTATCAATAACCTTGTAATTCTGGTTTGGATGAAACTTCTCAAAAGCCTTTAATTTGCCCAGTGGTAAAAAATCCTCTTTGCTTGCCCTTAAACCGATTATTAAACCAAGATAGCCTGCAACAAAATTCACAAAAGCATAAGAAACATAACCGGTTATTCCGCTGGTAAAGAACGTTTTAAAAAGCTTATATGTCAAATAATTGACGATAAAAAGAGCTATAAAAAGTCCTATTCCCCCGCTTAATATTTTTTTTGTAGAAATGTTTTCCATGCCCTTTTCAAGTGTTATAACAATAAAGCCGATCGTAAATCCGAAAAGAAGCCCGAGGTATGATAAAAGGTCGTTATGCCAGTATGCTTTTCCAATCAGGTAACCAAGCACGGAAGACGTCAAGACTAGGATGGCCCTTACAAAAAAGATTGGTTTTTTTTTAAAAATATTCATAAGTTTATTTGTTTAAAATTTAAAAATCCGTTAATTATTTAAAATAACTATAATTATTCTTTTTATAATTATATAAAGTAATTATAAAAAGAATAATTATAAAAAAGAGATAAAAGCTCTATAATTTAATAAAAAAATTTAATAAAAATATTAAAATTATTATCGTTGTGCTTAAAAGGGTTGTGCTTAAAAGATCATTTATTACCGTACGATGAAAAAGATTGCTAAATGAATATCCTGTTTATCTGTTCTTCCACATAGTTTTCCGGACGCTGCGTAACCATGGATATTTCTTTTACTATTAAATGCTTTGCCTTTTCAAACATCTTTTTTTCGGCAAAAGATAGTTCCTTTTCGACCTTTAAAAGATAAAGGTCCCGTAAGACCTCGGCTACCTCAAACAGACAGGATGAACACAATTTGGAGTTATATCCGTTATACCTTTTGTTCCAGGACTCCTTTCTTGAAAAAGTCTGTTTCGTTTTTGATTCCAGAATTTCAAAGACCTTTCTTATTTCATTTTCGCAAAGCAGCGGGCGTAAGCCAACTTCCGCCGCATTCTTAAGAGGCACCATTATCTTCATGTTATTCTCAAGTATCTTAATGTTATAAAAAGAAACCTCTGCCGAACCTATCATTTGAACAGAAGTTGATTCAATGATACCAACACCGTACCCTGGATAAAATGTAAAATCGTTTACCTTAAACATTTTTACCTCCTTCACCACTAAATTAATTAAACATTACGTTATATATGGTATCTCTTTCAACAGGGATCTTCCCTGTCTCTTCAATGATCTTTTTTAGATTTTGAACGCTTAACCCTTTTTTGGTTTCGGAACCGGCTGCATGAGAGATCTTTTCTTCGATTAACGTTCCATCAAGATCGTCTGCTCCAAATGAAAGCGAAACCTGGGCAAGGTTAATACCTAAATTCACAAAGAAAGTTTTTATATGTTTAAAATTATCTAAATACAACCTTGCAACCGCTATGACTCTCAGATCATCGTATCCGGATGTTTTACCTGAATTTTTTACGGCAGTATTTTTTGGCTGAAATGCAAAAGGAATAAATGACTTAAAACCCCCGGTGTCATCCTGAGCATCTCTTAAAAGTTCCATATGCATAATTCTATCCATATATGATTCTTTTACGCCGTATAACATGGAAGCATTGGACGGGATTCCCAATAAATGGGCTGTTTTATGAATTTCAAGCCACTTTTCGGAACTTATTTTTTGAGGGCATATTTTTTTTCTAATATGTGGATTAAATATTTCGGCGCCGCCTCCAGGAAGGCTGCCTAAGCCATGATTTCTAAGATCGGTTAAAACTTCTTTAATGGCCAGCCCGGAAAGCCTCGAAAAATATTCGATTTCTACCGCTGTAAACGCCTGAATATGAAGGTGCGGAAAAGATTTCTTTATCGCGGAAAGCATATAAGGATAATAATCGTAAGGCAAAGATGGATGAAGGCCGCCTACAATATGAACTTCTTTAAAGTTGTTTGTCTCCGAATGAGCGCGAATAAAATCTAAAATTTCTTTAACGCACATAGTATAAGCGTCTTCATCGGTTATTTTTTTGTAAAAGGCGCAAAAAGTGCATTTATTTTCGCAAATATTCGAATAGTTAATATGAATATTGACAATATAATAAACATTGTCGCCATTTACCTGAAAGTTTTTATAAGCGGCAAGCTCGCCTATCTGGAGAATATCGTTCGATTCAAATAAAAATAAGGCATCTTCGTTGGTAAGCCTTTCATTATTATACACCTTATACCTGATAAGTTTAAAACCGCTCATAGCTCTCCCATCTTTTAAAAAGTTCGTTCGTAATACCAAACGAATCCAGTATCTTTCCCGTAACAAAATTTATCATATCCTCGATGGTTGCCGGCTTGTTGTAAAATGCCGGAACGGGAGGCAGGATAATTGCGCCTGAATACGATAATGAAAGCATATTTCTAAGATGAATATCGTTAAGAGGGGTTTCTCTCGGCGATAATATCAATCTCTTTCGTTCCTTAAGCATTACGTCTGCGGCTCTTTCTATAAGATTTCCGGAATTTCCGCATGCAATTCTCGATAAGCTACCCATTGAACATGGAACAACAGCCATTCCGTTAATATTTTTTGCGGAACCGCTTGAAATTTTTGCTTCTATGAGCGTTTCATCGAAATAGGTAAACATGCCCTTATCCAAATTAAACTTATACGAGATTTCATCCATGATCTTATCGCCAATTTTATCGCCGTTTATCTTTGTAATGCCGGCCCATTCATCAGTATCAAGATCAGTAAAAATGTTAATTTCATCCTTTATAACCTTAAAAGCCGGCTTAGAGATTATGAGATAGACAAAAAAAAGACGGCTGCACAGTTCCTTTAAAAGGTTAAATCCGTAAATCGCTCCTGAAGCCCCTGTAATTGCAACAATATAAGAACTTTTTTCGTTATAAGAATTCTTTTCATTCATATAAAATAAAAATTATGTTATAAAATAAAATTTAGTTAAGATACTTAATGTAATAAAAAGAAAAAAAGTTAAAGAGATATAGCCGTTCATATCGAAAAAGGCCATATTTATATTGCCGAAGCTTTTATAAACAAGGTAATGTTCATATATAAAAAATGCAAGAACGCATAGCATTCCTATTATGTATAAAAAATTAAGGCCAAACACAAAATAGAGCGATATAAGCAGACATAGAGAAATTAAATGAAAGAACCTTGAAATTTTAATGGAATTTTCCACTCCGAATCTCACCGGTATTGAAAAAAGACCTTGAGATTTATCAAACTCGTAATCCATTATAGCATACAAAATGTCGAAACCGGCACCCCAAAATAAAACTGCTGCGCCAAGTATTATAATTTTATAACCAATGCTTCCGGTAACGGCAATCCATGCACCGATAGGTCCAAGCGCCATACTGATACCCAGCATAACATGAGACAAATAGGTAAACCTTTTGGTAAACGAATAAAAAGTAATGAATACGATAACAAAAGGCGAAAGAATAAAGCATAAAAAATTAAGATTATATGTGGCAAAAATTAAAAAGGCGTAGGAAAGCAAGCCAAAAATAACGCTGTATCTAATTGTAAGCTCGCCTTTCGGCAACGTCCTTGATTTTGTTCTATTATTGAGCGCATCTATTTTTACATCTATAATACGATTAAATGCCATTGCGCCGCTCCTGCCAGCAGCCATGGCAACCACGATCCAGAATATCTTTTCATAAAAAAAAGGAGTATCGAACTTCAATGGAAATTTGTCGTAAAACGCAAGCAAAAATGCGCTTAAGGCAAAGGGCAAAACAAATATGGTATGAGAGAACTTTACCAATTCCAATGTTCGCCTTATTAAAATCCGTATTCTTTCCATCTCGCATCAACCAGTTTTTTAATATCGGAAGACATAATTATATCATTCGGCCATCTTCTTTTATAGCCCTCGGATGTCCATTTTTTAGTAGCGTCTATGCCCATCTTTGAACCATAATTCGGGATATCGGATGCGTGCTCCAAAACATCTATTGGACCATCCACAAAGGTTACATCCCTTTTTGGGTCTATGTTGTTGCAAACCCTCCAAATGACCTCGCTTTTATCTTGAACGTTAACATCTTCGTCTAATATAATTATTATCTTAGTGAACATCATAAGCCCAAGTCCCCAAATGCCGTGCATAATCTTTTTTGCGTGTCCGGGATAACTTTTTTTGATGCTTATAAAGGCGAGATCATGAAATATGCCCTCAAACGGAAGGTTTATATCAATAATCTCCGGAAATATTTTTTTAACGGCCGGAAGAAAAAACCTCTCGGTAGCCTTGCCGATAAAACAGTCCTCCATCGGTGGCCTTCCAACTACCGTAGCGGAATAAACGGCATTTATTTTATGAGTAATAAGAGTTACATGAAAAACTGGATAAAAATCCTCTAAAGAATAGTAGCCGGTATGATCCCCGAACGGGCCTTCGAGCCTGAAATCCTGCGACGGGTCAATATATCCTTCGAGAACAAACTCGGCATTAGCCGGAATATATATATCGTTTGTTTCGGATTTAACAAGTTCGACAGCATCCTGACGCAAAAAACCGGCAAACACCATTTCTTCGATATCGGGAGGCAGAGGAGCGGTTGCAGAATATATAACTGAAGGGTCGGAACCTATAACGACGGAGACCGGCATTTTTTTGCCGAGTTCTTTATACTTGCGAAAATGCCTTGCACCGTCTTTATGGATATGCCAGTGCATTCCGCAGGAAGTATCGTTATAAACCTGCATCCTGTACATCCCGGCATTTACAGAGCCGTTTTCCGGGTCTTTGGTAAAAACCAAAGGGAGTGTAATAAAGGGGCCCCCGTCTTCCGGCCATGTTTTAAGAACAGGAAGAATATCAAGCAGAGGTGGTTTATCAACAATCACTTCCTTACATTTGCCTTTTTTTACAATCTTAGGCATATAATCAGATAGTTTTTTTAATTTAGAAAGTGATTTAATTTTTTCAAAAAAATTAACGGGTATTTCAGGCTCTATTATCTCAGATATGCGTTTTGCAACATCGTCAAGTTTTTTGACTTCGAAAGCGGCTGTAACCCTTTTTTCGGAACCGAACAAGTTGATAAGCAAAGGAAACCCATATCCCTTAACCTTTTCAAAAAGAAGCGCCGGACCGCCGTTTTTAACTACCCTGTCGGTGATCTCCGTAATCTCAAGATTACTGTCAACAGAAACATTTATACGTTTTAGTTCATTATTCTTTTCGAGAAATCTCATGAAATCATGAAGATCTTTATAGGGCATCAAGAAATTCCTAAAGTATCATCGTTCGTAACGTGAAATGTAAAATATAATTGTAATGTAATATTG
Organism: bacterium; assembly: GCA_021818985.1. Classification (GTDB taxonomy): domain Bacteria; phylum SZUA-79; class SZUA-79; order Acidulodesulfobacterales; family Acidulodesulfobacteraceae; genus JAKASO01. The sequence continues at coordinate 11,159 of JAKASO010000011.1, forward strand.
TAATATAATATTAATATAGTTAATATAGAATATAGGTAATCCCAAACTCCTGCCGTATTTTATACTCCTTATACTATATAATATAATATTTTAGTTTTTAATTCAAGCGCCTTTAACTCTATAATTACCCTTTTTTATCGTAAAACCCGCCGCATCAAAGTATTCCAGAAGAGGAATAGCATATTTTCTGGACACTCCTGCAATATCCTTAATATCTTTAGGCTCAAGCTTGGCATTAACGGAGAAAAATAATTCTATATCTTTTTTTATTTTATCTATCTGCTCTTTTAAATACAAAATATCGTATTTAACCCTGATGAGCCTTCCTTCGCTAACCATAATGCCAATTAAATTATTTAATGCTTTCTTATTGATATTGAGTTTTTTTTCAATGTTCGGTACGAAAGGAACGCTGTTTCCACTTGATTTTACAAGAAGTTCAATTTTATCCATAAGCTTTTTATTTTCTTCGGAAAGTTCCCGGACCGCGCCTTTAATTGAAATATTGCCGCCGGAACTTGCTATAACGCCCTTAGAGACCATGTCATTCAAAATCATATCGAATATCGAAATATCTATAATATTACCATAATAAGAATATAATCCACTTTTTGGGATAGATGTTTTTAACCGGTCCTTGTCAATAAAGTATTTTACTTTCTCTTCAATATCTACTTCAAGACCGGCAATGTTTTCTTTTAAGGCGGCAAATTTAAGCTTCTCGTCTGCTACGATCCTGCCTAATTTTATCAATCCGGTTACATAAGACGCAAAATCATTATAAGAAAAATTCATTTTTTTATAGATTTTACTAAGATCGGCAGAGTTTCCATTGATGGAAATAAAAGAAAGAATGGCGGCGGCGGAACTCCTGGAGATTATGTTTTGGTAAAACCGTTCATTTGAGCTGTCATAACCGTAATCCAAAAAAGGATCTATTATAGTTCCACCGCCAATAGTTTCAAGCATTCCCGGATCCCGAACGATAAATTTTTCTTTAGACATGGTAGAAATCTTGTCTTTTAATTTTATAATAACGGTCAGCCGGGTTCCGGGGGAAATTTTCTTACTTTTATTTTTATCCGGAATAATTATTCTTGCGGGTAAATTGACACTTCCGGTCATAAAAACCAGATTTGAAAGATTCTTCGGGTTGAGGTCCTTTTTACCACTCCCAACATAGGAGAAGCTGCATAGAATAGTATCGGATGCAAGAAGACTGTCTTTTAAAGAAACGACATTGCCGTGATCAACATCTTCTTTCTGAACAGAGGCTATATTTATTGCCGTTCGCATAGACCGTTTTGCGACCGGTATGCTTTTATTATGCGATTCTATACTTTTTATTTTTGTTACTATGTTTTTCGGCATTATTTCTATTTCGTCATTTATGCTTAAATATCCATACATAAGCGTGCCGGTCAAAATGGTACCAAATCCTTTCAGAGTAAATACCCTGTCCACCGGCAAAAAAGTTTTTGTGGATGAGTGAATAAAATTTAACGAAGATATTTTCGCATCAATCTTTTTTACAAGAGTTTCGATGCCTTCTCCTGTTTTAGACGATACCTTTATAATTTCATCTATGGGGACGCTATAACGGTCAAAAAGTCCTTTAATCTCACTTTCCCTTAAAACCACGGTTTTTTCATTTGCAAGATCAATTTTGGTCAGCACCGGAATTATAGCTTTTATATCTAAAAGCTTAAGAATAAGGAGATGTTCTTCGGTTTGCGGCTTAATTCCGTCATCTGCCGCGATAACGAATATAACGGCGTCCATCCCGGAAGAACCGGAAACCATTGTTTTTATAAATTTTGCATGTCCGGGCACATCAACTATACCGGCAAACGCTCCGGAGGGCAGATTTAATCCCGCATAACCCAATACGATGCTTATACCCCTTTTTTTCTCTTCCGTAAGCCTGTCCGTATCCGTGCCCGTGAGCGCTTTAATTAAGGATGTCTTACCATGATCTATATGACCGGCGGTCCCGATTATATAATTTTTCATAGACAGTTATATTTTACAAGAATTATAGATGTATGTAAACTGTTGCTTAATTCTATAAATTGTCGTCTATGCGTCATTTCCGAAGGAGGCGAAAAGCCCATTATAAAATATAAAAGTATAAAAGTTTTTTGCGGTAATTCCGGGTTATAGTAATTAAAGTATTATATATTTATGGAGAAATTAGCACATTGCTAAAACAAGCATTGCTAAAATAAATAAAAAAATAACCCGGCTCTGGGAAACCGGGTTACCTTTAGGAGGAGTGATGGAAAGCTTATAAGGTTTATATTTTATTTAGAATATGAATATGCAAGATAGAGTTTTATATTTCCGCGTTTTATAAAAAGCAGATACCGGCCTTCTTTCCGCGCCGCCGTTATCTCTTTTAGATAATCGCCAACATTATTGCACGGCTGATGGTTAATTTTCTGGATCACGTCTCCCTGCAATATTCCCATTTTCTGACCTACCGAACCGGGAACAACCTTGGAAACTATAACCCCGTGATAAACATTATGAATATTATATGCCTGCATATTGGTAGAATTTAATGGAATAACGGTAATGCCGAGTTTTTTTGCCGAAACTTTATAGGTCTTAAAAACATTTTTAGAGTTATTCCAGTTCTCCACGGTTATCATGATGGTTTTCCTTATGCCATTTCTAATAATTTCCATAGGCACCGTAGTTCCGGGTTTGGTATTTTCGACAAGCCACGGCAATTGAGACATTTCTTTTATTTTAGTATTATCGAATTTTATAATTATATCTCCGTTTTTTAAACCTGCTTTTGCAGCCGGACTATTCGGCAAAACCGTTGAAATAAGAGCCCCGTATGAAGTTTTAAGATGAAAAGCCTTTTTTAACGGCGGAGTGATCTTTTGTATTTCGACGCCAAGCCAGCCTCTAGTGATCTTTCCGGTTTCAAGTTCAGGAAGAACCTTTTTAAGCACATTGACGGGTATGGCAAAACCTATTCCCTGAGCGCCTCTAATAATAGCGGTATTAATTCCTATAAGCTGGCCTTTCATGTTAATTAACGGCCCGCCGCTATTGCCGGGATTTATTGCGGCATTAGTCTGAATAAAATCTTCGTAAGGTCCGCCGATAGCCCTGCCTTTAGCGCTTATGATGCCATTTGTAACCGTCCAGCCAAGACCAAACGGGTTACCTATGGCAAGCACCCATTCGCCGATCTGGGCTTTGGACGAGTCGCCTAATATCGCAGCAGGAAGATTATTTCCAGCGTTTATCTTTAAAAGCGCAAGATCTACTTGAGAATCTTTGCCTATTACTTTTGCTTTGTACGTTCTACCGTTATAAAGCTTGATGTATATTTTAGTAGCTCCTTTTATAACATGATTATTTGTAACGATATATCCGTTTTTGCTAATGATAACCCCAGAACCCAGGCTTTCTTCGGTATAAGTGCTTTGGGGAATATTTCTAAAAAAGTTATTAAAAAAGTTACCGAAGGGATTAGACTGATTGCCAAAAGGGTTTTGATACATCTGTATAGGTCCGCCCTTTACGACTTGAGTCGTTCGGATGTTGACAACAAACGGCTTATCTTGTTTAATAAGCATTACAAAATTTGTCGGACCACTTCCGGCAGGTACCGTAGAATTAGTAGAAGTATAGATTACGGGGGATCCGGTTGCGGCATTCGATTCGCTGAACAAATGCAGATTGGTAGAAATTATAAACCCAATAATTAAACCCACAAAAACGGCAATCCCTGCACCAATAATCTTCGTTTCCGATTTCAATTTCATAATTGACTAAAACCTCCTAAGATTTATCCTAACAATATTACAATTATTAAATGCAACAAATATGCCAACTATCATTTTACTTTATAAAATCATATTTCAATCACTAAAATAGCGTATTTAAAAACATCGTTAAGGAATTAAAAAATTTCTTTAACTAATTCAAATATTGTCAAAATGATTAATTTGTTTACGTTGCATGTCATTATGACAAAATAAATACCAGTTTAATTTAATATGAATCATGCCTTGTTAAAAACAACCTCACCGGTATTATCATTATAATCCGTCATGATAGAATCGTTGGAAATAATTTTTGATGAAAGGATATCGCTTGCAAGCTTATCCTGAATATAGGACTTTATGGCTCTTTTAAGCGGTCTTGCCCCATAAATAGGGTCATAGCCCTCCAATGCGATAAATCTTTTCAAATTATCGGCAAACTCTATTCCGATTCCTTTATTTTTTAGCACCGTTTTAAGATTATCAAGCTGAATCTCTACTATTTTGATTATATCGTCTTCGTCCAAGGCATGAAATATGATTATATCATCCAACCGGTTTAAAAATTCCGGCTTAAAATAATTTTTTAAAAGACCCGTAACGCTATTTTTCATCTCTTCATACCGTTTTCCGCTGTAACTTTGAATTATATCGGAACCGATATTTGAAGTCATTATTATTATCGTATTTTTAAAATCAACTGTCCTGCCCTGTCCATCCGTAAGCCTGCCATCATCCAACAGTTGAAGAAGCACATTAAAAACATCCTGATGCGCTTTTTCTATCTCATCGAAAAGAACAACGCTGTAAGGACGCCGTCTAACGGCTTCGGTAAGTTGTCCGCCTTCTTCGTATCCGACATAACCGGGAGGGGCGCCGATCAACCTTGAAACAGTGTGTTTTTCCATATATTCCGACATATCTATCCTTACAAGATTATTTTCGTTATCAAACAAAAATTCGGCAAGAGCTTTAGCAAGTTCTGTTTTACCAACGCCCGTTGGACCCAAAAACATAAACGACCCCATAGGCCTGTTAGGATCGGAAAGCCCCGCCCTTGAACGCCTTATGGTATTAGCAACGCTTTCTATAGCCTCATCCTGAGAGATAACCCGTTTATGGAGATGATCTTCGATGGCTAAAAGCTTTTCTTTTTCGCCTTCCATAAGTTTTGTTACGGGTATGCCCGTCCATTTGGAAACGACCCTTGCGATATCTTCCGAATCAACCTCTTCTTTTAAACCGCCACCCTTCTTTTGAAGCTCTAAAAGGGCATTATTGTATTCGGTTAATTTAGCCTCAAGTAAATTTAGCTTACCATATCTGATCTCCGCGACCTTTTCATATTTTCCTTCTCTTTCGTATTGCTGCGCCTGAACCTTTAGAGAATCAATCTCTTTTTTCGCATCACCTATTTTTTGTATGAGATCCTTTTCATTTTGCCATTTTGCTTTTTTTCCGTTAAAATCTTCTTCTAAATTAGAAAGATCGGCTTCCAGTTCTTTCAAGCGTTTTTTAGACTCTTCGTCTTTTTCTTTTTTCAAGGCCTCCTGCTCTATTTTAATCTTAATGATCTTTCTTTGTATCTCGTCAAGTTCGGTAGGAAGCGAATCTATCTCGATTCTGAGCTTTGCCGAGGCTTCATCCATAAGATCAATGGCTTTATCTGGCAAGAATCTTTCCGTAATATAACGGTCCGAAAGCGCTGCCGCCGCAATTAGCGCAGAGTCTTTTATCTTTATGCCGTGATAAGCCTCGTAGCGTTCTTTAAGCCCGCGCAAAATAGATATAGTATCCTCCACCGACGGCTCTTCGACAAAAACCGGCTGAAACCTTCTTTCAAGAGCGGCATCCTTTTCAACATATTTCCTGTATTCATCAAGCGTAGTTGCTCCGATTGCACGAAGTTCCCCCCTCGCCAGCGCTGGCTTAAGAAGATTAGACGCATCAATAGCGCCTTCAGCTTTGCCGGCGCCGACAAGATTATGTATCTCATCTATAAATATTATTATTCTTCCTTCGGAAGATTTTATCTCTTTTATTACCGCCTTAAGCCTGTCCTCAAATTCCCCCCTGTATTTAGCGCCTGCGATAAGCGATCCGAGATCCAAAGAAAGAAGCATTTTATCCCTTAAAGATTCCGGAACGTCATAGTCTGCGATCCTTCTTGCCAATCCTTCAACTATTGCGGTCTTTCCCACACCAGAATCGCCGATCAGCACCGGATTGTTCTTTGTTCTTCTCGAAAGGACTTCCATAATCCGCCTGATCTCGTCATCCCTTCCTATGACCGGATCTATCTTTCCCTCCCTTGCCATTTTAGTAAGATCAACAGTATACTTCTCTAAAGCCTGATATTTATCTTCCGGGTTTTGATCTGTTACTCTGGTACCGCCCCTTATCGTCATGAGGGCTTTTAAAATAATATCACGACTTAAACCGTTTCCGGTAAGAATATCATAAGACTTTGTGGTTTTAACATCAAAAAGGCCAAGGATTATATGGTCAACCGAAAGGAAATCATCTTTCATTGCTATCCTATTTTTCTCGGCCATATTCATTACTTTGCTGAACGAGGAGGATACATTAGGTTCTAATCCACCCTCCACCGTGGGAAGGGAAGATAATGCCCTTTTGACTTCACTACCCAGAGCGTCTGTATTTATACCAGCTTTTTTAAATAGAGAAACGGCTAAACTTTCTTCGCTTTTTAATAAAGCAAAAAGAAGGTGAATATCCGTGATCTCCGGATTTTTGGATTCCTTCGCAATATTAACACTTAAATCTACCACTTCCTGAGATTTTATGGTTAAGTTATCGAGCCTCATTACAAATCTCTCCTTTTAGCGCAATCTAATAAAAAACCAACATAAATAACACAAATATAAAGGTATTGGTAGGAATAAGAAACTAATGACCATTTTGCAGCTTTATTTCGCGTTTATAAAAAACATCCTTAGATCATACAAAATATTATCTACCAGATTTGATTCATTTTCGTCAAGATTACCTTTTGTTTTTACGGAAAGCATCTCTATCGTATCAATAAGATATCTGGCAGTCTTTGTATCCTTTTCATACTTGCCTGTAACCGGATTGGGTAATTTACCCAGATAAACAAGAGCTTGGGCATTCAGCGAATAGATAAAAGTAGCAAAATCCGCTTTAATTGCATCTTCGGAAAACTTCTCGTCTTCAAGGGGAATTTCATTTTTATCTATATTTTTAAGATCTTCGGCTTTAATGTCTTCTTTAACGTCCTCGGCATTATCGCGCTTATTGTTTTCATGCCCGCCTTCCGCAGGGTTTAAACGATCGTCAGTTGCATATATCCTTTTATCCATTACTTTAAACCCTTTTTCAGCCGGATTTTCTGGCGGGATTTTATCGTCTTCAAACATAATCAGGTTCTTCCTTAAATTTTTCCTTAATATTTTTAATATTAGCCGGCTTATAGTTCTTATCAACGGCAATATTGATCTTATCTGATGTCAAATCGGCAACAAACCTTGATCCATTGTTCCATTTTAGAGTTACTGGCACTTTTATAATGTCGTCAATCGTACGTTTTAAAAATCTTGCTCCGTATTTAGCGCTAAAACCGAGCTTCACTAATTCGTCAAGTGCTTTTTCGGTAACTATAAGCTCTTTACCATGATCGTTCATCGTCTTATTAATAGAATCTATATGCATGGAAGCGATCTTTTTTACATCTTCCCATGTCAGGGGAGAAAATATGACCACATCGTCTATTCTATTGATAAATTCCGGAGAAAAATGATTCTCTACCTCCCTGTTGATAGTGGATTTTAAAGATTTAACGGCATCGTACGACTCGATAAAACCTAACGGTTTGGTAAACTTGGAGAATTCATGGGATCCAAGATTCGAGGTCATGATTATGACGGAATCCGAAAAATAAACCCTTTTACCCCTTCCATCGGTAAGAAATCCCTCGTCAAAAACCTGAAGGAACAGGTTAAAAACAAGATCGCTTGCCTTTTCGATCTCGTCAAAAAGTATAACGGAATAGGGGTTATCTTTAACCTGATTGGTAAGAATACCGCCCCTCGATGAACCAACTATGCCTCTCGGCATCCCTATAAGTTTATCCACAGCAAGGGAACCGTCTTTATATTCCGACATGTCTATTCTGATAAGACTTTTCGGCGAACCGAACATATATTCCGCAAGCGCTTTAGCAGTTTCCGTTTTGCCGACGCCGGTAGGTCCAAGAAATAATAAAACGGCATCCGGCCTGTCGTAGTTGCTTTTTAACGGTCCTTTATTAACCCTGATATGCTTTGCAAGGGAATCTATAACATCTTTTTGACCGACGATACGGTCGGCAAAAAAGTCTTCCATATTATGAAATCTTTCTATGATATCCCTTTTTATAAGATCGATCGGAATATTTGTATCTTGAGAAACAACTTCGTATATATTGTCCTTTTTGACAACCCTATCTTCTGTGTATATTTCGGCTTTAACGCATCCGGTATCTATCCATCCTATAATTTTATCGGGAAGTCTAAGCGATTTGCAATACCTTAAAGAAAGCGAAAGGGATTCATCTATAGCTTCATCCTCGATCTCAACGTTATATCTGTCCTCAAACCTTCTTTTTAATCCATAGATGATCCGTTTTGCATCATCAAGCGATGGTTCTTTAATATGAACAAGCCTGAAGCGGCGGGATAAAGCCTCGTCTTCTGCAATAAATTCTTTATACTCCGAAAGTGTGGTAGCGCCGATTATCTGGACCTCGCCTCTCGAAAGTGAAGATTTTAAAATATTGGCGGCATCACTTGGGACGCCTATTGCCGAACCAGCTCCAATAATGGAATGAACCTCGTCAATAAAAAGCAGAATATTTTTTCTGGATTTTACTTCATTTATTATCTTTTCCATTCTATCTTCAAACATTCCTCTAAAAACTGTTCCCGCAACAAGGGAATTCATTTGAAGATTGACAATTATTTTATTGCGCAAACGCGAAGGCACATTGTACGGCTCCAGTTCGATCTTTCTGGCAAGACCTTCGACTATGGCAGTCTTGCCTACCCCTGGTTCGCCGATTATCATGACCGAATTGGAACGTTCGATATGGCAAAGTATTTCCATTACCCTGGATATTTCTTCTTCCCTGCCAAAAACAAGCGAAAGCTTATCCATCACGGCTAACTTACTTAAATTAACGGCATGCTGCCTCAAAGTATATGGAAGATCGTATTTCCTTTTGTTTTCATCGCTCCTATTTTTTCTTTCCCTGATCTTCTGAAAGACCTTATCGGCAATAACAACGGAATCAACGCCGAGTGTGCTAAAAACTCTAACCGGCATTGAATTGGATTCCTGAAATATGACCATGAGAAAATCGGTAGACTCGATCGTACTTCTGCCGGAGCTCTGGGCATAATCATAGGCGCTTTTAAAAAGATTGCGGGTTTGCAGCGGTATCTTAAGACCTTCCCCAACATATTGCTCCTGCGATATCATATAGTCATTAAGTATCTTCATCGCCTTTTTTTTATCAATTTTGAGATCTTCGAATATTTCATTAAGCAGGTCTTCATCAACTATCGTAAGGGCATAGAAAACATGTTCGACGCCCAAATAATAATGCTTCCTTCTTTTTGATTCTTCGATGGAAATAGTAAGAACGCGATAACCGCTTTCAGAAAGCTTATCTTCATAATTATCTAAATTAAACATAATACTTGCACCTTCCAATTTTCAGTTTTTTGATTTACGCATTTGCGCAATTTTTTATTTTACCGTCAAATTCTCGTTAAGTCATCCTCTTAAGTCCCCACCCGAGCCAAGCCATTTTTGTTTAAGAAATTTATAATTTATATAAGAATAAGAAATTTCCACCCGCAGTTTTGGTATAATCTTACTTCAATCTATCTTAATATGATCTAATGCGTAATTACCGTTTTTAGGAACGATTATTTCAAGCACCCCGTCCATAAAAGAGGCTTCTATGTCTCCTTTTTTTATATACTTTGGAAGACTGAACGATCTTTTGAAAAATCCGTAAGATCTTTCCATTCTTTGAAAGTTTTCTTCTTCGGACAATCGTTCACGCTTCCTTAAACCGCTAACTTCGATAATACCTTCATGCAATTCAATATTTATATCTTCTTTTCTGACGCCTGCAAGTTCGACTTGAATAACGACCTTGCCGTGTAATTCAAACATATCTGCAGATGGCGTAAAACTACATATCACTTTTCCTTTCTTTTTGACAGAATGGGTAAATACTAACGAACATGATTCGCCGTATGTCCTGTTTATATTGCCATTTATAAGATTAATATTGAACCCCTCTTCGCTTCCGCCCTTTTTGTCCGACGCCATTTTTACCCGCCTTTTGAAATTATATTTAATATATTCTTACGCTAATATTATATCAAAAATAACTAAAAAAACAAAATGTTTAGTTGAATTAGCATACATAATTTTCTATAATAGGTTACCAAAAAACATGATATATAAATATTTCGTACTCATCCTAATAAATATTATAGGTGGCAAATATCTTTCAACGGCTTACGCCGTTGCTTATAAATTAAACCCGGCAGATTCAATCATCCTTATTACCATATCGGAATCAATCGTATGTATAGCGCTTTTCTACATCGGAATGAGATTTAAAGAGTTTAGTTTCTTTACAAAGCTTACTCACTCAAAAAGAGCAAACAAGGCATACAGCTATATTGATAAATACGGCCATATAATAGGATTTTTTATAGGGCAGTTCTTTATCGGAGCCCCGCTTATATCATTAGCGGTAGGGTTTCTTTACAAAAAAGATAAAAATATATTTTTTTACTTTTTTTTGCCTATGTTTGTAAGCGTATTTTTATACGCCATATTTAATTTTTACTTAAGTATCAGTACGATAAGCTATTTTAAAAAACTATTTGTTTTATTTCGTTAAATTATCGCTCGCTGGCTGTTTCACATCTATGTAAACAACATCGTGTTTTTTTGCATAAACCTTTGCATCCAAGTATGTATCAATCTTTTTTCTCACGCTTTTTAAAAACCTTAAAAAGCTTCCCCTGTATCCAACCTTGACTTCCACAAAATCGGTTGAAAAGGAGGATATGTAAATGCTTTTTAACCTGCCGGAATATTTCATCATCTTTTTTTCAAGTTTGTTAATATCCGCATAGCGGAAACTCCCTACGAACTTTACCTTGTAGATTGAGTATTCCGAAGGTTTCTTCAAGTTCAGCCTGATTATCTTAAAACCCAATCCAGTAAGAGAATTTTCTAATTCTTTCTTATGTATATTGCAGACGAGCTTTATGTAAAAAAGGTTTAAATAGCGTTCTGCCTTAATAATCTTAAATGAATACACGAACTTTCTTCCATTTAAATATATTTCTTCATTAAGGACTTTATTATTTTTCTTTTTATCGGCATTTGCCTTGCCTATTAATAAAATTACAGCCTTTTGCAAAGCTAACTTAATGCCTTTCCTGATCCCAATCGCCTGTATAAATTCGGCCTTTTTCTTTGGAACAACCACGGAGGCGGAAGACTCAACGCTAAAACCGTACGAATTTTTTAAAAAAACACCCGCAACTATAATAATTATAATAATAATGATAATAATCGGGATAAAACCTATCGTATTATAGTAACGGGGAAATTTTCTAAATCTTACTAATTGCATGCTCTGCCCGCCTTTTATAAATAGAATTTAACGCAACGACCTTTTTAAAGTTGCTCAAAGCCTTTAATAATTCGCCGTGATAAAAATACAGCGTGCCTTCATAATAATATAACCTTGGTTTTACCGCGTTATTTTTTTTAAGTTTTGCAATAATTTTTAAAGAACGCTCAAAATAATCCTTTTTTCTTAAAACCATCAAAATTTTAAGCTTTCCAAATAAAAACCTGTTTTCTTTGTTTTTAGAATCCACATTGAGTTTAGCGTTTCTAAGGTATCTAAAGGAAACATCCGGCTTGTTTAATCTGGCATAAATCAGGGCAAGGCGCAAATTCGCATATAAAAGATGCCTTTTACGCAATAGCATGGGTTTAAGATATTCTTTTACAAGAGAAAAATTCTGGGCTGCGATTAATCTGTCTATTTCAACCCTTTTATATTTAAAACTTGTCAGCGGTTCCCCGATAAAGAGATTTTTGGCTCCATTTCCGAAAAAAGCGCATCCCTCGAGAAAAAAAGGCAGAATTAAAATAAATATTATTATAAATATATTTATAATATTTATAATGGGAAAAGCCCCTGAAATTTTATTCATACCATAACCATTTTGCATACATCATATATTATGCAACACCTTCTATTATCTCATCATTTACAAGATAATACATCATATACATCACACATCATATATTGAAACAAATACGCATAGCGAAATGTCCATATTTTATTATATTTCACTCGGGCATGGCTCTTGCGCATGCAAATATAAAGGGGACAGATATTCAAATATTGCCTTTTTCAATATATCTATGTTGACATGTTCTTTTGCGGATACGGCAATAACAACGCTTCCCGTAAGCAGTTCTATTTTTTCCTTTAAAGCATCGGCTTCTTCCGGCGCAATCAGGTCAGTTTTATTAAGAACGGTTATAATTTTTTTATCGCCGGCTCCGATCTTTTCGAGTATCTTTATTACCTCTTCGGCTTTATAAAAGGCTTCGTTCTGGGTCGGATCTATAACGTGGAGAAGGAGATCCGAATAAACTGCCTCCTCCAATGTAGCCTTAAAAGATTCGATCAAAAATAAGGGGAGATTTTGAATAAAGCCGACGGTATCCGATACTATGACCTTGTTCCCGGTTTCTTTATCGTACATTGATTTCATTTTAGTCCCGAGGGTGGCAAAAAGCTTATCTTCTCCCATAACATCGGCATTTGTAATGGCATGTAAAAGGCTTGTTTTGCCCGAATTTGTATAACCTACAAGCGTTACCGTGGCTATTCTCTCCTTTACTCTTTTAATCCTGTGAAGATTGCGCGTTTTCTGGGCTAGCTCAAGCTTGTCCTTTATATGTTTTATCTTTAATCTTATTTTTCTTCTGTCGGTTTCCAATTTAGTTTCGCCTGGACCCCTGGTGCCGATTCCGCCGCCTGTCCTTGAAAGCATTATGCCGATTCCTTTAAGTCTGGGCAAAATATACTGCAATAAAGCTAATTCAACCTGAAGTTTGCCTTCGGAAGTCTTTGCATGCATGGCAAAAATATCAAGGATAAGCCTTGTTCTATCCAACACGTTAACTTCGAAAAGATCGGAAAGATTTCTTTCCTGCGCAGGAGAAAGATCGGTATCAAAAATCACTAGATCGGCATTACTTTGCCGGACAAGCATTTTAAGATCAATAACCATCCCTTCCGAAATATAATACGCGGGATCTATCTTTTTTATCGTTTTTAATATTTGCCCAGTGTTAACGGCGCCTGCCGTCTTTGAAAGAAGGGCAAGTTCCTCTAAAGAATCGCCGCTGATCTTCCTGCCGCCGGAATTAATACCTACTAAAAATACTCTTTCTTTTCCCATAAAAACCCGTACAAATATTCGGCTATTGACGAAATATCTTGCCTGTTATCCGCATCTGCCGGATCCACAAAAACGGCTCTTGCAGATCTTTTAAACCATGTAAGCTGTCTTTTAGAATACTGGATAGTTGCTTTAACGACCTTTTCATAAAGCTCTTCTTCAGTTTTTATTTCGCCGGTAATATACATAACGGCTTCTTTGTATCCTACTCCTTTGAATGGCTTTAAATCAGCAAAATAACCCATTTTTATAATATTGGAAGTTTCTTCGACCAGCCCTTTTTTTAAAATACTTAAGGTTCTTTCCTTTATTTTTTGTTTTAGAATGTCTTTTTGAGGAACAAGTATAATATTTATAAAATTATACTTAGGATTTCTAAATAAATGAGAATTAAGGTAAGATGAAAATGGAACGCCCGTTGAATTATAAACTTCTAAAGCACGTATTATACGAACCCTGTCGTTACCGGAAATATTAGAAGCGTATAAAGGATCCACTGTTTTAAGCTTTTCATAAAGCCCCTTAAGACCGGTTGTTTCAATAGAATTAAAAAGGGCTTTCCTGATGTCGCCTTTATCTGTTTTGGGGATTTGCGCCAGACCGTAAATTACCGCCTTTGCGTATAACCCTGTTCCGCCAACTAACAGTGGGAATTTGCCCCTGCTTAATATATCGTCTATTATAAAAGAGGCATCTTTCGAATAATCAAAAGCATTATAATCTTCATCGGGCATTTTAATGTCAAAGAGATGGTGTCTTGTTTTCAAAAAAAGGGGTTTTTCAGGCTTTGCACTCCCGATATCAAAATATTTATAGAAGCATAAAGAATCAAAATTAACTATCTCAAAGGGGAGATTTTCCGCAAGCTTTGTTGAAATTTCCGTTTTTCCCGAACAGGTCGGACCTCCGATTACAACTATTTTCTTCCGGTCATCCATAATTTAATAACTGCCATAATTTTTTTATTATAACATAATTCGGAATAAAATTTAATCGCAATAGCAATATAAAACTATATTGGTTTTGCAGTTTTATTGTGGAACATGAGCGACCTGAGGGCTGGCGAGGTTATTTCTATATTTCCTATAACGACGAGTTGTTCGGTTTTAAAGGGGAATATCGTCTTGTATACATCATTCCCTTTCTTAAGTTAAAGGACATTGCCGAATTTTACCAGTTTTTCATAGTCGGAAACAATGTAAATCGTTGACATAATTTAATCTGATTGCAATATTGTTTTTGTTATTAATTATAAATTATAACACAAATTTTATTATATTTTTAACACCTCGATAGTCAAATTTCTATAAATTTTCACAACATTAAATCCGGAAAATAAGAAATAAGGAAATAAAAATTATATTGAAAATTATTCTTGATTATCGTAAATTTTGCTGTATAATTTAATACTATGAGCGGAAATTCACTGAAATATCGCATTATGTCGTCCATTCTTCCGCCGCCGGAAGCAGGAAGACGCCTTATCATTCTTACTGGAGCAAGGCAGACGGGGAAAACTACGCTTGCAAAATTAAAATATCCTAATTTGCGTTATATAAATCTGGATGCGCCAGAAAACAGGGAAGACATCAGGAATGTTTTAACGGCGGCATGGCCGTCGACAATTGGGAATGCAATTATCGATGAAGCCCAAAAAGAACCGACGGTATTCGAAAAAATAAAATATGCTTACGATGAAGGTGGTATTTCTTTCAGTATTCTGCTTGGTTCAAGCCAGATACTCCTCTTAAAGAAAATCAGGGAATCGCTTGCCGGAAGGGTTGCAATATTCGAGTTGTGGCCGCTTCTTATGAGCGAGATAAATGCAGGGGATTACCCGGAAAATTACGCGCCGGATATTAAAGCCAGTACAAAAACCCCCTTAATAGACAAGCTGCTATCAGGGGGCATGACAAAAAACTCGGTTGATAAGATACTAAGCAGCCTTCCACAAATATTACTGGATAAAGAAAAAGCCTCCGCGTTGGCCGCCGAGGATTATCTGCTTAAATGGGGCGGCATGCCGGCACTACTTCGGCTATCCTCCGACACAGAAAGGTGGCAATGGCTTAAAAATTATCAATATACTTATTTGGAAAAGGATTTAATAGACCTTGCAAGATTAGACGACCTGGGGCCGTTTACAAAATTTCAAAAGCTTACGGCGTTAAGGTCGGGTAAATTATTAAATTATTCAGAACTGGCAAGAGATGCTGGCGTAAGCGTAGATACCGCCCGCAGATACCTGGAGTATCTCAGGCTCTCTTATCAAGTTATATTGCTGCAACCTTATTATAAAAATATCACAAGCTCTGTTATTAAAACCCCCAAGCTCTACTGGCTCGATATAGGCTTATTGAGGCAGTTGAGCGGACAAAGAGCCGAGGATACCGGCGAGATTTATGAAACGATGGTCGTGGGAGAAATATACAAGTGGATAAAAACCATACAGAAAAATGCCGAAATGTTCTTTTACAGAACACGCTCCGGTTTTGAAATAGACTTGCTCTTAAACACGGAATCAGGCTTGTTGGGCATGGAGGTAAAGAACAGGCAGACAATCACGGCTTCGGATATTAGCAATATGAAAGATGTCGCAAAAGCGCTCGGAAAGGAATGGACAGGCGGCATCCTTATTCACAAGGGAGACGAAATCAGAAAATTATCAAATAAATCCGATGAAAATATATGGGCGGTTCCTTCAAAGAGGTTGTTTGGGTAAGCCGGAACTTAGTATTTTTAAAGCATCGCGATATTTTTCAATAATTTCTACCCTATATCGGCAATTTTGGCCCAAAAAAATAGAAATAATAGAGATGCAGATTAAACAAGTTTCCAGTCTTTTATCTGTTCGAGCCTGTTAAGCTCTGATAATTCCACAGAAAAAGAAGGATCTTTTTTTCCGGTAAGAAGATATGCAAATTTTTTACCCTTTTCAACTCCCGGCTGATCAAACGGGTTCACCCCTAAAAGCCCGCCCAGCACTGCAACCGTTTCCATGCAAGCAAAAGAAAGTTCACCAAGCGAAAATTCATCAATCTTATCAAGACTAACCTTAAATGACGGCCTGCCCGCCATTGCAAGAGCAAGCTCAACCCCTTTAAGCTCATTTAAAAGAAGCTCGGAAAGCTTTTTGTTATTTAAATAATTATAATTTTTAAAACCGTCAGCCGGAATCGCGTAGTCAAAGCCGTAATCCTTCAGACAGAAAAACCCGGCAACCTTATCTTGCGGACCATCCATATAAAGCTGCAACTGCGAATGCTGGTCGGTAGCACCTGAAGAGACGGCGGGCGTAGGGGATTTAAGGTCTTTGCCGAGACTTTCGGCAAAGAGCTGCCTGAACCATCTGGCAAACTCTCTTAGATTATCGCTATACGGCATAATTACGAATATATTTCTCTTTTTTTTTATATAAAACAGATAAAGTATGGCGGCAAGGGTATAAACCGGATTATCGTCATAAGGCTCCCTTTTCAATATATTATCCCTTTCGCTTATAATGCCCTCCAAAAACCTGTCTATGTCAAACCCCATGGAGTAAGCGGGAAAAAGGCTTGCTGCCGTAACTATGGAATATCTGCCTCCTATATTTGCGGCAATATTTAAAACGGCTAAATTATTTTTATCGGCAAAATTTCGTAAAAAACCGCTTTTTTTATCGGTAATGAACAAAAAATGTTCTTTATATCTCTCCCCCAGCAGCCTTTCAAACTTTTCTTTAATTATAAAGAATTGCGACACTACTTCTATCGTATCGCCGGATTTCGAGACAAAACAGAATAATGTTTTAGAAATATCTATACTTTCAAGATGCTGTGAAAGATAATAAGGATCTATATTTTCAGAAAAACTAACATCAATCTTTTTAATAAATTTATTAAATACGGTTTCTGTTTTTGACCTGTGGGAAACGATTGCATCAAAGGCCTCTTTTAAAAATATAGCTCCTAAGGACGAACCCCCCATGCCAACCACGAACAGGTGCGTAAAACCCCTAGAAAAAAGTTCCTCGGCCGTTTCTTTAATGTCCCTGATCATTTCACTGTCGCACGGCACATCGTAAAAACCGATCTTAGACTCCTTTCTTAAACTCTGAAGGTAATTTCTTGTTTTAATAAGGCTATTTTTAAATCCGTAAATATCGTCCTTATCTATTCCATTATCCCCAATGGCTTCTTTTAAAACAAATTTAAAGTTAAATTCTATCATTTTAGGCGTTTTTCCCCGAAAATTTTATTTATCAAATTATATCATATATATTTTATATCACATCATATATCATTATATATATTATATTATTATATCGCATTTTAGATTAATTCCCGGTATTAAATATGACCGGTCACAGAGGCAGAGCCTGTAAAATTGTTTTTTACATAAAAAAGTTCTTCTTTCTTCGTCTTTAGCTTTCCGTCTATCTTAAGAAGTTTGACCCTGTTTAATATTTCCCCGTAAAGCGGCCCTTCGGCTATCTTCAGAGATTTAAGATCGCTGCCCCCTATAAGGGGCAGGATCTTGCTAAGCTTATTAATATAAATCATTATGAGCCTCTTTATAATCCTGTCTTCCGGATTATCAAGAAATAATTTAAGGACGAAAAAAAGTAGCGAATATTTGTCGAACCGTTTTAATGTAGAATATACCTCGCTTTTTTTCATTTTTTGCAGATTTTTACTATTTTTTATCAATAAAAGAGAATTATAATCCGAATAAATAAGATTTAACCTCTTTTCAATATTTTCACCAATGTTCAACCTCTTTAAAATCCGGCCGATGTTTGAAACTGGCAAGCCAAACAAAAGCCCCGCCATGTAAAAGACGGCAGGATCAATATCCAGATAGAAGTCTTTATTAATCTTAAAAAAAGAAGATATATTTTTAAATACCCTTTTATTTTCTTCGTCAAACCTTAATTCAGCGCTAATTGCCTTTAATATGCCAAGCTCTTCAAGCCTTTCAAAATAAACCGCCGGTTTTTTTTCTTTCAGGATTAACTTTAATTCGGTCATTATCCTTTTACCGGAAACTGAAGAAATTGCGCCATCAGAAACAGCTTGAAGTAAAAGCCTTTTTGTTTCGGGTTCGATTGTAAAACCAAATCTCTTTTCAAACCTTACCGCCCTGAATATCCTAGTCGGATCGTCTATAAAACTCAAAGGATGAAGTATGCGCAACTTTTTTTCATATATATCATTAAGGCCACAGGAGTGGTCTTTTATGCTTAAAAATTCGCCAGGATCAAGGCTTAATGCAATAGTATTTATGGTAAAATCCCGCCTTGAAATATCGGATCGCAGATCCGCAAAACTCACCTTTGGCAAGGCACCGGGACAGGTGTATGTTTCGATTCTTGCGGTTGCAAGATCTATCGTCAACAGTCTGCCGTTTAAAGAAAAAACCGCCTTTGCAGTTTTAAAGCGTTTATGTATCTTTATACTTACAACATTTTTTTTTATCTCATTTTTAATTATTCCGGCAATAATGGTGGCATCGCCCTCGATAGAAAAGTCAATATCCAGAACATTATCCTTCTTATAAAGGCCGTTCATTATGTTATTTATATTCCTATTTTTCTGTCTTTTTATATCATAAATAATCAGATCCCTTACAAATCCTCCTACTATAAACGCTTTAAAACCGCTTTTTTTTGACAGCTCGCCGATTTTTTTAAAAAGATCCAATGCCCGGATATTATATCCGTATTCTTTAAGAACATCCGTAAAAAACGATATTTCAATATTTTCTATTCTTCTTTTATATGTATACGCCATAAATTGCCGTAATAAAAAGGACCGAATTAATAATTTTGCCACTTACCGGTCATTCCCGATCATTTCTGTTCCTTGGATGAAATTTAGTATGCTGGCTCTTTAGATGTGAAATATCGGTATGAGTGTAAATTTCCGTCGTAGATATATCGGAATGTCCGAGCATCTGTTGGATTGATCTCAGATCCGCACCTCCTGCAAGAAGATGAGTGGCAAATGTGTGCCTAATAGTATGGGGGGTGATATTTTTATTTATGCCGGAGGCTATAGCGATCTTTTTTATGATTTTCCATAAACCCTGTCTGGTCAAAGGGTTGCCGCGCCTTGTTATAAATAAAAAACTCTTATTCCCTGTTATGAGCTTTTGCCTTTCTGCAAGATACTTAAATATGTATTCTTTAGCGGATTTGCCAAACGGGACTATACGCTCCTTTGAGCCTTTTCCACTTACTTTGGCAAAATTCATCTCAAAATTAAAATTTTCAAGTTCTATGTATGCAATCTCGGATATCCGAAGACCGCTGGCATACAGAAGTTCAAGGAGTGCTTTATTTCTTACACCTTCAAAATTATCGCCGAAATCGGCATTAAGCATTTTTTTTATTTCGTCTTTTGTAAGAAATTCAGGCAATTTCCTTGGAATAAAGGGATATTCGATATTTTTGAACGGAAATTCCTTGATTAACGACTGCCTGTATAAAAATTTGTAAAACCCCTTTACAGATGAATAAAGTCTTGCCCTCGTTTTTGGAGAAATGCCTGTAGATGCCAGATACCCAAGAAATTCCTGAAATGTTTCGGATGTAACGGAACCGAATCCTTTATTGCGGTTTCTTAAGTATTCATAAAAAGAGCTGAGATCACCACCATAAGACAGAATTGTGTTTAAACTGTAACCTTTTTCAATCTTTAAATGAGAAAGGTATTTACCTATCAGATCTTTTGCCGGATCTTTTATTCCGTCCATATCCATATCACCATGCATTTACAATATATCAATAAAAGATTTTTTTATCTTATTGATAGTGATCATATTTTTAATTTTGTTCCCATGCTCATCCTTAACATAAAATGTATCAAATGCTTTATCGCCCTGAGTCGTAATTTTAGATACTAAAATATTTATATCAAACCGGTTAAATACCTTTGCAATGTCATATAACAGACCTTTTCTGTCCTGCGCCTGTATCTCGATAACAGTAAATTCATCACTTAAATTATTATAAAGATCGCAAGACAATGCTACATGCGGAGAGGTTTTTTTAAATATTATGTCCCTTTCTATCTTCTTTCTAAACATTTCCGCTAACGACAGTTTACCTTCAAAAACGCTTCGCAAAGTGTCCATGATCTTATTCCAGTTGAGTTCATCAGGCCTTTTCTTATAAATATGATGTATAAAAAATACATCAATAAAATTCTCGTCTTTCCTTGTATTAATATCCGCACTCATAATATTAAAATCATTATACGAAAGTATCCCCGTAATATCTGAAAATATTGATTTTCTTTCAGGTCCGCAAATAATAAGTTCATAATAATCGTTATCCGGGCTTAAAATCGCTTTGTAATTAAAAAACCCGAGTTTTTTAGATTCCTCGAGCATCGCCATATGAAGCAGTATCTTTTCAGGAGGATGCCTCATTAAATATTTATTGACATAATAAAAAGAATTAAGATAGTTTTTAATATATTCATTTATATTTATATCTAGTATATTTTTAAGATAGCTGTAACCATTTTCGCCGATATGGGACAGTGTATATTCATAAATTTCATCGGCATACGGTCTTTCCTTCTTTAAATAACCCGCCTTATTTTCGAGATAGGAAAGAGTTTTGTAATAAAGCTCGACAAGCAGTGTTTTTCGCCACAAATTAAAACGCGCTGGGGAAACGGCCATGGAATCACAAAGACTTATTGCAAATAAAAGCTTCAAATGTTTAATATCTTTGAGAGTATCGGCCACCGCCCTGATAGTAGCAGGATCATGCATATCCCTTCTTTCTGAAGTTAAAGGCAATAGAAAATGGTGCAAAATAAGAAAACTTGAAATTTTTTCGGCTTGATTGCTAAAACCAAGCCTTTCAGCAATTTTAGAGGCAATTTTTGCGCCTACTTTTTCATGACGGGATGAATACCCTTTTCCGATATCATGAAGAAGCAGGGAAAAATTTAGAATAAGCATATCTTCTTCGGAAATATCAATTATTACATCTTTTAGATCTTTATGTATCCTTAAATTTACGTACTCTTCAAGGTAGTGGATCCCGTTTAGCGAATGGGCGTCTACAGTATAGATATGATATATGTCGTTCGTAGAAAGCGAGTTTATCTTTTCAAATTCTGGAATTAAAGCTCCAAGAAGGCCTATTTCATGCATCAATAAAAGCGTTTTATATACCCTTTTTTTCTTCTTTAAAAGATTTAAAAAGAAATTTTTTGCAGTTCCATTGTCCCGTATATTTTTTTTATGCAGAAACGATGCCTTCTTTAATAGATTAATAGATTCCGCATCAAGCCTTTCCCCTGTGAGATAATAAATTTCAAGAAGCTTAAAGGGATTTTCTATATCCGATAAAAATTTTTCTTTATCTTTTATGGAAATAAGCCCGTTATCAAAAAAGAAATTGTCTCCTAAATTCACAGACGTTTCAATCTTTGCCCTGGACGCCAGCCTCGATTTCTGTATCAAAAAAGAAGGTTTTATTAAAAGATTTATTATAAGCCTTGAAACGATATGCATATTTTTGGCATTTAAATAATAATCCTGCATAAAAAGCTCAATTTTATTCAGAAACTTGCCGTCTTTATAAAAAAAAGCGGAAGCCACCTTTTCCTGAATATCGAAGGTTAATCTGTCCACCTTTTTTGATGCGATCAAATGCATCATTATCCTTATCTTTAAAATAAATTCCTTAGAATTGTACAGATCGATAAGATCCTCGCGGCCTACTTCGCCATCATTGCCGGTATTTATAGTCCTATCCGAAAAAATATCATAGGATATTCCGTTGATGCCCGTATTATGAAGGAAGTTCAAAAAAGCCACCGGCTTTTTTGCAATATAGTACGCCCACTCGCACCATGAATAATCCCTTAAGCCACCAATACCGTCCTTTACGTCGGGTTCTAAAAGAAATATGTTGTTATCTACCATAACATTAATAAGTCTTCTTTTTCTTAAGTTCTTCATTACATCTATTAAGAAAATCCCCGAAGCGTCAATATTCCTAAACCTATCTTTAAAATCATCGTAAAGGTCTTTATTGCCGGCAATGTATCTCGCGTTTACAAAAGATGTATAGGTATTAAGATCCGTTTCCATAAGGTTTATAGCATCTTTAATAGTCCTTACGCTTTGAGCGAGGTCTATGGACGCATCCCAGAACAGGTAAAAAAATCCTTTAAGCTTCTTATTTAAGGTATCATAATTTATGTTTTCGTTATAAAGGATCATAAGGTCTATATCCGAATATGGACATAGTTCTAAATTAGAATAGCTGCCACCTGCAATAAGGCATAAATCATCCAAAGGAATGCTTTTCAAAAAAACATCGGTAATCAAGGTATCAAAAAGGACGGATATTTTCTTTGCGGCATGGAAAGAAGAAAAATTCAAAAGGTCGTCTTTGAGGGTTTTAAACTGGGAAGTAAGCTCATTTTTTATAATTGAAGGCGTCAACAAAATCTACTTATTATTTATTATTTTTTTCACCATTACCTGGAAGTTCGTTCATTTTAGTATTTTTAGTATTTCTTTTTAGTTTCAGTATAATATAAAAATGATAGATAAGGGTTATTACAATGCCGATCAAAGCAGAAGAGGCTACAATAACCGGAATTGGAAGCATTATAGATTTGAATTCCAAAAAACTAACGCTTACCATCTTAGTGTTCTGGGCGGTAAATATTATAACTATGAAAGCAAAAATAATAAATAAGATTAAATTTAAGAACCTGAGCATTAATTTCCCCTCTCCAACTTTTTAAAGTTTTATATTTTTAAAATGATCTATTAACTTTGCATATGTATCATCTAATAATTCCGAAATAACCCTGAGATCCGAACATATGGTATAAAAACCGACATCTCCTTCCCACCTTGGAACGATATGAAAATGCAGATGCTTCTCAATGCCTGCCCCGGCTGATTTCCCGATATTCAAACCGACATTAAGCCCGCTACATTTATACACTTTTTTTAAAATATCGGAAGCCTTCGATAAAAGCTTCATTATTTCCGCACCGGCTTCATAGGATAATTGATGCAGTTCCTTGGCATGGGAATAAGGTATCACTAAAAGATGCCCGCAATTATAAGGATAGGTATTTAGCTTGACAAACGAGTACTTAGCCTTATATAAAATATAATTTTCATCACATCCCGGCTCGTTTAAACAAAAGATACATTCTTCTACTTTGGATTTATCTTTAACTAAATATTCCATACGCCATGGGGCAAATATTATTTCCATAAAGAAAATTAATCATAATTTAAATTTAAACCGGTATATGAAGCCATGCCTGTAAAGTTTAACTTTGTTCCGATATACTTTATGAAAGTCTGGACAGCCTTTTTTAGAAACGACTGAATTAACGGTGCAGGTTTTTTAACCGGGTAGATAAGCGTAGGCTTGCCTTTTATGCCGGAAAGACTGGCAGCTAACTTAACAGCATCCTGAAAATCGCCAAGCTTATCCACAAGATGCAGCTTAAGAGCCTGCTGTCCCGAATAAACCATTCCGTTCGCAATTTTCTTTACATAAGAAACTTTAAGGTGCCTTGCCTTGGCAACAGCATCCACAAACTGATTATATACATTCATTACTACCCCTTGAAGTTTTACCCTTTGAGCCGGGGTCATCTCTTTATAAGGAGTCCCAATATCTTTATAAGGGCCGCTTACGATATAATTATACGATACGCCGACTTTTTTAAAGAGTTTGTAAACATTGGGAAGTTCCATTATAACGCCGATCGAGCCGGTAAGGGTCCCCGGTTCGGCAACTATTTTATCGGCAGCCGAAGAGATATAATAAGCACCGGATGCCCCAACGGAAGACATCGAAACAACAATTTTTTTATACTTTTTAAATTTCATAAGCTGTTCGTATATTGCCTGCGAAGGTGCAACTTCACCACCGGGGGAATTAACCCTGATAACGACCGCCTTAACGTAGCTGTCATGCTTATAGTGATCGAGAAGGGGAATAAAGCCGGAAGACGTTGTAATAGGCCCTCTTAAATTAATTATTCCTATCGCATAAGGCGATGTTCCATGAACCACGCTGTACCTCGATTTTATCTGCAGTTTAAACAGAATAAGATATATCACTAACCCGAAAATAGCTATGAAAACTATAAGAAAAACCAAACCTGTTAAGAATGGGTGTTTTGAATTACTCATAATTTAATATAATTTAATATTTAGATAGATTTAATATGATATGTAAATTTAATATGGATTAATTTATTGTTTATATATGTTTATATGATATATGATTTATTGCGTCTGATTTATATTTATAAGGGAAAGCCCTATTTTCTGACATATAGGGTCAACAAGAATAACCTCGGCATTAATAAGAGAACCGATCTGTATCCGGCTTTGATCAATAAACTTCTCGGGAATTTTTGAGTTGTGGACAAGACCCTCGATACCGTCTTCGAGTTCGACAAAAATGCCGAATTCGGTTATATTTGAAACCGTACCGGATGCCGTAGTACCGATTATATAACGATCTTTTATGGTTTTCCATGGATTTTCCATAAGTTGTTTTATCCCAAGGTATATCCTCTGTCTCTGTTCGTCTATATTTAACACAACAGCTTTAATATGGTTATTCTTTTTAAAAAGTTCATGCGGATGCTTTGGCCTTTTTATCCACGAAAAATCACCCTGTTTTATAAATCCATCAAAATTCTCCTCTAATTCCATAGAAATGCCAAACTCGTAAATGTTTTTAACGCTGCCCTCCACTATAGTCCCAACCGGATATTTATTCTTGATTTTATTCCACGGATTTTCTGTAAGCTGCTTCATGCTCAAAGACATTTTTCTGGACTCCGGTTCTATATTTAATATAACGGCTTTGATCATTTGTCCTTTGACAGCGATAGTTTTTGGATCTATTTGTTTCTTATCCCATGCCATTTCAGAAATATGCACTAATCCTTCAATTTCGTCGTCAAGTTCGACAAATATCCCGTAATCGGTAATATTAATAACAACCCCTTCTACGATATCCCCCTGCTTATGCTTTTCAATAATATTTTCCCATGGATCGTTGGCAAGCTGTTTATAACCTAAAGAAACCCTGTTTTTCTCCTTATCGTACTTAATAACCTTAACCTTGACCTTTTGTCCGAGGTAAAAAACTTCCGATGGATGAGAGATTCTTTTCCAGGATATATCCGTAATATATATTAAGCCGTCTAAACCGCCGAGATCGACAAATACGCCATAATCAGTAATATTCTTTACTATGCCTTCTAAAACATCGCCCTCCGTAATATCGATAAGCGTATTTTCTTTCAGCTTTTTAAGGTCTTCTTCTATGATCTTGCGCCTCGACAGTATAATGTTGCATGTCTTTTTATTGTAGTTTATTATCTTAAAATCAAGGGTTTTTCCAACATAACTGTCAAAATCGTGGGTAAGTTTTATATCAATCTGGGAACCCGGTAAAAATGCCGATATGCCGTTCAGATCCACGATAAGACCGCCTTTTATTCTAGCTGTAACAGTTCCTTTAATGGTTTCTCCCCGTTCGTATATTTTTTCAATATCATCCAAGACATAAACATTCCGGGCTCTGTCTTTAGAAAGCCTGAGGTAGCCAACCTTATCGTCATACTGGCCGACAAAAACCTCAATCGTATCGCCTTTGCTAATTTCAAGATTAAGCTGACCGCCGGGGGTCATAAATTCCTCTATTGCTATTATTCCGTCAGATTTATCCCCCACATTAACATAAATAAATTTTTCATCAATGCCTATAACCTTTCCTTGCCTAATTAAGCTGGAATTCACCAAGTATTCGTAATCCTGAAGCAAAAGCTCAAACTCGGTAAGAGTTTTATTTGCGTTATTGTTAAAATTTCGTTCTCCCATATATTGATTTTATACCTCCTAAAGTAATAGAAACAATCTACCATAGCTTAAAAATTTTAGCAAATCTTTTATTCGTATGGCGTTATTTATTCTGCTTTTCGATAACCTTTATTTTTTCGACAACCTTCTTTATTATCCAATCAGGCGTGGAAGCCCCTGCGGTAATGCCCACATTCTCGGCATCTCTAAACCACCCGGGGTCCAGTTCTTTTTCGGTTTCTACATGATACGTCCTATCCTGAATAGATTTGCAAATATTTTTTAATTTATTTGTATTGGCGCTATTATATCCGCCAACCACGATCATAACATCGGATCTCGCCGCAAGAACGGCGGCTTCTTCCTGCTTGAGTTTTGTAGCGTCGCAAATCGTATTAAAAACAATCACTCCCTTCTTTACTCTTCTAAAAACTTCATAAATTACGGAAAGATAAAACATGACATCCTGTGTCGTTTGGGAAATTAAAGCTATCTTTTCTGTAAAATCAACATGCTTTAATTCTTCAAGGTTATTTAAAACCATATATCTGCCGGCTACCGCAAAACTAATAATGCTTTGAACTTCGGGATGCTTTTTATCGCCGACCATAATAATAAAATAGCCCTCTGAAGATGCGGATTTCATATAATCTTGTGCTTTTTTCACAAACGGGCAGGTAGCATCTATAACGGCAATATCTTTTTTTGCAATCTCGTCCGCAATACCCGCTTTAATTCCGTGCGATCTGATAATTATGGTATCGGATCTTATTTTATCAACGCTTTCTACCGGAAAAATCCCCTTTTCTTCCAACAAACATACGACCTGAGGGTTATGAATTATAGGGCCTATGGTATTTAACTCAGTCCCAAATTTACCGGCGCTATAAACCGCCATATCAATCGCCCTTTTTACACCAAAACAAAATCCGGCGCTTGGAGCTATACTGATTTTCATGAAAAAACTTTGTTTCAAATATTATCTCTTTTAAGCAAGAGACAAGAAACACTCCTTATGTATTTTTATTATATTAGTGAAAATTAAGCACTATTATTACTACTATCATTACTACTATTATTACTATATATTATAAACTGAAATAGCCCGCTGCTCAAACATGCTTCATGCTACTTCTTTTTATTATACCACTTAAATCATTTATTTAGAATATATTTGCGGGATTTTATTGTTTTTTAAAGTTCGAGTAAACCGGCAAAAGGCGGGACAAAAGCAAGATAGAAAGTTAGTCCGTTAAATATCGGCTTTTTTTAACATGCTATATATAGTATCAAAAAAATCCGGAAATGAAGTATTTATACATCTTACCCCTTTAACAAACGTTTTGACGTTTTTTAATAAAAGCCCCATAATAACCATGGACATGGCGATCCTGTGATCTCCGAACGAATCAACCTTCACTGTTTTATGCCCTTTAATTTCTTTAATAGTTGGATCGCCAGATATCTCGAATCCGTCTTCAAACTCATCAATTTTTATTCCGAAACGGGCAATATTTGAAACTATCGCCTTTATCCTGTCGGTCTCTTTTACCCTTAATTCCTTTGCCCCCCTGACCTCGGTCTTTCCCGCAGCGAACGAGGCTACCACGGCAAATACCGGAAACTCGTCTATCATGTCTGAAACATCTTCGGCGGAAACACTGACCGGCAAAAGATCGGAATAGGAAGCTTTTATCGTTCCAATCTTTTCAAAACCGTTGACGCAATCCGAAATTTCAATTTCTGCGTTCATTTTTTTCAATATATTTAAAAGCCCCACTCTTCGTTCGTTCAAAAGCACATTTTTTATCGTTATTTCAGCGTCCCTGACCAGAAGTCCAAGCGCTATAAAAAATGCGGCGCTGCTAAAATCCCCGGGTATATTTATATCGAACGGCTTTAGTTCCCCGCCACCCTTGATGCTTATTAGCGAGCCGCCGTTTTCGGCATCGTGAACGGTTACCGGATAACCCTGAAGCTTTAAAAATCTTTCCGTATGGTCTCTTGTCTTTTTCCTTTCATAAATAATGGTATTGCCTGCGGCGGAAATAGCGGCAAATATAATGCATGATTTTACCTGCGCACTTGCAACCGGCACCTCGTAATATATCGAGTTCAGTTTTGAGCCGACTATAGCTAAAGGCGGAAATTTATCATTATGCCTTCCAAAAATTCTTGCTCCCATCAATTTTAAAGGAGCAACTATCCTTTCAACCGGCCTTGAATTCAAATATTTATCTCCTGAGAGAACTGAAAAAAAATTGGTTCCGGCAAGAATGCCCGCAATGAGCCTTGTAAGAGTTCCGGAATTTCCGGTATTTATGTATTTTTTGGGTTCGGCTAATTCGTATAGGGTTTTTCCTTTTATCAAACAGGAGGAACCAACCCATTCTATCTTAACTCCAAGCTGCCTGAATGCAGCCACCGTCATCATATTATCCCTTGAAACGGATAAATTGACTATCTTTGATTCGCCGGACGAAATTGCACTTAACATAACCGCCCGGTGAGAAATGGATTTATCTCCCGGAACTTTAATTTCCGCTTTCACGGGGTTTTTTAAACCTGTTACCGCAGCGTTGTCGCCATTTAATTTAATCATTCAATCAATTGATCTCCTTTTATCCGATATTTCAGTTATTATAGCTTTAAGGGCATTTTCGTCGCCCTTTTCAAGCAGTGTTTTAAATTCGTTAATTTTATTTATGAAATCATCTATGGATAACAAAAGATTCTGCCTGTTCATAAGAAATATGTCCGTCCATATTTCGGAAGAAGAACGGGCAATCCTTGTCGAATCTTTAAAGCCGGCAGAGATAAATTGCATCGGATCGATATTTTGATTATTTTTATCTATATGTTTACTAAAAATTTCCATGACAGTGCCGCTTAAGGAAAATGCAACGACATGGGGCAAATGACTTGAGTATGCAACAATATGGTCATGGAGATCGGGATCGGCGTAAATAATGTTCATTCCGATAAGCGTCCAAAAAGAAGCGACCTTTTCAAGGAAGCGGTAATTTTCATCATCAGGCTGTTTTATCAATACGCAGGTTCTGCCTCTGAATATTGAACTATCCGCATATTGCGGTCCGTTTTTATCGGAACCGCACATGGGGTGGGAACCAATAAAACGGTTAAAGCCCGTCTTTTTTATTTCGCTTACGATTCCTTTTTTTATGCTTCCGATATCGGTAACAACAGGGCTTCTTTCAATATAACTTTTATTATTAGCCGCAAATTGCAGGATAGCCCGCGGCGGAATGCACAGAATAACGAGATCTGAAATGTCGGAAGAAATATCGGCGACTTTGTCTATTATGCCGTTAGAAATGCAGTATTCGAGGTTTTTTTCATTTATATCTATGCCTTTAATGGTTATTTCCGGTGCGGCGGCTTTAACAGCTTTAGCAACCGAGGCGCCCATAAACCCCATTCCGACAATGGTAATATCATTGAACATATTTGAAAGAAGGTAATTTCGCAGATAACCTCTAAACTGTCCTGCATCTATATTCTATATCTATATAAAAATGAAAAGTTTTTTAGGTACTTTAGGTACATTGACGAAAAATATTCTCTTTTTTTATTTTAATTTTAAATGCTTCTGCCCACCGCTTCCGCAACTTTCCTTCCTTTGTTCACAAGCTCATGAAAAGTATCGTACTTAAGGGATTGAGCCCCGTCTGAAAAAGCCTTTTCTGGAACAGGATGAACTTCGACCATGAGGCCGTCCGCACCGATAGCAATTGCGGCTAAAGAAAGCGGTTCAACATAATGCCATATTCCTGCAGCATGGGAAGGGTCTACTATAACCGGAAGATGAGAAAGTCTTTTTAAAACCGGAACAGCACTTAAATCTAAAGTATTTCTGGTTGCAGTTTCGTATGTCCTGATGCCCCTTTCGCAGAGTATAATATCTTCGTTGCCATTTGCCATAATATATTCGGCCGACATGAGGAATTCCTGAATCGTAGCGCAAAGACCCCTTTTAAGGATAACCGGTTTTTTTATTTTTCCAACCTCTTGGAGTAGCCTGAAATTTTGCATATTTCTTGCACCTATCTGGACAATATCGGCATACGAATACACAAGATCGAGATCTCTAGGATCCATAACCTCGGTAACAATCAGTAACCCGGTTTTATTTTTTGCTTCTCGCAAATATTTAAGACCATCTTCGCCTAAACCTTGAAAAGAATAAGGGCTTGTTCTCGGTTTAAAGGCGCCGCCCCGAAGCATCGCTGCTCCGGAAGATTTAACGTTGTTTGCTATCTCAAGTAAACCGTCGAGCGTTTCAACGGCGCAGGGACCGGCGATAATAACTATTTTTTCCGAACCGATGGAAACGCCGCCCGTTGTTATAATAGTTCGTTCTTTTCCCAGCTCTTTTGACGCCAGCTTATAAGGCTTTGATATCCTAATAGCTTTGTCAACCCCGGCAAGCGCTTCCGCTTCATTAAAAAATTTCTTAACGGCATCTTCATTGCCTATACAACCGATTATAGTTACCTCTTCACCCTTTGAAATATGGGGTTTAAGCCCGGCTTCCCCTATTTTACCTAATATGTATGTAATTTCCGATTCTGTAACATTCTTTTTTAATACAAGTATCATAATATTTTCCTCATCAAAGTGTAAATAATAAATCAAATAATGAATATATAAGGATAACAAAATAATAGCTATTGATTATAACACAATAAACCGTAATATCCAAAATAATTTTATAAGGAATTTAAGGAATTTAAGGAATTTTATAAAGGAGATTTAAGGATGGGTTGTTTTACGCCGGGAAATAAGTCAGCCGCAGGCTAAAAGGCTTAATCCTTCTACTAACTTTAAATTTTCGATATGCGTTCCTATCGTTACCCTTATCATATTTTCATAACCAAATCTATCCATAGAACGCACTATGACCCCTTTATTAAGAAGTTCTTTGTATACTTCTACCGCTTTTTTATTTTTAAGCCCTATAAGAATAAAATTAGCCCCTGTTTCCACAAAATCAATATTCAGTTTTTTAAAAGCGTTATAAAGGTATGTTTTTTCTGATTCGTTGGTATCAACCACATTTTTAACGTAATTTATATCATCAAGCGCCGCTTTAGCAGCTACCATTGCAATAGAGCTGACATTGAACGGTTCTCTAACCCTGTCCATAAGGTCTATAAGTTCTTTGCATCCTATACCGTAACCGATTCTTATACCGGCAAGGCCGTAAACTTTTGAAAAAGTCCTTAAAACAAGAACATTCTGAGACTCGTAAAGGGAAAGCACGTCTAATATGGATTCTCCAAGATATTCTACATACGCCTCGTCTATTATGATAAGTATATCATCCCTGACATTGCCGGTAAATTCCTTTATCGCCGCAGCCGGAAGATATGCACCGGTAGGATTGTTCGGATTTGAAACGAAAACAACTTTAGTATCATCATCTATTAAACCTGCCATTAAATCCAGATCAATCCTGTAATCTTTAAGTCCAGATATTTTTAAGGGTATGCCGAGCTGCTCCGCCGCAAGATAGTAAGCAACAAAAGACGGGAATGGAGCTATTATATTATTATTTTTATCGCAGAAAGTCCTTACGGCTATGTCTATAAGCTCGTTAGAGCCATTGCCCAGTATAAAAGTATCGGCGCTTAAATTAAAAAAACGGCTTAATTTATTCTTTAAATAAAACCCGGAACCGTCGGGATAACGGTTAATATTAGATAGATAACTTTTTATCGCCTCGACGGCCATGGGCGAAGGACCCAGCGGATTCTCATTAGAAGCTAATTTAACTATGTCTTTTATCCCTTTTTCCCTTTCAAGCTCTTCTATGGGTTTTCCGGGGATATAAGGCTTGATTTTGTATATATAATCAGGGGCCTTTAAATTGAAAGGCATTTTTAATTTTCTTTTTTAAATTATTTATTATTTAATTATTAAAATTATTTAATGAGAACCGGTAAATTTAACCGACCCGACCGGCCTTTTTTTAGAATAGTCTTTCGGGCGAGCAATTTTTTTTATGTCCTCCATTGAATTTTGGACGGCGGATCTTTCATAGATTTTCACCCAGACACAATCTAAATTTTCATCCACTTCGCACTTGGACTCTTTCATTCCGCCGCATGGTCCGTTTAAAAGCCCTTTAGGGCACAAAGTTACCGGACACATACCTGAAGTTTCGTTTAAAACGCATTGTCCGCACAAACTGCACATTTCTTTTAAAGAAGAGAGGGTCTCGATATTCCCGAGAAACATCGTATCAACACCGGTAATCACTTTTTTAGAATTATCGAGACAGAGAGTAGCGGACTGCACTCCGCTACCGCAGGACAACACAAGCACGCTGTCCGATAAAGAAACCCCGTCTTTATTATCCCTGATCGCTTTTTTAACTTTCTGCAGATGACACATGGCATCTATGACATAAGTGCCATTTATGCGAATACCGGCAGTTTCGAGCAGCTTCTTCATCTCTTCGACTTCTTTTGGACCGCCGGTTCTTGAGGTATCGGAACAAATCCCGCAGCCGAAAATAAAAACGCTTCCTTTTATCTTCTTAAGAATATCCCGAAATTCTTTTTGTTTTGAAACTATCATAATTCTTTTATTTATTTTATTTATAATTTAATCCAAATATATATTGATATTGTGATATTGCCTCATAATATTTTATATTGCCATATATTCGCTACATATCTTCCATGAGGCGCTGTCTACGTAACACCTTCATCGCCGCATTAATGGTATTTTCCATTAGAACCGCAACTGTAACTGGTCCTACTCCACCTGGTACAGGGGTTATTTTTGAAACTTTATCAATAGCGGTATCAAAATTAATATCTCCGCAGATTTTTCCGTTAAACCTCGATATTCCGACATCTATAACAACAGCGCCTTCTTTGATGAAACTGCCGTCTATCAAATGCGGTTTTCCGGTCGCAGAAATTAAAATATCTGCCCTTTTCGTCCAGTATTTAATATCGCCGGTATAAATATTTAAAGCGCTTATTGTGGCATTCCTGTTCATAAGCATTATCGAAAGCGGCTTCCCCACAATAATACTCTGACCTATAATGACGACATTTTTGCCCTCTAAACCAATATCGCAGTAATCAAGTATTTTAACGATCCCTAAGGGGGTGCATGGGTAAAAATATGAATTACCAGTAAAGATTTTACCGGCATTGAAAGGGTGAAAACCATCAACATCTTTATTAGGGCTGATTGTTTCCATCACACTGTATTCGTTGATCTGCTTCGGTAACGGAAGCTGTACGAGGATACCGTGAATTAAAGGGTCATCATTTAATTCCGTGATCTTTCTTAACAGCTCGTTTTCGGAAATGTCTGAAGAGTATATATATTTCTGAGATAATATCCCGCATCTTTTAGCCGCATTTTCTTTATTTTTAACGTATATTACCGAAGCAGGATTTTCTCCTACAAGAATTACGGTAATAGAAGGAATAACCCCGTTTTTTTTTAAGAAAGCAATATTTTTAGAAAGGGATAGCTCTATTTCACGGGCTATCTTTTTACCGTCAATAATTTTGCTTTCATTGCTCACTATTAAAGATTAAAGCAAACCAAATTTGACAATATTTTCATCGGCTATTTTCTGTATTTTTTCGATTTCCATTCTTCCGGCTTCGTCTTTAAAAAGATGCTTAAAACGTCCCTGCAATTTAAGATATTCCTCCACCGGAACCTTTTTGCTGATCTTTTTTACCGATATTATTTTATCATACTCCGCCTCAAAAAGCGGATAAAGCCCTGTTTGAACGGCAAGACGGGCGATCTTCACAGAATAACGGGGTTCATATTTCCAGCCTGGAGTGCATGGAACATCAATTTGAACATATTTCGGACCGGTAATGGAAGCCGCTTTTTTGATCTTTTTCTGCAGATCAACAGGATAACCGGCTGAAGCAACTGCGGTATAAGGAATCCGGTGTGCCATTGCGATCTGAGGCATATATTTTTTTGGCCTCGAGTTTCCAAAAGATTGTTTGCCGGAGGGGCTCGTCGTCGTATAGGCATCAAAAGGTGTCAGACCGCTCCTTTGATAACCGGTATTCATATATGCCCCATTGTCGTAGCACACATAAAGCACATCATGCCCCCTCTCAAACATTCCGCTTAAAGCCTGAAGTCCTATATCGGCAGTTCCGCCGTCTCCGCCTTGGGCAAGAACGGTTGTTCCGTTTTTTCTGCCGGTAATTTTAAGAGCCGCTTCTATGCCGGATGCAACTGCGGCAGAATTTTCAAAAAGGGAGTGAATCCAGGGTATTCTCCATGAAGACTCGGGGTAACGCGTGGAAAAAACCTCCAGACACCCTGTTGCCGTGGTAGCAATAGTATTTTTTCCCAAAACTTCAAGGATCAATTTAACCGCCATAGACTGAGCGCAACCGGAGCACCCTGTATGCCCCATGGTAAAAAGCTCTTTATGTGTATCTTCCTTAGTTAACATTTACTATATTCCTCTGATATATTCCTGTATTTCATTATTGATATTAATATCAATTCAATCGCCGATATTGCTGATATTGCCTTGCTCGATAAATGAATTCAAGCCAAAGAATTCACCATCCATATTTTCATCGGTTTTGGCCTTTTCTATAAGATCTATGATATTTTTCGGGGTTATATCCCTGCCCCCAAGACCAAGAACATATCCATTGACATTAATTGAATTAATCCTATGTTTATAAAGGACGTCTCTTATTTCCTGAGAAAGTATGCCTCCCTTGCCGAGAGATATCGCCTTTTCGATTACTATAACATTACCAGCATCTTCTAATGCGGCAACTATCTCTTCTTCGGGAAAAGGCCTGAATGAGCGGACTTTAAGAACGCCAATCTTTTTGCCGGACTCTCTAAGTTCATCAACAACATCTTTGATAGTGCCAAGGATAGAACCCATCGCAACGATAATCGTTTCCGCATCGTCCGTTTTATAGGTATCTATAAGGGCTCCATGAAACTTTCCAAACATATCCTTATACTCCTGGGCAGCCGAAACAATAACCTTTTTAGAGTTATTGACAGCATTTGCAAGATTGAATCTCGATTCCATATATACAGACGGTTCGCCAAGGGTTCCAAACGAATATGGATTATCCACATCAAGCTTATATTCCATGTTTAGAGGCGGCAAATATTCCCTTACCCTTTCCACTTCGTCTATGGTTTCTACAACTTCGAACGTATGTGTAAGGACAAAACCGTCAACACACACCATTACCGGAAGCATAACATCTTTATTTTCCGCTATCTTATACGCCTGAATATGCATATCGTAGGCTTCTTGATTATTCTCCGCATAAAGCTGAATGGCGCCAGCATCTCTCAAAGCCATCGAGTCCTGCATATCATTCCAGATATTTATAGGCGCGGAAACCGCCCTATTGGCTATTGTAATAACGACCGGCAGCCGCATACCTGCAATATTATATATAACTTCAGACATATACAGAAGTCCCTGCGATGCCGTAGACGTATATGACCTGACACCGCAAGCGCTTGCCCCGAGACAAACGGAAGCCGCCGTATGCTCGCTTTCAACCATAACGAATTCTGCTTTCAGATTTCCATCTGCCACCATTTGAGAAAGGTGTTCTACAATATGGGTTTGCGGAGTTATTGGATACGCCGAAATAACGCGGGGTTCGGCAATCCTGACACTTTCGGAAATAGCCATAGAACCTTCCAAAACTTTTTTCATAATAAATTCACCATGCCGGTATAATTATTTTTTATTTTTCGACAAGAACCATCTCAATATCGTCAACGGGACATTCTTCCGCGCATATACCGCAACCTTTACAATAATCCGCATCAAAATTGTATATCTTGGTTTTTTTATCCCCGTACACGACACCTTCGGGACAATAATATATACAGAGATTGCATCCTGTACATGTTTTTTGCTTAAAAACAGGCACTTCATTTGCGAAAGAACCGGTTTTATTTGCAAGAGCGGCGCCCGGAAGCGCTATAATACCTATCTTAAAATCAAAATCCACTTGTATCTCCCTTTACATAATCATAAGCGGCTTGAGCCGCATCAATGTTTAGCTTGCCAACCTTGGAGCCGAATCTGTTTTCAATTTCTTTTTTAATGGAATTAATGCTGACCTCCCCGCTGATAGCCGAAAAGGCGCCAAGAAGGGTGGTATTGACAATCGGTTTTCCAAGTATTTTCATTGATATCTTAAGTGCTGGAAATAAAACAACATTGCTTTCATTAATGACGTTATTCAACTTATTCATGATATTTTTAATATCGCTTTCCGTATTTATTATTAATTTGCCGTCATCCTTAAGCCCGTAAGCAACCTGAACGGATTTTAACAAAGTAATGTCCTGAACTATAACGTAATCGGGGTTATATATCTGATGCCTCGTCCTGATAGGCTTATCCGATACCCTTGCAAACGCCTGAACAGGGGCTCCCGTCCTTTCCGAACCAAAAGAAGGAAATGCCTGACAATAGTTTCCGTCGTCAAAAAAACTCAAGGCAAGTATCGAAGCCATCGTAACCGACCCCTGACCTCCCCTGCCGTGAATCCTAATTTCTTTCATCGTTAACGATCCTATTTTACTATTTTATTTAAATTTATTTAAATTGCGGTATTGTGGGTATTGCGGTGCGGCTGGATTTTCCCAATACTCGATACTTTATGCTTTAATATTCATTGATAAGTAACAATAAAGAACAAAAAGAACAAGAAATATAAAGATAAGGTATCAAGATTTATTAACTGCTATGCCACCCCTCCCCCTATTTTTACACCGGTGTTTTAAAATTGCCTGAATATATAATAACCTTTTTAAATCATCAAGTCAATGTCATTTGTCAAAATGTGGTAGATAGGTACGAACATACTTACTAGTATAAAAAAGTAACTAAATAACGATAAAGATGAGATTATGTTCGTTCTTAAGACTATGAGGGTGGCTGCAGCCACTCTTGTATTAGCCCCCTAATTGACTGGAATAAAATTAGACACTATAATTAAGGACAATTTTAAATAAAATATATCGTGTTTTTGGCATCTCTCGTTTAAAGATGTGATATAATATGACCTTTGCGGCGCATAAGCTATTAAAGAGTTTTTGGCATCTCTCGTTTAGAGATGTGATATAATTCTATCGCTTGCAAATGTTTACGATTAAAGGGTTATATCGCATCTTTTTATTTTGAAAACGACACAATTTAGAATAAAAGTAATTGGTTTTCTCCAATTTTTTCTTCATTTTTTTTCTGTCCTAAGAATATTATCATTCTCTCGTATTGATTATTCGTAACGGTTAGCATCCTTACACTGCCTCTCGGAGGTATATTGCTGCCTATTATCCGTTCATATGTTTTAATAGAGTCTTGTCCTTTGCATATTCTTACGTAAACAGAATACTGAATCATAAAGAATCCGGAATTTATCAGTAATTTACGAAAATCCATATAATTTTTTTTATCTTTTTTAGTTTTTGTATGCTCTGGGTTTTCTTCCACCCTTAACAATAATATTAATTAAAATTAATTAAATTAAAAAAGATTTTAAAAACCATTTAATATTAATATTAATTTTAACCAAAAGGGGACATTTTTACTTTGCTAAGAAGGTG
>JAKASO010000031.1 GCA_021818985.1 bacterium
GGTAATAATGTCGGCGGGCTTTATGGTAATGAAACAAATATCAATAACGATATCAATAAAGATAAGATAAGGATAAGCTTAAAAGACAAATATATTGCATACAGGCCGTATCTCGATTTTATCGAGAAGGTATCCGAAGGATTGGAAGTATCTAGAACCGAAGATATTAGAAATAATAAAAAAAAGGACATAGCCCTTTCTATTTTTTCACTTGTTTCTCCGGATGAAGACAGTATCACCGCAAATAACAATAATGCCGAAGCCGGAAGGCGAGACGAAAAGTGGGACGACATACGCCTTATTTCCGGTTTGACGATCGAAAATGAAATAAAGAAAGTATTATATTTAATTAAAAATGAGCTTGCCAAAGGTATAAAGCCTCAGGAAATAGTTATCGTTCTTTTACAGAAGAACTATATCAAACCTGTTTTATCCGCCTTTAAGCAATTCAATTTTAAATATAACCTTTTAGCTCCGTTAGATGCTTTTACCGATCACGAAGTTATCTATTTCTATAAGGCTCTGGAAATGGTTGCCGGGGGTTTTAATTATAAAAACCTTATTAATTTTCTTTCTTTTGATCATGAAAAGTATAAATATTTAATAAAGGATATAGTAAAGATAAGAAACAGGTATGGGATAGAGGGGGGGATTTCGGTTTTTTTGGAAATACTTTTAAAAATAAAAGAAAGGGTAAACGCCGCCGGTAAAACGCCGGCGAGTGAAAACAAAGATAATAACTTTAAAAAAGCCGGATTGGAAACATCTTATATACTGCTTAAAGAGATTAAAGACAGGCTCTTAAACATAACCGTAACAAAGAATATTAATATCAATAATATTATTAATATCGAAGATGATATAAAAAATAAAAAACCAGTTTTTAGCATTCCGGATTTAGATAAACCTCTCTCTCATTTCGTTTTTATCGAATATCTGCTTAATTTACTGGATTTTTTAAAGATTAGCCACAATAAATATATAAACCGGCTTGTAAACACCCTTAATGCCATGTTTTTGAGATTGGAATTAAAAAATGAATATAGCTTAAATTTTAAAGAATATTTTGCTTTTATTAAAGATATTCTGAAATCATATGAAATTTCCGAATCCGACGATAGGGGTATTACGATAATAGGAAAACTTGAGGGCAGGTTTAGCTTTGGAAGGTCGGCTTATATTCTTGGCATGTCGGAGGAGTATTTTCCTACAAAAATCAGCAAGGAATATCTCTTAACCCCTGCAATAAAAGAAAGATTGAATTTACCTACGCCCGAAAAAATTGAGCTTTTTGAAAAGTCGCATTTTTTGAGCTATCTTATGCAGTTTGAAAACGTAACATTCAGTTATCCTATGAATATAGACGGTAAAAGAAAATTAAAAAGCCCGTATCTGTTTTTTATAGAAAACAGGATAAAAAACGTTGATATTGATCTGAAAACTTTAAACGAAAGAGATGAAAGCTTAAATAATGAAAATAATGAGGAAAAATATAATAAATTTCAAATAAAATCTCAAATAGGGACAGCAACGGCAACAGAGACGGCTACGGCAACGGAAACGAAAATGGAAATAGAAAATAAACCCGCTCGGTATTTAAGAGCTGGTTTTAACTTAAATCGCATCTCTTCAACTATGCTTGCGGATTATGTAACATGCGCCTATAAATTTTACCTTAGTAATATAGCCGGGATAAAGGAGGAAAAATGGGTGTTCCGCAGGGAGGATCCCATATTATTCGGTAACATCGTCCACAGGTTAATGAAAAATTTTATCAATAATAATATAAAGCCGTTAATAGAAGAAAAAAAGCCGGTCGCAGCCAAAGGCAAAAAGAATGAATTAAAGCCGTCCAATCAATTTATAAGGTATTGTAAGTCAAAGTTTGATGAAGCATATGGGAAAGAAGCCGAACCCCAAGCCATGAAATATTTATATACGGAAAGGATTAAGGAAATAAGAGAATTTATACTGCCGGCTTTTTTAACAATTTTAACCTCCCGGGCTAATACGCTTAACTTAAACAGGATCGAGACCGAGTATCCTATTGAGAAAATCAATGGTTTCAAGATTGATATTGACGGCAAATACAGGGAATTTAGCGCTAACGGCAGGATAGATCTTCTTTTATATAACGAGTGTTCCAAAGATGCGTGGATATTTGATTATAAAACCGGAAATATAAAGGAAGATAAATTTAATGCCAGAACGGAAGAACTGGTAGAGCTATTTTTTGGGGTTAATGTAGATAATGTAGATAATGCGGATAATATAGATAAAGATAAAGCTAAATTAGTAAAAGACTATCTTTCCAATATCCAGCTCTATTATTATAAATATCTGCTGAATATTGACGATTTTAATGTTAAAGGCGCAAGTTTTATTTTTCTTAAAAAAAATGAAGACAATAAACGAACGGACTATACAAGGCAAGTCGAATTCGCTTGCAAAGATGGTGTTAACGGGGGTATTAACGGCAGCGGATTAAACGGATTAAAAGAACCAAACGGACTAACGGAGGAAATAGTTAAAGATATGGTAAACAGCAAAGAATTTGTTGCTAACTATGCAGATAAAAAAATCTGCGGTTATTGTGAATATAAGCATGTATGTAATGCAGATATTATGTAAAAATTTTATAAAATTAAAAAAAATAGCCGATGAATAAAATAATTGAAAACAGGCTTAATGCCTGTTTGATAGACAGGTCGGTATCACTTGTCGCTCCGGCTGGAAGCGGAAAAACGACGGTTTTGGTAAACAGATTTTTAACCCTTGCGGCATTCGGGGTCGCCATAAGATCTATAATCATCATTACCTATACGGATAATGCTGCAAGTAGCATAAAAGAAAGGATAATAACCACGGCAAGAGATGTTTATTATGACTATCTTGCTTTAAGTAAAGAGGAGCGGGATGATAAATATTGCACATTAAAACTTATTTTTAACAGAAAACTCTCAGCAGACCGGAATGTAGATCTTAGTTCCTTTCTGAAAGAAAATTTTGCGCTTGAATCTAACGGACGTCTTTTAAAACCCGATGAATTATACCTTCTAATCTTAAATAATTTGACCGATATCAAGATTTCAACATTTCATGGATTTTTTAGCGGTGTTATCGGCGCATTTCCTTTTGAAACTGGTCTTTTCCCCGGTTTTTCAATAATGGATAACAACGAATCCAAGATTATTTTGGATGAATTGATAGAAGAGTTTTTTATAACGCATAGCGCGAGCAGTATAAATTACAACAATCCGGATATACCGGATATATCCGGTATAAATGATATAAATAGCGGCGCTATGCCCGCTGTCCCCGGCAATGCCGGCGATTTCGGGGGTGGAGATATAAAAAAAAGAAGCGGTACGGATAAAAGCGTCCGGAAAGCAGTCAATTATGCTGGGCAGGCAGCAGGTATAGAAAATAAAGGCGAAGATGAACAAGCCGGCATGGATGAGACGATGATAGATTTTTTTTATATTTTAAATAACAAAGCTGTCTGGAATTCCAGAAATGAAACCTTTTCGATAGAATCAATAGAGATATTAAAAAAAGCTCTAGTTAAATTCGATCTGGTTATATTAAGTATAGATTCGTATATCGAATCGCATATTAACGGCATTATGAATAATTCCCACAATTTGGAATATACGGATATCTTGGATTATGACCTTAGGCGCATTTTGGATTCAGGAATCATAGAATATCTTTTTAATATAACGGACATTGATGTACTGAACAAATTTAACGAAATTAAAAGTATCATTTTAAAGAACAGCCCGGCCGGCATCGAAGATTACCTTTATAATTCGTATGAATTTATTATAGAAGGAAAAAATAAGGAAGAAAAAAACAAGGTTGATCTAAATCTAAAAGAGCTGATCCAGCAGATAATAAATTTTTCAGGCAGGCAAGAAGTAAAAAATAGCTGGACAGAGTTGATTAAGCATAATAGATTAGGTTTGTTATTCGATGAAAAAAAAGCAACCGGAACAAACGGGGATATACGGTTATTAAACGATTTTTCATATGATACAAAAAAGGCTTTAAAGGATTTCGAAAAATATATTTCGCGGAATAAAAAAATGCCGGTTCTTACGGATGCGCAAATTAATCTTTTGAGTCTTCTTGAAGCTTCGCATAACGACTATTTTGAAAAAGTCAATCTTTTAAGCTATATAGGTCTTATCCTCTCTATGTTTAAGATCATAAAGGCTTATGAAGGAAAAAAAAGATCGAAAAATAAGATAGATTTTTCCGATATAGAACTTAAGGCTTTAAATCTTCTGAATAATATTGATTTTCAATATGCCGAAGAAAAACTTAATTATAAAATAAACCATCTTATCATTGATGAATTTCAGGATGTAAACAGGGTGGAATTCGAATTAATAAAAAAGATAATGGAGGAGAGTCTATCTGGATACGGAATAGTAGAATCGAAACGCATAAAAAACACTATATTTTTTGTAGGCGACCCCAATCAATCAATATACGGTTTTAGAAGTTCGGATTACAGGATCTTTTACGAAGCCGTTTCTTATTTTAAGTCCAAGGTATCGGAAAATTTCAGATTCGACGAATTAAGCCTTAACGAAAACTTTAGATCGTCTGCCAAATTGATAGAATCTCAAAACAGGTGTTTTTCGCACCCGCTTTTTGAGTCTTTAACGAATGCAAAAAACGTGGTTTCGGCAAATTACGAATTTAAAAAAGCCGATTTTCCTTCAATAATTTTCAGAGAGTTTAAAAAAGGAAATGTTAATAAAAGCAAAAAAGAACAAGATAATGCGGAACATGTGATTATTGCCAGCGCAATCAAAGAATTAATGGACTGTTATTGTCAAAGCGGTTCCGGTTCAGGTTCCAGTTTCCGTGCTTCAAGTATAAAAATAATTTCGAGGACAAGAACAAAATGGGATGATCTAAAAAATGCCCTCATTAATTTAAATATACCGTTTAAATTTTATGGTGATAGGAGTTTTTATACTAAAAGAGAAATAGAGTTAGCCTGCTCCGGACTTAAATTTCTGCTAAATCCGGATGATGACCTGCCTGTTATGATCATTCTAAGTTCGAAACTGTTTAATTTTACCCATTTTAGCGGTTTTTTTTTGGAAACAGGGATCACAAGCAATAACCCTTCTATCATTGAAAAATTAAAAGATCTTTACCCCGAAGTATATAATAAACTAATTAATTTCAGAAAAAGGGCCGTAAATTTGTCTCCTTATGATGCATTAAAAGAGCTGTATCTGATGTTTGATGTTGAAAGTATATATTCGGCAGACCCGCAGGAACTTGCCAATTTGGACAAATTAAGCTCGTTAGCTTTAAAATACGAAGGAAAGACCATATACGAATTTTTATCAGATATAAGTGCAAGCATGGTTTTTGGAAGCGAGGAAGCGGAGGAAGAGGTTTCGGGGAATACGGAATACGAAGAAGACAAGGTTGCCGTTATGACAATTCACGGGGCAAAAGGGCTTGAAAGCGATATTGTCTTTTTATATAACACCCCGCTTAAAGATAAAGAGGGCAATAAAAAAGCCGGCGATTTCGGATTTGATATCATATTTGACGGCAGAAAGCCTGAATTTATTTTTTTTAACGGCTATTATCAGGCTTTAAATTTTTTTAATGTAAGTAAATCCGGATTCTTTTCCGAAAAGATAAAAAAGTTCAAAAACAAAGCTGGCAGCGAATTTATCAGATTAATTTATGTTGTGCTTACAAGGCCTAAACTTTTATGTTTTATAACTGGTGAAGAAAAAAGTAAAAATTCCAAACAGGATACGTTGCCGTCATGGAATGATTTTTTTGATGATGTTAATAGTATTAAAAACGATGAAGATAAAGTGGCGGAGGATATATGTCTTATCTGCTCCGAAAATCAAAATAAAGATCAAAATTTGGAAATAGGCTGGCTTTTTAAAAAAGTTGTGGAACTCGTACCAAAAAGGCATAATGGCAAAACCGGAACGGATAACGGCATAAACGGCATAATAGAGATCAATAACAGCCCCGCGAATTTTGCCGGCTTCAAAAGTATTCTTCAATATAGTCCCGTTGCCGGGACTAAAAAAAATATAATTTCTGCAATGTCTGAAACGGAACCCTTACATAGCGTTAGCCGCGGATCAGGTGATTTTGGATCCAGCGCAGGCGGCAATTTTTCGATGCTTAAAGGGACGATAATTCATGAAATCCTTAAAAGACCGGAAAGAATACCGATACTAGCAGAAGGGCCTAAAACAGCGCTGGTAAAAACGGCATCCGTGTCCGTAAAGGAACTTATATTCAAACTGTTGAAAAATCTGGATAATGCGGTACTTTCAAAGAGCGATATAAAATTACTTGAAAAAGAGGTCAAAGAATTTATTGTAAAAATTGATAAGTTAAAGTATAGGGATATTATATATAAAGGGTTTAACGAAATTCCATACTTAAAAAGCTTTAATCTGGATTTTGACGGTTTTGTCGTTAGCGGCATAGTGGAAAGCGGCAGAATAGACAAAATAGTTTTTGTGAATAAAAATAAAAATCAAGATAGTACGGCAAACGGCATAAATATAGAAGGCATAGAAGTATATGATTATAAAACGGGAGGATACAAAGAGCATGATCTATCCTACGGCGATCAGATAAATTCGTATTGTAATGCTTTAGAAGAAATATTTAACGGAAAAGAAATAAGGGGATTTTTGTATTTTATAGAAGACGATATATTGATATTGGAAAAAGTCAGGGGCAAGAGTCAATAGAAAATCCGGAATTGTTTAAATTGTTTAATATTAAGGTATCTAAATAATTTCTATTCGTAGGAGGATTGT
This sequence comes from bacterium, assembly GCA_021818985.1. Taxonomy (GTDB): domain Bacteria; phylum SZUA-79; class SZUA-79; order Acidulodesulfobacterales; family Acidulodesulfobacteraceae; genus JAKASO01. The sequence goes on from JAKASO010000031.1 coordinate 6,837, forward strand.
AGGAGGATTAAGGTATAAGTTTTATATTGAAGCTATTGCAGTAGGCGTTTTTGTAAAATTAGTTTGTTATATATATCCATTATTTTAGCGACGGAAACCTCGGCTTTAAATAGCTCCGAAGCCCTGTTATATCCGCGTTCGGCCTCCGATGCCATAAGAGCCGGGTTATTAATGTATGTTTTTAACGCTTCTTTCAGTTTTTCAGAATTTTGCGGCGTTATAAGCATATTAGTGTTTCCGAATACTTCCGGTATGCCTCCCGAAGTAGTGGCAACGCACGGCTTTTTCATAAACATATATTCAATATTATTTATTCCAAAAGGTTCATTTAAGGAGCAGGATACCGCGATATCGAAGGTGTTGACGAAAATGCGCACATCGCTCTGATACCCCCAGAATTTGAAATTGCGGGCAATCCCGATTTTTTCTACTATTTTTTTAAGTTTTTTTTCATCCTTGCCGTTACCTACTATGTGGAACATAAGCGGTTTTTTGATTTTAAGCTCTTTTGCGCTTTTTAATAAAAGGTCCGCTGCTTCTATGAAATAAAACTGTCCTTTCTGCTCCGTTACGCGTCCGGTTATCCCTATATTAAAGAATTTTTCTAATTCTTTAAGCCTGTCTTTAAAACCTATAAATCTGGATTCGTTCACCCTTGTATAGGCAATGTCGAGTTTATTTGAAATTTCTTTATAGTCTAATATTTTATAATTAAGCTTAAAAGCGGCGTTGACAGCTTTTTCTATAAAAGAGGGCTTATAGCTTTGATAATCCTTTGAAGAAAAATATTTTAAAAAATATTCTTTTACCGCATTGCTGACAAAGCATAGATTATCGGCTAAGGCATAATACGGAAAGCCGCTGAAAATATCAATAGTGCTTACTACGGGGATGTTAAGGTAATTTCCGGCAACCACCCCGAGATAATTTGCCGTTGCAAGGTGGGTATGGATGATATCTATATGTTCTTTTTTACAGATATTAATGATCTTTTTAATTGCAAATATGTTTTTTCTTTCAGGATCAAATATGGAAAAATACGGGACGCCGTTTTCTTTCAGGATATTTTTTTCTTTTCTATTTAAAGAATGAATAAAAAAAAATGCTGCGTATCCGCTTTCTATCTGTTTTTTGGCAAGATATGCCCCGCTATTTTCAGCGCCTCCCCATCCTCTTGAAGAAATAATATGAAGAATTTTCATTGGCGGTTATTTTTTGCGATTATTTTTAAAGCTTCTTTATCCGAAACATCATACCAGTTTTTATAAACCTGCGCAACAGCGCGAAAAAATGGCGGCATTTCAAGAACAATGATTTTGTCCGCCAATTTTTTTATTTGTTCGGCAACCTCTCTTCCGGCAACCGGAACAGCCACCACTATCTTTTTTACTTTTTGCTTTTTGCAGAGCATTATCGCTGCCCGCATGGTTGAACCTGCGGCAATCCCGTCGTCAATTAAAATAACTGTTTTGTCCCGAAGCTCCGGCAAAGGCTTGCCCTTTCTTAAGAGGGTAATTCTCCTTTTAATCTCGTCTTTTTGAAACAATATTATGTCTTTTATTTCATTTTTTGAAAGATAGCATGACGACTCTTGATTTATATATATACTTCCATCTTCGGCGATAGCTCCGAAACCGCCTTCCGGATTATCGGGAAAGGGCAATTTTCTAACTATCATTAATGAAAAATCTGCGTTTAAATATTTTGCAACCTCGAAAGCAACCCCTATGCCGCCTTTAGGAAGCGCCAGTACAAGAACCCCTTTATTTTTGTATTTTTCTAAAGCGGCAGCCAGTTTTTTTCCTGCATCCTGCCTATTTTCAAACATTTTATAGCACTCTTTTTTAATCTTTAATTTACTTTTATTTTTCTTTTACAATAATTTTGCCTGTTTTTGTATTATCAAAAACCCTGCAGGAAAACTCCTGCCTCTGTAGGTTGGAGTAATTCACGCATATATATTATGATTATGATATTACTATTTTGTTTAATTTACAAACATCGCCGTAAAATCCCTTCCTTCGGAACCTTGCGGTTAGCGAAGGAGCGGATATAAGGCGCAAGGGTTTTTCTGTTCCGGCAATACGATGGTGTTCTATATTAGTAAAGATTAATAAAGCAGAAATGTTTGCGGTGAAAAA
>JAKASO010000032.1:0-8340 GCA_021818985.1 bacterium
ACTGTTATTTCAAATCCTGTAAAATTTCCGGCAGCAAAAAATAAGAAGCATTTTAACAAAAAAGAAAGCTACGACGGAAAAAATTTAAGGGATTATATTATGGCAAGATTTGAATTTAAAATTAATTCGGCAGTAAAAAGCGTTTTATTGATTGAACTTGACCAGAGAAACCAGAAAGATTCCGATAATGGATTTTCGATATTTATTTTTATAGCCGATAAATATATAGATAGCTATAAAGAGAAAGATTTTTTGAGAAAATATGGTGCAAATATGAATTTTGAAAGGATTGAAAATGTTTTTAAAAGTGATAATGTAAAAACAATTAGAAAAAAACATCCCGACAGAAGCGATAAAAAAGAAAGCTTTAAAAGGTGGTGCGAGGATTTATTTAAAAAAATTAAATCAGAGTTATTAATAAAACTTATTTTAAATTAAAAAAAATGAATGGGCATAGAACTTATCTTGTTGTTTTTTTAGGAGAATTTAGGGGAAATAAGATTTATGATAAAGGAGGCGATGATCCTTGTTTTTGCGATCCGCCGACATGGGGAATTTGCCGTCCGAACGTCAGAAAGTATTTAAAGGTTGGCGACACACTTTTCTTTTTGGCAAAAATTGAAAGTGAGTATTATTTAAAAGGCTGGTTTGATGTGGGAGAAAAAATAGATTATGTAGCCGCATTAAATGGATTTGCAACAAGACAAAACGTTATTATTTTAGGACAACAAAATCCACGTGTTGTATTTTGGAAAGATAAAGCATTAGAAAAATGTTATAGAAATAGACATAATAACGGATTCCCCATGTTTCTTTCCGAACTTAATACTCGACAAGGGGCATTTTATCAAAATCATTTAGATCGCCATAAGATTGATAATTGGAAGTGCAGAAGGATTTTAAACTGTAACTCTAAGGAATTGGCGCAATGTGCACAAAATAATAGCTGTGAAAAAAGCGGAGTAGATATTAATGATGATAAATATAAAAATTACATAGTTGCCAATAAAAACAAATGGGATGATGTTGATTATTTAAGAATTACGCTTGCCGATATTAGAACAGAGACAGGTTTTAATAAAGCGATAATAACGCTTTACCATCAGCATAATCCTTTAAAATTTGATGAATACAAAGATAAACTATTTTGTTTTATTAATCAACAAAAAAATAAATATCAAAATTCTCTGCTTTTACCGCCAAAATTATAATTGTTTTTAGATAAAAATAATTATAAAATTTATTTATGTCAAAAACTTCCATTGTTCGCATTATAGTCGCATTTATCGGATTTATTTCGATAATAATAGTATTTTGGGTTGCCTCTATTTTTAAATGGAGTTCTACCACGCAGATAGTGATAGCCCTTTTAATAGCGCTCGCATCCATTTTGGTCGAGATGATAATCTCTATGGATAAACTTAAAGAAGGCATAGAAAGAATTTATCCTGCGCTGGAATTGTCATTAGAGGAACAGAGGACGATTAATAATACGATAATCTTATGCAACCAGCTTAAAAAGAAAAACGGCGACCCTGCCGGAAGAATCGCCTTGGCGGGATTCGATAAGATTAATTATATTTTAAATCAGGCCGTAAAAGGCTCGGATTTCGTTTATAACGACATATTCGAAGCCAATATGGTAACGTTGAAAGGATTAAAGCCCGGACAGACATTTAAAGGCGTCAGCGCTTTGATAAAACCGGAATACTGGAAAAACGGCAAAGCGATGAACGAATACAGGGAAGTTAATTACTCTCAGGCTAAATTAGGGGTAAATATTGGAAGAATATTTCTTTTAAATTCGGAAAAAGATATAGAAACTATGACGCCCATTATGAATGACCAATCGGAACATGGTATCAAAGTTTACTATCTGCTTAAAAACGCAATTTCTGAAGCGCACGTATATCCCGATTTCTCAGTCGTTTCGGATTTAAGATTTGCTCTTGTAGTTCATAGAGAAGATATGCTTGAAAGGGTTACGGTGACGACAAACGAGGAAACCGTATCGGAAATAGAAAACCAGTTCGATAAACTTAAACAGGTAGCGATGGAATTTAAATTATAAATATAAAAGATATATGGATGCAATAATTAGAAAAGCCTGTATTTCGGATTTTTTGACCATTTCGGAATTAGACAAACGGGCATGGCGGGATAACAGAAATTCCGATTTTATTCCGGATGGAGAACACGTCTGGCGGCTATGGGTGGAATATTCCACGGTTTTCGTAGCCGAAATATGTGAAAAAATAGTAGGTGCATCTCTTTTATTTAAGGCAAACGATTGTTCGCTATACCTATTCCATAAGATTTTTATCGACAAAAACCACAGGGACCAAAAAATAGGCAGCATGTTTTTTAAAAAGATAACCGATTTTCTGGATAAGGAAAAAGCCGACTGTCTCTTAACGACCGACCCTGTCAACGCAAGAATGATTCATTTATGCGAAAAATACGGATTTAACGAAAAGCAACTTATAAAGGGCTATTATAGGCAGGATGAAGACAGGCTTGTTATCAGGCGGATGCATAAATAGACGTCGTATCCCCGAAAATCTTTTAATATTTACCGCAATTATCGAAAAAAATCTCGAATATACGCTAAACCTTATTTCTAAACTCGAAGACTCAACTGTAGATTTTAAAAAAGAAAATAAGCAGGATAGCCTTGATAAACTAAAATTAGATATAAAAGCCGAAATCCTTAATTACCCGCCGGAATATATTTTTAAAATAGCGGTTTTTATTACGTTTTTAGAAAATATTTATAATTCTACAAATGAAATTAAACAATATATTGAATGCGTTGAAAAATATCCACCTTTAGGATTTGATTTTTTTGAAATAGCAGTAAAAATAAGTGATATTATAAAAACAAAGATAGATAGCTTTTTAATGGACATATAGATACTATTTTAGAAACAAAAATAACAGAGACGGAATTGCTTATAAATACGGCATTAGAATATCTGCATAAGTTAAACAGCAATGAAAGACGTGGAAAAGGCAGAATAGTATATTATTCTTGTGTTATTGAGGAAATGAAAGCAATAGTTAGAAATTTTTAAAATTAATAGTTTGAAAACGTAATAAAAATAGATATTTTTATAAAAAATACTTGATATAAAAAACTCTTAAATATATACTGCGTGTATACACGCAGTATATATTTAAGAGTTTTGAAACAAAAAAATGACAATGATTAAAAACAGAGATATAATAAGATATAATAATTTCATATGGGCTTGGGAAATTTAATTATAAATTTAATCAAAAATACTTGATAACTAAAGCGTTAGCGTTGTAATAATAAGATTTGCGGAATCGTTTGTGATTTTTAAAATTTTATATTTATTAAGGAGAGAAAATCATGGCGAATGTTTTTGATGTGGCAGAATACATATTGCAAAAAAAGAAACAAGTGCCTGCAATGAAGTTGCAAAAACTTTGTTACTATTCACAAGCGTGGCATGCTGCATGGGAAGGACAGCCTTTATTTGACGAACGTATTGAGGCATGGGCAAATGGACCTGTTATTCCTGCTTTATACGATAAGCATCGTGGGAGATTTCTTATAAATGTTGGAGATATATCTGGTAATCCTGAAAACTTAACCGCCATAGAAAGAGATAGTGTAGATAGGGTTCTTGCATATTATGGCGATAAAGATTCACAATGGTTAAGCGATTTAACTCACTTGGAAGATCCATGGCGCAACGCTCGTATAGGAATACCTAACGGTGAAAGGTCAAATAAAGAAATTACATTAGATTTAATAGTAGAATATTACAGTTCTTTATAATAAAAGCATATGCAAAAAAGAAAGGAAGTAAAATCCAAGGAATCAATAAATAATACAAGAACAGTGCGACAAAATTATGACGTTGATTCTAATATATCAAATCAAAAATTATTATTAGATTTTTCAATAATTGACAAAGGTCATAATCTTTGGGGTTTTAAAAATTTAAAAACCGTGGATAGTTTCAGTGATTTATTAAATAAGTTGAGTAATTATTGTAGCATGACATGGAATGAAATTTTAAGAGCAAGCGGTGGCAAAAAAGAAGGTAATGGTAATAATAATCATTTTTGTAAAATGGATGGTTTTTGTAAGGATGCTAAGGAAAGGTTGGAAGAGCTAAAACAAGAATGTGATGAACTATTTTCTCTAAGATTGCAAAGTAACATAAGATTATATGGCATAAGAGATAGAAGTATTTTTAAGCCTATTTGGTATGATGCATATCACGGGAAGGAAGATAAAGAGGCTTATATAACTAAACATTAAATTGTTTTTTTTAAATACAGGATCGTTAGATGCTTAATGAAAGAAAAACTGAACAAATTGTTAGGTCTCATTTTTTAAAATTCATAAACGATATAAACATTGAAGAACAAATTTCAGATATTCCTATAATAAAAAAAATATTAAAATCAGCTTCAAAAGCAGGTCAAGGACATGGTAAACCTGAATTTATTATTACATTTAAAGATTATCAAGATTTATTAATAGTTATAGAATGCAAGGCTTCTATAAAAAACCACGAAAGTTCTAATAGGGATAATTGCAAAGATTATGCCGTAGATGGCGTATTGCTTTATTCATCTTATTTATCAAGGGAATTTAATGTTATAGCAATTGCTGTTAGCGGCGAAAGCACCAAGCAACTAAAGATTTCTCATTTTTTACAAATTAAAGGTGAAAAAGCTGTTCCGTTTTTAGGAAATAAACTTTTACCTATTAAAGATTATATAGATAATTATATTAAGAGCCCTGAAAAATTTAGACAAGATTATGATGCCTTATTGAGTTTTGCAAAACAACTTAACGAAGAATTACATAAAAATAAAATCCTTGAAAGCCAAAGAGCTTTATTAATAAGTTGCATATTAATAGCATTAGAAAATAAAGCTTTTAAGGAATCTTATAAATCGCATAAAACGCCTCAAGACTTAGCAAATGCTTTAGTTCTTACAGTAGTTAGTGAATTAAAGAGCGCAAAAATTACAAATGAAAAATTAGAAAATCTTGAAGTTCAATTTAGTTTTATTAAAACAGATACTTCCCTTTCTACACAAGATGGAATTTTAAGAAATATCATTGAGGAAATTGATGTAAATATTAATTCGTTCATTAAAACACATGAATATTTTGACGTTTTGGGTCAATTATACATTGAATTTTTGCGGTATGCTAATAGCGATAAAGGGTTAGGAATTGTTTTAACTCCCCCACATATTACAGAATTTTTTTCGGAACTTGCAAAAGTAAATAAAAATACAATTTGCTATGATAATTGTGCAGGGACCGGTGGTTTTTTAATTAGCGCAATGAAAAAGATGATTTATGATGCGAAAGGCGACAATGAAATTATTAAGAATATCAAAAGAAATCAACTAATCGGTGTAGAATTTCAGTCGCATATTTTCGCTCTTGTCGTTTCTAATATGTATATTCATCAAGATGGAAAGACAAATATAATTAATGGCAGTTGTTTTAACGAATATATAATTAAAAAGGTAAAAAAAATAAAACCTACGGTTGGATTGTTAAATCCCCCGTATAAAGCGAACAAAGCAACTGACACAGATGAATTAGAATTTGTTTTAAACAACTTAGAATGTTTAGTCGAAGGCGGAACATGCGTTGCGATTGTGCCGATGCAAAGTGCGTTGGCTCAAAGCGGTAGAGTATATGAATATAAAAAACAACTTTTAGAAAAGCATACATTAGAAGCAGTTTTATCAATGCCAGATGAATTATTTTTTAATTCTAATGTTGGGGTTGTTTCCTGTATTATGGTTTTTACTGCGCATAAGCCTCATCCGAAAAGTAAAGAAACTTACTTTGGTTACTACAAAGATGATGGGTTTGTGAAAAGAAAAATAAAAGGAAGAGTGGATGCTTATGACAAATGGGAAGCCATAAAAGAAAAATGGCTAACCTATTTTTTTAACAGAAAAAATGAAGCGGGATTTAGCATAAGCAAAAGTGTTTCTGCTGATGATGAATGGGCGGCAGAAGCTTATATGGAAACTGATTATACTAATTTATCTAAAGACGATTTTATAAAAACCATAAAAAATTATGCATTTTTTAATGAATTATACTTAAAATAAATTTTTTTAGTGGATGCTATATTAAATGAAATTAATATCTATATGTAAATTATTTGATATAAAATATGGCAATGGCTTCGAATTGGTAAATTTAGAACAATGCAAAAAAAACGATGCTAATTCCGTTAATTTCGTGTCCAGAACAGAAAAAAATAATGGTATTTCTGCATTTGTTAAAAAAATAGACGGAATTGAACCTATCCCTGCTGATACAATTAGTGTAGCAGTAAGTGGTTCTGTATTAGCGACATTTTTACAACCCCAACCATATTATACAGGCTTCCATGTAATGATACTCACCCCCAAGAAGAAAATGACAAAATTAGAAATGTTATTTTATGCATTCTGTATAGCAAAAAACAAGTATAAATATAACTATGGAAGACAAGCAAATAAAACATTAAAGGATATTTTAATCCCTATACAAATGCCGAATGAATACAATGCCATCGATTTGCAGAAAGTCAACACACTAAAAGAGAATAGTATTGTTAAAAACAATTTTAAGTTATATACGAATAATTGGGAATTTTTTAATTTAAATACTCTCTTTGATATATCAGGGAGTGTAACAACTTCAATATTAGAATTAGAAGAATATGGGGTTGGAGAATATCCTTATGTTACAACACAGGCAACAAATAATGGAATAGGAGGTTTTTACAATTTTTCAACAGAAAAGGGAGACGTTTTAACAGTAGACAGTGCTGTTCTGGGCTATTGCTCTTATCAGTCAAAAGACTTCTCAGCCAGCGATCATGTTGAAAAACTTATGCCAAAATTTAAAATAAATAAATATATAGCAATGTTTTTAGTAACAATTCTCAATTTAGAGCAATATCGTTACAATTATGGGCGTAAATGTAGTCAATCAAGAATGAAACAAACAAAAATAAAATTACCTGCTAAAAATGGAAAACCAGACTTTAATTTTATGGAAAATTTTATTAAATCCTTACCTTATAGCGAAAATATTTAATTTAAAAACCATTTATATTTTTTGCAAAACTCATGCCAAGAATCTTATATAAATTTTTTAAGGTTGGATTTATTCCCCTCTTCATCAAATAAATCATAGCGTTTCTGGTTTCTCTGACGTTATATGAATAGCGGGTTTATTCATTATATCACGAATCTCAGAAAACCAGAAAGGAATATATGTCAGACTTTTTGTCAATTTTTTAACGGTTAATCTGTTATCGGCACAAAATCTTATTATACTTTTCTTGTTTTTAAACACCTGCATAAGAGCGGAAAACAAAATATACTGCTGTTTAATATTCAGTTCCATAACGAAAGGTATCCCCGGCGTATTCGAAACGGGCAGGTCGTCATTTTCTAATATACCTTTTTCTATGGGTAAATTTTTCCGGTATCCGCCTTTTATCAAGTTCGTAAAACGGTTTAATATGTAAAAAAAGAAAAAAGAATAGTAATAATTATTTTCGTATTCAAACATTCCTTTTTCAAGAATATCGTAAATTTTTCCTATAGCCTCTAATCCATAAGAATTTTCGTTAATAAATTCCGGTTCCGCAGTTTTGAAGGAAAATCCGCATTTGCGGCAATGCGGGAAATCGCCGTCGTAAAGTCTTTTATGGATAACGAACGGCTCGCCGCACGAAGGACATTTATCGATTAAAAAACATTTATGTTTTACGCAGGCCGTAGAGAAAAACAGTCTCCATTTTTTCCTTAAATACGGCTGTTTGTCCTCTTTTAAACATATAGGGCATATCCTTTGCGCATGCTGCCTTATATTCCTTTTGCGCCTGAATATAGGCATAATAAAAGCGTTTCTGTTGTTAGGATATATCGTTTCCGAAAGCCAGCCTTCGTACGGTTTAAGCGTCATGCCGTAAATCGTTTCTTTTTTAAAGCCGGTTTTTATCGATAAGCGGTTAAAGAACGAATCGTTTTCATAAAGGTCTAAATCGTTATCCCATAAATGATAATCGTATTCGGGAAAATAAAGATTTAAAAAAGTTGCAGGGTCGGAATGATGCAGGTAAGCCGTCCTTATAAGCCAAGACGAAAGCAGTTCGCCGCTTAGCGGCAGAGGCCTGATTCTAAACATGGAATTAGCGATAGACCTTTTGTCTATAGCTCTTATTTTATAAGCAAATATTCTATCCGCAGTCTGCATTATACCGCCTCTAAATCGTCTATGCTCCGTCTTAAAGACGGTTGGATATAGCCGGTGTTTTTTAT
>JAKASO010000032.1:8350-8775 GCA_021818985.1 bacterium
TTTTTTCTTTCTTGCTTTTAATGGCGTAAATTGCCGATAAACTTATTATTTCTATTATCTCGCCCAGAAGTCCTTCGCTCATATCTAAAATATATTCGGAAAGTTTATCGTTTTCCGCAATGTCGGATTCTTTTTTAAGCGGCAGTATTCTCTCTATAGACTTCAGCAAAGACAGATATTCGTTGTTAAAGTTCCACCTTTTTAAATACATAGGCTTAAACCTCGAGCTTATCTGAAAATCGGTATTCGTAGCGTTAAGAGCCTCTTTAATTCCCACGAGAACTATAGGCATTAAGAGTTTATTGTTGAGATTTTTTAATGCGTTCATAAATTCTTTTTGCCTTGCAACCGAACCGCTTAAGATATTGTGAATTTCGTCGACTATAAGCATTTTAGTTCCGAGCTTGGAAAAATAATAGGTTATT
>JAKASO010000033.1 GCA_021818985.1 bacterium
ATCAAGAAACGATCAGGAATATTGCCGTTGTCGCTCATGTTGATCACGGTAAAACGACATTGATAGATAAAATGCTCAAGGAAAGCGCCAGCATTAGAGAAGGGGAAGCCATGCCGGAAAGGGCAATGGATAGTGATGAGCTTGAAAAGGAGCGCGGCATAACCATACTTTCAAAATGCACTGGCATTAAATATAGAGATTACCGGATAAATATCGTTGATACCCCCGGACACGGCGATTTCGGAAGCGAGGTTGAAAGGATACTTGCAATGGTGAATGGTGTTTTGTTGCTTGTTGACGCCTTTGACGGTCCAATGCCGCAAACTAGATTTATTTTAAAGAAGTGTATCGAAAACGATCTGAAGGTTGTTCTTGTCATAAATAAAATAGATAGAGACGGTTCAAGGCCAAAAGATGTTCTTGAGATGGTTTACGAGCTTTTTCTTGAACTGGGGGGGGAAAACGCGGATTTGGATTTTCCGGTTATTTATTCCTCTGCCAAACAAGGATATGCGATAACTAACCTCGATGAGTTAAATAATAAAGAAAACGGGTTAACCCCCCTTTTTGACGCTATCGTCAATTATATACCTCATCCTCCAGTATTAAATGGCGAACATGTCGAGTTTCTTGTAACAAGTGTAGGGCATGATGATTTTCTCGGCGCTACCGCTATAGGTATTCTTAAATCCGGAAAATTGCACGTTATGGATCAAATTAACCTGTATAATATAAAAGAGGAACTTATTAAAGCAAGGCCGACTAAGATATTTTTATTCGAAGGACTCAAAAAAAAAGAAACGCAGGAAATATGTGAAGGAGATATTGCCCTTGTCGCAGGTCTTGAAGGGGTCGGCGCCGGCGACTATATAGTAAAAGATAAACCGGTAATGCCGCTGCAGAGAATAAAAATAGACGAGCCGGTCATTCTTGTAAATTTTATTGTTAATAAGAGCCCTCTTTCCGGCAAAGAAGGAAAATTTGTCACGACAATGCACTTAAGGGAAAGGCTTTATAAAGAAGTATTGAATAATGTAGGTCTAAAAATTTCGGATACCGGCGATGAAACCGTTTTTGATGTCTACGGAAGAGGACTTTTACATCTGTCCATCTTAATCGAAAAGATGAGAAGAGAGGGTTTCGAGTTTGCGGTGTCCAAACCACAGGGCGTCATAAAAGAAATAGAAGGTAAAAAAATGGAGCCTTACGAACTTTTATATATTTCCATGAAGGAAGAATATACGGGTATTATTTTAGAAAGGCTTTCTGGCATGAAAGGTAAACTGAAAGATATGTCGAAAGATGATAAAGGCAATAGCTATATGGAATTCAAAATACCTTCGAGGGGAATAATGGGTTTTCACAACGAATTTCTTACCCTTACGAAAGGCACCGGGACGATGCATCATAATTTTCTTGAATTTTCGGATTATGTTTTTGATATTGCCCCGAGAAAGAACGGCGTTATGGTTTCAATGGAAAACGGAGAGGCAAATTCTTATGGGCTGTTTAACCTTCAGGAGAGGGGAAGCCTTTTCGTAAAGCCGCAGGACGAAGTTTACGAAGGCATGATTATCGGTCAGCATTCCAAGCCCGGCGATATTGCTGTAAATCCGTCAAAGAAAAAACAGCTTACCAATATGCGTTCTAAAGCCTCTGATGAGATGATAACCCTGACCCCTCCAGTCAGATTAACAATCGAATATGCGCTTGAATTCATCGAGGACGACGAATTAGTCGAGTTTACTCCCAAGTCTATTCGCCTGCGCAAGAAGCTTTTAAAAGAAAATGATCGCAAAAAAGAATCCCGTGCGCTTGCAAGAGCGTAGGTTAACAGCTATATAATTATAATCAGGATACAATGAGAATAAAGGCCTGCAGCATACAGATGTTACCTTCCAAGGATAAAAAAAGATCCATGGAAAAAGCTCTGACACTTCTGTCAATGGCTGCAAAAAACGGTGCAAACATAGTCGGTTTTCCTGAACTGTTTACAACCGGCTGGTTTCCCCAATATAAAGATAATATCGAAGATAACCGCCATTTTGCCGAAACTTTAGACGGGGAAACAATCGCTTTATTAAAAGAAAATGCGGCTAAATTTGGGATAGTGCTGATAGCCCCTTTTTTTGAGTTATTTGATGGCGGCTATTTTAACAGTTGTGCCGTAATTGATGCCGACGGCGCCGTTTTAGGCGCTTACAGGCAAATTCACCTGCCGGAATTAGAGTTTTATCATGAAAGGTCGTATTTTTCTGCCGGAGATAATATTCCGGTTTTTAACACAAAATTTGGAACAATCGGAGTCGTGATGTGTTGGGACAATTTTTATCCTGAAGTTTCCCGCATACTTGCCATTAAAGGCGCAAAAATAATATTTGCCCCCACTGCATCCGCCTTTAATACCAATAATAAATGGTTCCTTGCCATTTCGGCCAACGCATTTACTAACGGTATTTATATTTTAAGGATTAACAGAGTAGGAAAGGATGGAGATCTGGATTTTTACGGAAAATCGTTCTGCATTGCCCCTGACGGCTCCTTAGTTGATAATTTTGCCGGACTGAATGAATGCGCGCTTATATATAATTTGGAAACGAATGAAATCAACAGGGCAAGAAAAGCATGGCCGTTAATTGAGAATCGGGTTGCGGAAGTTTATAAAGAGATATTACAAAAATAATCAATTATAGATTATGAACTGCGTGCTAAAATATAAAGAGTATGTCAAAGCAAACTTATAATTAATTCTGCTAAAATGGAAATAAATTGTATTGATCTGAAAGATCTGATAAAAAGAACTTCGTTTCCTTCCGGTAATAACGGCAACGTGGATAATGCCGGCAATACTAATACTGCAAATATAACCGAAAATATCCTTGTGAATTTTGCCGTGGATAAAATGTTCAATATACATCTTAAAGCCTCTAAAACGGCATGGAATAAAAAAATGTTCGAAAGTGAACTTGCAAGGGACGGCTCCGGTTTTATTATTTCATATCTCAATAACAAAGATGATGGGGATTTGAAGGAATTTTCACTTAAATCTCAAATCGCAGGCTTTTTGATTTTTTATAATGCCTCAGACGAGATACATATTTTAGATATAGCTGTTACTCCTGAAATGCAGATGAAAGGCATCGGAACATATTTGGTTGACTATGTTATCAATAAATATTCGGTGGCCGGGATCAAATATTTTTTCTTGGAAGTGCGTGTTTCAAATTTAAAGGCTATCCGGCTATATAAAAAGTTTGGCTTTAGAGTATTTATGCGCAGAAAGGGTTATTATGACAATAATAAAGAAGATGCCTTATGCATGGTAAAAGAAATAGAGGATATGCAGGCAAATGCCGATGGATGACAAGAAAATCCGTAGCAAAATAAGCGAGATAACCGTCAATCAAAAAATAAAGGATACGCAAGGCACTTATCTGCTCAGGATCAAAGATCCTTTTATCGCCTCCAATTTTAAACCAGGGCAGTTTGTTATGATCAAATCTAATCTTAATGATTTTGATCCGTTATTAAGCCGGCCTTATTCCATATTTAACAGGTTTAACGAAAATGAATTTGAGGTTTTATATAGGCTTTCAGGTAAAGGAACAAAATCTTTAGGTAGTCTTGAAAAGGGAGATGCCGTGCTTGTAACAGGTCCTCTCGGAAACGGGTTCGATACTGGAATAGCAAAAAAGTCCGGTTTTGAAAAGGTGAAATTAAGCGAAGAAAAACAAAAGATACATGTTATCGTTGCAGGCGGTATAGGAATAGCATCACTTTATTTTCTTCCTCAATATATTTTCTCGAGTGGAAAAGATATTCAAGATCGGGCCGGAATTCAAAACCGAAACATGGATCAAGTTAAAGATTATGATCCGGGCAATAAGATAATTCTTTATTATGGAAGCAGGACGGAAACCGAATTATATTTCAGATACAGTATACATGCAAATTTTGATGAAGTTTATTTTTCCACCGATGACGGCACGTTCGGTCATAGAGGCAATATTCTCGAACTTGTAGATAAAAATATCGGCGAATATCTCCGGAAAGATATTGATGCCAGATTTTATTCCTGTGGACCGAAGCCGATGATTGCCGAGCTGATGAGGAAAACCGGGGCATGGGGGTTAAGCCTGCAGGTATCCCTCGAAGAAGTGTTTGCCTGTGGTTTGGGTGTCTGTTTGGGCTGTGTTGTTAAATGCAAAAATAGCGAAAATAACGGCTATGTTTATAAAAGAGTCTGCAAAGACGGACCGGTTTTTTATTCGGACGAATTATATTAAATTATTTATATAACATAATATAAAATATATAATATAAATATATAAAATATATAAATATATGAGCAATAATACCGGTATCAGCCTTTCCGTAAAATTAGGAAAGCTTCATCTGAATTATCCTGTAATGCCCGCATCCGGAACTTTCGGTTACGGAGAGGAATTTAGTGATATTACCGATTTTACCGTATTCGGCGCCCTTGTTACAAAAGGGATTTCGTTAGAACCGTCAAACGGCAACGAAATGCCAAGAATATGCGAGACGCCCTGCGGCTTGATAAATTCTATCGGTCTTGAAAATGTTGGTTTTAAAAGATTTAAAAAAGAAAAACTTCCATTTTTAAAAAAGTTTAACATACCTGTTATAGTTAATTTTTTTGGTAAGAGTATTGAAGAGTATAGAATATTGGCTTCAGAGCTATCAGGACTTGATGGAGTGAGTGCTTTGGAGGCAAATATCTCCTGTCCTAACGTAAAAGAGGGGGGAAGGGCATTTGGAGCGGATCCGGAAATAGTTTACGATCTTGTCTCGTCGGTCAAAGAATCTTCGAAACTTCCCCTCATAGTTAAGCTTTCCCCTTTAGTTACGGATATTTCTTTGATTGCCGAAGTTGCCGAAAAAGCGGGCGCGGATATACTATCATTAATTAACACTTTTCCAGCCACCCATATTGATATCAGCACAAGAAAATTTACATTGAACAGGGGCTACGGCGGGTTATCCGGTCCGGCTATTAAGCCGGTTGCGCTTAAACTCGTAAACGATGTGCATAATGCCGTGAGGATACCGGTTATAGGGATGGGGGGGATAAGCTTGTGGCAGGATGCGGTAGAATTTTTTCTTGCCGGAGCAAGCGCGATTGCCGTCGGAACGGCAGCGTTTATTAATCCAAATATCATTACCGAGATAATTGCAGGATTAAAGGGTTATCTTTTAAACAACGGCTTTAAAAGCATATACGAAATCATAGGCATTGCTTCAGCCGGAAAATAGGGAATCGGGGATTAATGTTAAAAAATAATCTTGACATTAAAATGTAGTTTATAATATATTTCAAACTGCGTTATAAATAAATATATAAATATTTAAAATACAACAATAAAAGATTTAACCGGTCCGCTTATAAAATTAAAATATTAAAAATAGTCTTGTGTATATAATAAAAAACGCCAAAAATTCCCTTGGGTTTTTAACAATAGGAGGGGCAAAAATTATGAATAAAAAGTATTTGCTTGCAGGGATATTAATTATAATTCCAACCGTTATCCTCGCCATAGTACCTTTATACAACCACTCAAAACCGGCTTTTTCGGGCTTGCCATTTTTTTACTGGTTTCAGACGCTCTGGTTAATTATAGCAACAGTCTTATATGTCCTCGCTTCGTTACTAATCTCCCAAGTGAAAGGCGGCGATAAATGATGCCCGATACCTTGATAACAATAACGGTTTTCGTTGTTTTATTTCTAATATTTACGATAATAGGATTCCGGGCATCAAGGTGGAGGGCAGGAGATCTTAATCATTTACATGAATGGGCTTTAGCCGGTCATAAATTGGGTACTTTCCTGATGTGGTTTCTTGTTGGGGCCGATTTATACACGGCATATACTTTTATTGCCGTTCCGTCCGGCGTGTTTGCAAAAGGAAGCATCTTCTTTTTTGCCGTTCCGTATGTTATGACTACTTTTGGGATTGCAATGGTGGTAATGCCAAGCCTGTGGAAAATATCCAAGGATAAGGGCTACGTAACCGCGGTAGATTTTGTTAAGGATAAGTTTAATAGCAAGACGTTGGCGATACTGATCGCCTTAACCGGAATAGTTGCCGAGCTGCCTTATATTGCGCTTCAGATAGTCGGAATGAAAGCAGTGCTTCAGGTTATGCTCCTGCCATTCGGGGATGTTAAAGTAATTAGCGAAATCGCGCTTCTCGTATCTTTTATAATACTTGCGGTATTTACGTTCTGGAGCGGCCTCAGAGCCGCGGTTCTTACCGCGGTGATGAAAGATGCGATTATTTTAATTACGGTAGTAGTTATCATAATTGTAGTGCCGTTATCGTACGGAGGATTCTATCACGCGTTTATTATGGCAAAACATATTGGAGCGGCAAAAACTCCGCCGGTTGATTATGTTACGTTACCGGCTGTCCTGACTAACGGCTACATAAGTCTTTTCATATTGAGCGCCCTTGCTTTATATCTTTACCCGCACGCTATTAACGGCGTTCTCAGCGCTAAAAGTGCGCGAAGCGTCAGGCTAAGTACTGCACTTCTTCCAATTTACGGCCTGGGTTTGGCATTTCTTGCAATGTTCGGAGTGTTGATTTATGCAGTGCCTGCTGCTCTTAAAGCAGTTGGAAGTAACGGAATACTTGTTGTTCCTACCTTAATTCAGTCAACTATGCCCCCGTGGTTTACCGGATTCGCATTTCTGGGTATATTTATTGGAGGACTGGTGCCGGCTGCTATAATGGCTATATCTCAGGCAAATCTTCTGACCAGAAATATAATAAAAGAGTTTAAGCCGGATCTTGACTCCAAAGCAGAGGCAAATATCGCTAAATGGGCGTCTGTTATTTTCAAATTCCTTGCATTGGGATTTGTATTCCTTGTTCCCGAAACATACTCCATACAACTTCAGCTTCTTGGGGGGATATTGATAGTTCAAACACTGCCGCCTATATTTATAGGGCTTTATACTAAATGGTTGGACAAAAATGCTCTTATTGCAGGGTGGCTTGTTGGAACAGTATCCGGACTTTATTTCGTTATGCAGGCAAATGCCGGTCATGCAATCGTTACCACTTTTATGCACACCAGGTTTGGACTCTTATATGTCGCGCTTGTCGCGCTTGTCCTTAACTTTGTAGTATCGGTATCATGGTCCGTAATTGCAAATGTGCTGAAAACAGGTAGAAACACGAAGTCTGCCATATTATAAAGTTTATAAAGTAAAGTATCTGCATGCGTCTTTTTTGCTGTGTCGCTTTTTTTACTGTGCTGTCGTTACTCTTTGTTTTGTTTCACTTTGCTTTGTTTTGAGATTCTCTGTTGGCTGTCTTTTCTTCCCAAGGGGAGATAGCCAACAGCTTGATCTGTACTTGCCGATCAAATCAAGCTTATCAAGCTCAGGCTCAGGAGTAAACTTTAGTGAACCAGTGAACCCTGTTGATTATTCCCCTTAGGGAAGATAAAGAAGATAAGATAGAAAGATAGATATGTGTTAATGGACAAGCGGGTAGTTTTTGACCGCTTTCTGATGTACAAGCGTATAAGTATGCTTATTCCACGAAGACATACCGAATCTTAATATTTTAACATGGTAACCCATTGCTAATAATATAGATGCTGCCATTGATTCCCATTGTCCGACATAGCAAATAGATATTATCGTATGATGTTTTGGAAGCATTTTCAAATACTTGGGAGAAAAAACTACCTGCAGTGGAATGTTATGCGCGCCGGGTATATGACCCATTTTTACAAACGCAACAGGCTCCCTCACATCCAAAAGGAAATAGTGTTTCGGGTTGTGTTGGACTATGTATTCTTTGTAAAGGGCGGACGCCAGTATCTGGGGTACGCCGACCTTACCCATAGCCGGGTTCATGCCTTTTCCATGAACAATGACACCAAGATGGTGTGGATTTAACGTATCATAAGCTTTTTTTGCCATTGCTTGATTAATACTTCCAGCATAAGAAATACCTACGGAAGACAGTAAAAAAACAAGGCATAACAGAACAATTTTTTTCATAAATTTCCTCCCTTTTTTAATTAGTGTTATAAATAATTAATTTTTACCAGTTTAGTTTTAACAACTGGAATGTATCCATCGGCAACGTAAATCATTATAACAATATAAACATAAAAAAATACAATAATTTTTTATTTATGTTATTAGCTTTTTTCCACAATTTCCACAAAAAACATCTGAAGGTTGAATTTCGTTTCCGCAATTCGGGCAAAATTTTCTTGCTGCCTCCGGGTTAATAGATGATTTAGAAGAAGCAAATTGCGTTGGCTGACCCGAGGTTGGAGAGTCTAAAGGATTAACGGTTTCCGGCTTCTGGGGTGGCGCCATAATCCGGGTTTGAGTTTGTTGATTATAAGGCTGATTTGGAGAACCCTGTGTAACTGTAGAAAATCTTGATATTAACCCATTTTCT
>JAKASO010000034.1 GCA_021818985.1 bacterium
TCCTGCAGGATTTGAATCTTTTCCTCATCGCTAAATTTTCTTCTTGTGTTTAGTCCCATTTTTTAACCTCCAATTGACTTAATTATAGTGTCTAATTTTATTCCAGTCAATTAGGGGGCTAATACAAAATAACAAGGCTAAGACTATGGATAGAGCTTTTAAAAAACTCTTATTATACAAAAGAAAGCGGTTTTAATAATCTTGAAACATTGCCGAATATAGACATTAACATAAAAGAGGGCGATTCTTTATTAAACTATTTAGTGCTGTCCGAAAATAACAATTTGGAATCACAATATATTAAAGACTTATTATTCAGAAAAAACATCGTTAATACCTATAAAGACCTTCTTAATCAATACAAAACAACAAACGATAAAGATTATAAGCGCGAAATTAATAAACAAATTAAAGATATAAAAAAAGAAATAAAAGATTTGCGGGTTAATATCGAAAAGGGGAAAGTCAAGAAATTATTGTCCGATTATATTAGCCGTCATGGGTTTAAAGGTTTAAGCGGTAAATTATTGGAAATGGCCGCGAGCGGAAATCCCCAAGAATATTTCCGCGAGCTGAATATGTTCGATGAAACCGAAAAAAAGGAATCCAAGAAAGAAAAAGAACATAGATTGAAATCGTACGCCGATATGGAAAAGAAATTAAACAATATAAAGGAAATAGAATCGGGGAATACCTTCGAGTGGGGAATAGAATTTCCTGAAATTTTAGACGAGTCCGGCAATTTCACCGGATTTGATTTAATAATAGGAAACCCGCCATACATACAACTTCAAAAAGACGGGGGCAGGCTTGCGGATTTATATAACGGCCGTTATCAAACATTAGATAGAACAGGGGATATTTATTGCCTGTTCTACGAACAAGGCATGAATCTTTTAAAACAAAACGGCTATCTTGCTTATATAACAAGCAATAAGTGGATGCGGGCGGGTTACGGAGAGAAACTAAGGCAGTATTTAACTAATAAAAATCCTTTACTGCTGGTTGATTTGGGTCCCGGCGTATTTAAAGCGGCTGTCGATACCAATATTATTATTATTCAGAACGGTAGAAATAAAAACGAATTAATGGGTACTAAAATAAATGAATTAAGCAATCTTACAAACGACTATATTAAAAATAACGCCGCCCCTATGCCTAACGTGAATAACGGGGCGTGGTTCATAGGCGGGGTTCAAGAATATTCCCTAAAAGAAAAAATAGAATCTATCGGCGTTCCTTTAAAGGACTGGGACGTAAAGATTTATTTCGGTATTAAAACAGGTTTTAATGAAGCCTTTATTATAGATAGCGCGAAAAAGGAAGAAATATTAAATAACTGCGAATCGGGAGAAGAAAGGACACTAACGGAATTGCTAATAAAACCGATTTTAAGGGGCAGGGATATAGACAGATATTCTTATAAATGGGCGAATAGGTGGATAATAGTAATCCACGCCGGCTGGACAAACAATAATAATACCGATAAAAAAAATCCCGAAGATTTTTTTAATGAAAGTTATCCATCTCTTTATGAATATTTAAGCAATTATAAAGAAAATGCTAAAAAAAGAGACGACAAAGGCGACTACTGGTGGGAACTCAGACATTGCGCTTATTATGCTGAATTTGAGAAAGAAAAGATTGCGTGGCAGAGAATAACCCAACAGTTTAATTTTAACATTATTTCAAAAAATATGTATGTTTTGGATTCAATGGTATTTTTAACTGGTCAAAATTTATATTACATTATGGGTTGTTTAAATTCTAAACTTATTGATTTTTATATAAAGTCTTACGTTCATCAATTAGCTGATACGGGTTTTTTGTTATCAAACCAATATGTTGAAAAAATTCCAATTCCTAAAATACAGGAAGAAGACCAACAACCGATTATAGACCTTGTCGATAAAATTATTCAAGCTAAAGCCGATAATCCCGATGCCGATACAAGCGGATTTGAGCGGCAGATTGACGGGCTTGTATGTAAATTATATAGTTTAACGGAAGATGAGATAGAATTAGTGGAAAAAAGGGGGTATAATGGATAAAACATCAATCGTGGTAATACTTGGAGGATTTATTACCCTTATAGTTACCCTTATAGTTACCCTTATAGTTACTCTTATAGTGCAAAATAGACAATTTGCGCATGACAAAGAAGTGCAAGACAATATTTACAAAAGCCTTTTAGAAACGCTTATTCAAGAAATTAAATATATTGTGCAAAAATTAAAACAAAACAAAGGTGTTTTATCTGATATTTATGATGTAAGCATACAAAAGGTAGTTATCAAGAAACTATTGGATACTGAATTATTTTATAAGAACAGGGGTGTCTTTGATAATATAAGGTCATTAACTCGTTGGTTGCTTATATTAAATGGAAAACTAGAGAATTATCAATCATTTATACTTAAATATCCTTTATATGAGCCTTTGTCTCAGAGTAAAGAAGTAGAAGCAGAAAAGAGTAGGCTTTTCAATGAAGTTAATGATTGTATCGATAGAGATTTAGGCATGATTAATTTTCAGGATATTATAGAAAAATTAGAAAGCATTAAAAATAAATTGATTTAAAACTTTAAGGGAGATATAAAATGAAGCAGATTGGAAAAACTACAATTGAAAAAGGTCGCGGTGCAGACGTTATTTATTATAAAGACGAAAATAATGAAGAATTTACTTACGAGATAAAGGGTCGGCAAGGATTTTATGAAAACTTAAATAGTGAAGAATTTACTGTAATAAAAAGAAAAAATAAAAATTATTTTAATGATAGTAGAAAAAGATGATTAATGTAATTTAATTAAATTATAGAGATGGGGTAAAAATGAAGATAGGCTTGTTATCAAGTGGATATATAGTATATAATGTTTTATGAGTAAAGTAAGTTTTTCGTTGCTCATTTGATAAGAAAAAATAAAAATATAATTTTTTTAAGGTAATTATTTAGATGACCATTTCATGTATTCCTGAAAATTCTACTCTTTTATCAGTTATAGATTATGACAAAAAAAATGCTGATATAAAAGAAAATATTGTCGGTCATCTCAATAATCCTATTTTAGACAGCAAAAGAAATGATGTTATTGAAATTTTGAAAGGGTATGGTTTTATTATAGAAAATTTTCATATAATTACCCCGGATAATGCGGGAAGGCAAATACAAAAGAGATTTGCTGAAAAAATCAATAATAAATATAAAAAATATGAATTAAAATCAAAACTATTTTTCGCCGAAGAAAACGATATTGATCCAAAAAAAATTGAACCGGTTCTTGAATTAATAAACTTAGGCGATAGCAAAAGAAGAGAGATATTTAATTATGCAAAGTCATTTTGGAGTGCTCCTGTTTCATCAGGCTATGGCAGGAGATTAGATTATATAGTATGGGATAGAAATACTTCAAAAGTCATGGGTATATTGGGTCTCGCAGATTCGCTTATATCGCTGGGCGTACGGGATAAAAATATATTCAGATTACAATTGTCTGGTGATAGATGGATTAAATCCGATATATCGAATATATGGGGAAAAGAACAAAGAATGAACAGGTTATATAATACGATGACAGCTTATATCCTTGGATCTGTCCCGCCTTATAATAAATATTTATGTTCAAAACTTATTGCGCTCTTAGCAACATCTAACAGGGTCAAAAATGACTTTAAAAATAGATACCAAGGCAAACAAACGGTAATCAGAAAAGAGGTTAAAATTCCGGAGCTTGTAATGATAGACACAATGGGAGCATTCGGTAAAAGTTCTATTTATAACAGACTTGACGGATGGAAATTTATAGACAAGACGAATGGTCAAACGCATGTGCATTTAAGTTGTAATGGTGTATATGGCATCCTTTATGATGTAGTAAGGATTCATGATGAAAAAATATTAAAAACATATAAATTTGGTAACGGTTCTAACTGGAAACTTAGGGTTGTTGCTAAAGGACTTTCAATTTTAGGATTGAGCGGATTATTAACTAATGGAATAAGACGCGGTTATTACGTGGCGCCGCTTATCAATAATTTGGAAGAATTTTTATCAGGTAAAACAGATAATCCTAATTTTATAGATAGGCAGGAGCAAAACCTTATAGGGTATTGGAAAGAAAGATGGTTAGTTAAGAAAATTTAATAATAAAGGTTATTGATATGGGTTATGCAAATATTACTGAGGAAGTCATAGCGAATGTTGCAAAACATATAAATGCAAGATCTAATAAGGACCACCATATTCCGGTAATCGGAATATCTGACAATGCAGAAACTCCCCAGATTTTTGAAATTATGCCCTTTAATGAAATTGATAATTCAGATATAAATTTTTTTGCCGTTGATGGAAGTTACAATAGTCAATCGTTTTATAATGGTGTATCTATTGGTATTTACGGAGCGGGGTATTTATGCTATAAAAGAGGTGTCCAGCAAAGAGTTAACGATTTTGACGATCCAGTTATTAAAGGTCGCTCTTGTTATCCAAATAACATTCTTATAACCTGCGAAGATGATTTGTTCAATATTTTTGATGAATTGCTTTCAATGCCTCTGGTGTGTAGCCTTGTTGATTTTTTTAAAGATGAACCGGAAAATATATTTGCATATTCAAAAGAAGCTTTAACTCAGAATTTATCTTCTTTGTTATCTTTTGCGCAAGAAATCCTTGAATGGGCTATGATTTATGAAATAGCAAACTTGGATTTTGTCAAATCAGGTGATTTTATTTTAAAAGACGGTGCTTTGCGTTCTCTAAACATTAAACAAAATTATTTAGTAAAACTTGGCGAATTTATTAAAAATAAAGAACTTATAATAGTAGGCGTAACTAAAAATTCACCTGCAAAAATGGAATTATCTTATACTTTTAAACAAATAGACGATTATCTTCAAGATAAATTAAAATACGAATATCCTTTTACAATAAACGATCCAAAAAGACAAAAATTATGTTGTTGGTTTGAGATTTCAGAGAATGTATTAGCTCAAGCATACAAACAAAAAGGAACATCTAATATGTATGCAAAAAAAGATATAACTGGCGGTAGAGGATTCGGTATTTTTCATGTTGCAAGATTAGATTATGTTGAAAAACTTCAAAACTATGATTGGATGGTTATAGATATAAATATTTTTGATAGCATTCCTGGGATAAAAGAAACAAATCTTACAAGGGATATAGGCAAATTAAACACTATATTTAAAGAATTAACGAGACTTACACAAGAGCATTATATATTAGGTTATCCTTATCCATTGGTGGATGTTCATCATTTTATTACATTGAAAAATAACTTTAATGAAGAGATAATTAAAAGGGTTAAATTGGCTTTATACGAATCTCAACGTATAGACCATGTTGATATAGAAAATATGTTTTTAAATATACATGACCGATTTTAGGAGGTTTAAGTTATGCAAAATATTGCTGATTTTGGCGTTTTATATGGACAAAAAACAACTGAGGATGCTTTATTAATTTATTCCTCTTATGAGGATTCTAAAGTAAGTCCAAGGACAGGTGATTTTATTGTATTGACTCCCAGTGATGAATCGGGACCAAAGTTTCTTGCAAGGGTTGAAGCTGAAATTTATGATGAAGATCCTATATTTAGATCGCAAGACAAAACTCTTGTAGCGGTTCATTATGCAAGAATAGCCGAAAGAGAATTATCAGATAGAGATAAACAAAAAATATTTAGTTATACTTATAAAATAAAAATTTTAGGAATGTTTATTATATCAGGAAGTTCTATTAAATTTACCACTGCTGTAAGAAAATTACCTACGGTTTCATACCATGCAAGGCATCTTAACCAATTTGAAATAAATGAGATTTTAAATAAAGATAATAAGTCAGGCGTAAAAATAGGTAATTTGTGTATAGGTGATGAAATTTATAAGGATAAAGGGAATATTTTATTTGATATAAATAAGCTTAGGAATAAAAGGACTATGGTTTTTGCTCAATCTGGTTTCGGCAAAACAAATCTTGTAAAAGTTTTGTTAAACTATATGATTGGAGATACGAGTTATGGGAAGTTAATATTTGATTTAAACGGAGAATATTTTATAAAAAGCAATAATACTTCAGGTCCTTTAGGACTTGGAGACATTAATAATCTAAATATAAAAAATAATTTAGTTGTTTATTCGGACAAAACTATCCCTGCGGATTACAATAATAGTTTTATTTATAAAGGTAGGGTTCTTATTGATTCTACAAGAAATTTATCAGTAGGTGATATTTTAAGTTTTGGAACAGGATTTTCCGATGTTATGAAATCATTTCTTCTCTATTTAGATGAAGAAGGTGTTGGTGATTTTATTAAAAATATTGATTCTTACGTCAGTGATCCTTCTAAGCTACACATAGATTTCCCCGATTTTTTTGGAGCTGAATCAAAAACACAAAAAGATACCGTAAGCGCAAGAAAAACTATTATGGCCATAAGAAAAAGAATAAGGCATTTGATAGATGAAGGGAAGGGGGTTCATTCATCTAATTCAACTATAATTGAAGATGTATTTGAATATTTGCGTCAAGGAAAGACGGTCATAATAGATTTGTCATTAAAAGATAGTTTTGATGCAAGTATAATATCTACTGTAATTGTTAGAAAACTTTTTGAATTAAATAAACAAAATTACACTTCTCAAGAGCATGAAGATGTAATTAATCTTGATAGAAATATTATAAATACTGTAATATTTGTGGAAGAGGCGCAAAATGTTTTATCCGAAGAGTTTGTAAAATCAAATGCAAATCCATTTGTCCGTATTGCTAAAGAAGGCAGAAAATTTGGCATGGGTTTAGTAGCTATAACTCAAAGACCATCTGCTATATCCGAAGAAATTAGAACGCAAGCCGAAAATTTCTTGGTATTTCACATGGGCAATTCTGATGACATTAAAGTTTTGATAAAGTCTAATATTAATTATGACGGTGTTATTGCAAAATTTATACAAACCGAAACAATACCAGGCAATCTTTACATGGTTTCTTCAGATCAATCATTTGTTCTACCGATTAGAGTTGAGGAATTTGATAAGTTAGTTAAAAATAATAGCAATAATATATGAAAAATATAAAAAGTATTTCCGATGAAACTTTAATTTCTATAAACACTAAACCTTCCGTGGTGATAAATAAGTTCTGGTTTTATGCAGAAAGAAAGATTGATGCCTATCCTAATCCCAATAAAAATTGTGGGAAGTGGCTAATTTTTGCGCCAATAACACAAATTGACGATATATGGATAAAAATCAAGCTTGCAACAGAAGAAGGAAAATTAGGCAGCTCAGCTAAGGTTTCCACTGCAAAACCAAATCCAAATTCTACTGATGCTAAAAAGAGCGTTATTTGCGTTTACACATACGATTGGACAGACAAAGATGATGTAATGAGGATTCGCCAAAGATTGCGCGAATTAGGAATTATATCAAAAATTCCATATAAGGCGGATCAGGACACATTGAAAGGTAAATACGCCAATAAAGGGGATAAACGCATCTCTAAATATTATGAATAATTTTAGAGTTTATTTAGTCGGCGATATTGAAAAAGCGGTTAATAGAAAACTTTATTTTTGCAGGTAAAAACCATTTGTTTAACCCCAAGAAGCGCATCTTCATTCTCCCCGTCCTTGCCGTTTTTGCCGGCATACTAATCCTGTATCCCTTTTTGTCCCGCAACCTTGCGGATATTTATTATGCCGCAGATAACCTTATTTTGACCCGTAAGCTAATCGTCCCTGACGGGTTAAACTTTAAATATCTCGTTCTTTTTTTCGGATTAATACTAATGTCTATAACCGATATGCTCTTTGAAAGAATATCGGCGGGTATCGCTATATTTCTGATACTGGCGGGCTTTCTATTTGCGTATTTATCAAAGATGCCGTTAATAATGCCTCTTGAGGCATTAGGCATAGGCGCAGGGATATTTATCCTTATCGATATAACGAAATTAGGCTCTTACGCCTTCGGGGATATATTGACGGCCGGAGCGATAGGGGCGTTTGTGGGGATAGAAAATATTATAATTATATCGGTTTGCGCTATAATACTCGGAAAGCTGATAACTTATTTCGGCGCAAGGTTAGACGGTTTGTTTGATAAAAGCAGGATAAAGGCGTTTCATTTTGCTTTTGTGCCGATGCTGTTTTTGGCGACGGGGTTAATTTTTGTAATTAAACTCTTGTGAATTCTTCCAATTTTAGATATTAGGCCGCCTTTTTTTATATATTTTAATTTAAAATAATATT
>JAKASO010000012.1 GCA_021818985.1 bacterium
TCTTAGGTCGTAAATACGCAAGTTAGAAGAAGCACCTAGGGTAGGAAGCGCTATGGATCAGGCTTCTACTATAAGAACTCCGTAAAGGTTAGAAGAAGTGGTCAGGAAAGGGGCGCTATGGAAATAATTATTTTCTAAAACTGGCGGGAGGGCTAAAAAGATGCCACATACATGATCATCAATTATTAATTATCTATTAATTATCCGGCATATTAATATTTAGAAGCAGTATCTTTTTGTGCAGGTTTCTTCGGGACATTCCGATAGCTTTGGACGTCTTTGAGATATTATGGTTATTTTCACGCAATTTTTTTATCAGATAATCCCTTTCAAACGCATCTTTCGCATCTTTAAACAGCTTAATATTTATATATTTATCTAAACCGTCAGCTTCTTTAACGGAAAAATTTTTATCGAGCTTTAATTCGGCTATTACATCTTTTTTTGTAATTTTATCGCTATAATTCATTATTATAAGCCTTTCTATAATATTTTTTAATTCCCTCACGTTCCCCGGCCATGAATAGTTTTTAAAAGCCTCCATAGCATCGGGTTCGATTTGGACAACCTTATTTTTTTCACGAATAAATTTTTTCAGAAAAAACTCTATCAAAACCGGTATATCTTCTTTTCTGTCCCTTAACGGCGGAATATAAAAAGGGATAACATTTAACCTGAAATACAGATCGCTTCGAAAATTGCCTTTCTTTATCTCATTTTCAAGGTCTTTATTAGTAGCGGCTATAATTCTTTCATCAACTTCTATCGTTGTTTCTCCGCCCACCCGCTGAAATCTGCCATCCTGAAGCACTCTTAATATCTTCGACTGCATTCTTAGACTCATGTCGCCTATTTCGTCGAGAAAAAGCGTACCTTTATTTGCGGATTCAAATTTCCCTTTCTTGCGGAAGTTTGCGCCGGTGAACGAGCCTTTTTCATGCCCAAAAAGCTCGCTTTCGATCAGTTCTTCAGGTACGGCAGCACAATTGATCGCTATAAACGGTTCTTCGCGCCTTGGGCTGTTATAATGCAAAGATTTTGCGACAAGTTCTTTTCCAGTTCCATTTTCACCGTTTATCAAAGCAGGGGCATCCGAGGAAGCCACCTTTAAGATCTTTTCCTTTAACTCTTTAACTGGTCCTGAGTATCCGATTAATTCACTGTCTTCTATTCCCGAACTTAAAAAAATAACGTTCTTTTCAACCAGATCGTTGTATTTTAACGCATTTTCCACAGTGATAAGAACCCTTTCAAGGGATAAAGGCTTTTCGATAAAATCGTATGCCCCAATTTTTATTGTTTTAATAGCCGTCTCGATATCGGAATGGCCGGATATCATAATAACCGGAATATTTTTATTGATTTTTACCATACTGCTTAAGATATTCACTCCATCGGAATCGGGAAGCCATATATCTAAAAGCACAACGTTCGGCAACTTATCGGTAAACGCTTTTAAACCTGCTTCTCCATAACCTTCGGAGATAACCTGATATCCTTCGTCAAGCAGTATTCCGGACAGCGACTGCCTTATATTTTTTTCATCATCTATGATAAGAACAAGTTTCACAACACATTTCCCATATTTTTTATACTTTTATATTTTATATAAGTCAGTTAAGGGCACCGCACCCTACATTAAAGGGGGTAAATCCCCTTGTAGGTCCTTAAGCTTGCGTTTCGATGCGCCTGTATCCTATAATAAAAACAGCCCCGCCCTGGTCGTTATTTTCTGCCGTAATCCAACCATTATTTTCCGTAATTATATTTTTAGTTATTGCAAGCCCTAAACCCGCGCCGCCCTTCTTGGTAGAAAAATACGGTTCAAATATGTTCTGGATTACTTCTGCATCAATTCCTGCGCCGGTATCTGAAATTTTGATCACCGCAGTTTCTTTATCTTTATCAAAAGTCGTAATAACGGTTATCTCATTTTTATTTTTAGATTTTCCTTTTTTTTGCTTTGTATGTATGCTGTAAACGGCATTGTTGAATATATTTACAAAAGCCCTTTTAACCTGCAGTTTATCTATATATAATAACGGCATTTCTTTATCAAAAACCTCTATAAATTTGATGTCTTTATGGGCATTTTTATAAAGCGTTAAAGATTCGCTTAACAGTAAATTTATATTAACATAATCAAAATTCGCTTTTGGAAGCCTTGCATATAGCGAAAATTCATCAACTAAACCTTTAAGATCATTCACTTCTTTGATTATAGTATCTATCGAATCATTGAATATCCGGCTATCTGCACCTATTTTCCCTTCAAATTTTCTTTTTAATCTTTGGGCGGAAAGCTTTATCGGGGTCAAAGGATTTTTTATTTCATGGGCGATCCGTTTGGCAACATCTTCCCATGCCGCCATCCTCTGGGCTTTCATCATATCGGTGGTATCGTTTAAAACTATAATAAAACCGATATAGTTATTTAATTCGTCTTTCATTACTGTAATGCTTATAATATAAACATTCAGCTTCCCTTTGACGTTCAATTTGATTTCTTTTGTAATGCTTTCTTTATTTTCTTTAGCAAGATCTTTTACGATATCCCTTATTTCGGAAAAGGCGGTTTTATCAAATACATCTTTATAATTTTTATTAAGGACTTCCTGCGGACTGAGTTGAAACATCTGCTGGACGGCATAGTTTATTGACCTTATCTTCCCTGAAGAATCAACCGCAACCACTCCGGCCTGAATGTTTTTTAATATTATTTCCATGTATTTTCTTCTTCTTTCTATTTCCTCATTAATTTTTTTAAGATCGGAGTTCACTTTTTCGATAACTTTCTTATTTTTCCCGAGATCCTTGGCCATGTTGTTAAACGAACTAACGAGCATTCCTATTTCGTCGTCCGAACTCACGGGGATCTCGATATCCAGTTCACCCTCCGCCACTTTTTCCGTCCCGTCAACCAAATCTGTTACAGGTTTTGTTATCTTTTTGGAAAGATAAAATCCTATCCATGATGAAATAAACAAAATAAGCAGGGTAAGGGTTGAAAATACGATCAGATAAGTAGTTTCTATCGGATTTTTAATAAATTTTATTTGTGAATATGCCGTATAAAAATGTGAAATGCTTTTGATCATATCGTCTATTTTTTTGTTATCCGGCATGAATTTTTTGTTCTTATGATAATATCTTGCAACTTTTATCGTGTAACTCATGGATTTTTCCATTCTCGGAATATACCATTTATTTATGGTATTAGCTACAAAACCGGTTGCAATTATCACAATAAACATAAAAGCGGAGGGTATTAAACTTACAATGACAAATAATGCGACCAATTTTGCTCTAAGCCTTGAACCTATAACATTTTTGCGTCTGTCTAAAAACAGCTTTATAATATTTCTAAGCACCAGAAAAAACATTAAAAGAAACAAAATAACGGTGATATTAATATAACCGTAAATAATGATCCTGGAACTTAATGAAATGCTGGGCAAGGAAAGCATCCTTGTTTCTATAACGGTGGAAACAAGAATCAAGACCACGGCTATTAATATAAAAATAACCTCCCTTCTTATCCTGCGCTTTTCCGTAGACACGCTCTTTTTGCTCATTTTGTTTTAATATAAATATGCGTCAATATATTATATTCAATATATAAATTTAAGCCTGTAAGTGTTTGTAGTTATTTGAAAATAATTATTAATAAACGGGATATAATCAAATGGAAAGGGTAATTTTACTGTTCCTAAGACACCGTTTATAACAATAAGATATTTATGACCCGTTTTAAAACCGGACGGGATTGATATAACAAGATCATCCACACGGGACATTAACTTAAGGGCACTGTTAAAAGCCTTTTTAATTACAACCTTTGCATGCCCGTTATTTTTATTATAGTAATATTTTATAATAAAATAATTATTCAGATCGTCATAAGTCATCTTATTTATGATCATTCTATTATATATAACTGTCATCGAAGGCCGGCTAAGGATCCTGATATTAAATCTGAATTTAACGGGAAGGCCGCTTAGAATAGCTTTTTTTAAGCTTACATCGAATGCCCTTTTAACTTTAAAATATAAAACTATCTTATCGCCCCCGTAAGAAGTAACTATAACATTTGAAATTCTTGAATTAGCATAAACATCGGAAGAAAACAGGATAAAAACACCATAAATAAAAAAAAGAATCAGAACCGTAAATATTAATTTTTTAATTATATTCAAATTAATTCTCGACATTTTTTTCATTATACATCTTATTAAACTTCATCTCAAATACATCTCAAATAAGCATAAAACCTTAATCTGCGCATTAGAAATTAAGTTTTACATTGTGATTATGGTAGATATAGTGTAATATATATAAATATATGAAAGTAAAAGTTCTCGGCAGCGGTACCTCGACAGGAGTTCCTCTTATCGGATGCGATTGCAAGGTTTGCATATCGCAAAATCCAAAAAACAAAAGATTAAGACCGTCAATATTGATAGAAGAAAAAGGCGTTAATTGCCTCATAGATACAACGCCGGATCTTAGGACGCAGGCTCTTAATTTTAACGTAAAAAAGATTGACTGCGTCTTCTACACGCATACCCATGCCGATCACCTGCACGGCATTGACGACCTCAGGATATTTAATTATATCCAAAAAGGCTCTATCCCTGTTTTTGCTTCGGAAAACGACATAAAGACTATTACGACCAAGTTTGATTATATCTTTAAAAAAGAAAAATTGCTTTCAAGTAAACCCGATCTTATTCCAAACATTATAGATAAAAAATTAGAATTTAAAGGGCTTACTTTTTTAAGCATCCCTATCTACCACGGCTACGACCTGATAAATGGTTATAGATTGAAAACCCTTGCATATTTAACCGATATTTCAAAGATCCCCGAAAGTTCGCTCGAGCTTTTGGAAGGTTTAGACGCGCTTATGATAGATGCGCTAAGATACCAAAAACATCCTACCCATCTGTCGGTTGAAGAGGCGATTAATATATCCGGAATTTTAAAACCGTCAAAAACTTATCTAATTCATATGAGTCATAAAATAGATTACGAGGAGATAAAAAAGGCGCTACCGCCCAATATTATTCCTTCTTACGATGGACTTGAATTTGAAATATAGACCTCCTACTTTTTTTTGGCTTATCTTTTTTAGCTTACTTAGGATTATTAAGGTCGTATATATACTTAATTCCCTTGATCGTCCAGAACTCATCCACGTATTTCATCCCATCTACCTGGCATGATCCGGCTATTAGTCGCGATAAGCCGCCGGTAAAAATAACCGGACTCTTTTTAATATCAAATTCCCTGTATATCGCTTCGACAAAACCTTTAATTAAAAAAACGGTCCCGTAAAATATACCCGATTCTATTGAGGAAACGGCATTTCTGCCTATAAGCAAGTTTGGTTTTTTTATATCAATAAGGGGAAGCATATCTGTTTTTTCTTTTAAACATCCGGCAAGCAAGGTCATTCCAGGAAAGATCACGCCACCCATAAATTTTCCATTTCCGTTTACAACATCAATGGTAAGGGCTGTGCCGGTATCTATAATTATTTGAAATTCTTTACTTAAATAATACGCGTAAGCCGCATTTACGATGCGATCCGCACCTAATGTTTCAGGGTTGTCAACGCACAGATCAATTCCGGTTTTTATTTTTGAGGAAATGAACATAAAGTCACACGGCAGCGAACTAAAAAATGATTTATAAAACTTATTAACGGAGGGAACTACGGATGATATGCAAGCATTTGTAACTGTTTTAATATCTAATCCATAAGTTGAAAAAGTTTTATGTAAAAAAAAGCTGGCTTCGCCCTTCGATAAGATTTTTGAGGTAGAAACCGCCCAAGTTTTTATTAATTCGTTTTCTTTAAAAACTCCAAAAACCGAAGTGGAATTACCTATATCGCAGGATACAAACATTTAATAATTAAGTTCTCCGGAAACTATCTTTTCAAGCTCATTTTCCCCGGTTTTCACTAAAAGCGCTCCCTTAGAATCTATGCCTGCCACCTGACCTTTAACCTTTCTGTTTTCCAGCGTAATCTCAACATCTTTGCCTATCATATCAAAATATTTTTGATACGATTGCAAAACAGGCGATAATCCTGTCGAAAGGAACATTTCATAATATCTATCGAATTTGTTTAAAAAACTTATGATAAGTTTATTTCTGCTTATAAGACGGGTATTTCCGGAAATGTTTTTGCCCTGCGTTTTATTTAATTCCATACTAAGAGAGGTGGCTATATTTTTAATATCGTCCGGAATACCCTCCTCGCTCAAATTAACATTAATACCTATTCCAACAATGATATATTCTATTATATTATTTTGCGTACCCATTTCCGTAAGTATACCTGAAACCTTTTTAGAATTTATCAGTATATCGTTCGGCCATTTTATTTGAGGCATTAATGATGTAATCTCCAAAATGGCGTCCGCTGCCGATACCGCGGCAAGCATGGTCATGCCGCGCGCATCTTCAGGGCTGAATTTAGGTCTTAAAATAATGGACATGTATATATTGCGCCCGGGCGGAGATATCCAGATCTTTCCATTCCTCCCCCTGCCTTTTTCCTGCATGTCGGCTATCACGACACTGCCGTTCTTTACGCCTTTAATCGCAAGGTCCTTTGCCATTGAATTTGTTGAAGAAACTTTCTCCTCATAATAAATATTTCTTCCGATGATTGGGCTTTTAAGGTATTTTTTTATTTCAAGGATATCAATACAATCGTCATCGGTCATTACTGCCATCACTTATTAAAACCTCCTGTTAAAATTTAAAGAGAAATCCGCAGGTTTCGCCGCATTGGTCAAAGACCCCATAGAAATATAATCAACACCCGTTGTTTCAGCGACTTCCCTCATATTGTTTATTGTTATATTTCCAGAAGCCTCGACAAGCGCCCTGCCGTGAATATAATTTACAGCCTCTTTCATTTCATTTATGCCCATATTGTCAAGCATTATTATTTCTGCACCGGCGTCTAACGCTCCGGCAACCTCGTTTATATTGGTAACTTCCACTTCTATTTTTTGATTGAACCCCGAATTATATGATCTTATCATATCTAACGCCTTTTTAATCCCTCCTGCAAGCTTTATGTGATTATCCTTGATTAATATCCCAGAAGAAAGATCAAAACGGTGATTTTCAGCGCCGCCTACCCTGACGGCATACTTCTGTAAAAGACGCAAACCGGGAAGGGTTTTTCTGGTATCAAGCACTTTTGTTTTAAGACCCGATAATTCTCTGACAGCTAATGCAGCGGCGGTGGCAATACCGGAAAGGTGCTGGAGAAAATTCAGCGCGGTTCTTTCGCCGTACAAAACAATACTCGCCTTTGCTTTTATCGAAATTACTTTTTGAAATTTTTTAACGCTGCTTCCGTCTTTAACAAAAAATTTTATTTCATTGCCATTCCAGTCAAGAATTTTAAATACTAAAGAAAATACGTCGGACCCGCAAAATACGGCATCGTCCTTTGCAATAACTTCACATTCTATATAAGGGTCTTCCCTGCAAACAAATGCGTCGGTAGTTATATCAAAACCCCCAATATCCTCGTTCAAGGCGTCAGTTACAAGAGAACTAACCTGCGGATCAAAGATTTTCATTTTTTACATTAATACCTTTCACCTTTTCGATTTCTTCTTTAAGGAGCCTTTCGGCAATATCGGGTAAAATAACTTTAATATTTTCAATAATTTGCGGCTTGATCTCCCGCAATAACTCGTTTATTGAATTCTTTAAATAATTGTCCATTTTGCCGGCAATATCTTCGCCTAAAATATTCATTTTCTCGATCCCTCCCTCTTCTTTTTCTTTTAATAAGTCTTCTTCAATCATATCCGTATATAAATTATTCTGCAAAAGTTCCGACACATCCACTCCTAAACGTTCTTCCTCCGTTTTACTTGTAACGACTTGCCCATCATGTTGAACGCCGCTTTCTTTGAGCGCACCCGCACCAGATTTATCCTGTTCCGAAGATGCCAAAACCGGCGCAACCGCGGTTTTTGCCGGTTCTTCTTCCCCGCCCGTTCTATTCAATGCTTGAAATTCTTTATATACAACATCATCTTTAAAAAGCCTTTCGAAAGCCTCGCTGAGTTTAGTAGAACCCGCTGCGGTTTCCCAGCCGGAACTTTCACCGCCGCCCGCATCAGCGCTGCTTTGGTCTGATTTCTTTTCTTTCCTTTCAAATATAGATATATCATAAACTTTGGCATTATCTTTTTTTTCAAATTTTTCCTGTGTTTCAATAATCCCAAGAACTTTTTTTACTTTAGAAATAAAGGCGGTCTTATCGAACGGCCTGTATATAAAACCGCTTATTCCTAATTCGACAAAACGATCCCTTTCGTTATTTGAAAGATCGGACGGAACTATAAGCAATATAGGAATCTTTGAACCTTGCGGGTCTTTTTTTGCTTTTAATACTAAATTATAGCTACTAGCACTACTTAAATTATAATTAATTATCACAATAGAAGGGGAGGACTCTTTAATTGCCTGAGTTAGTGAAGAACTGTCATAAAGCTGGTTAAGCTTAAAATCCGGATTATCAGAAAAAATCATTGAAACTGCTTCTTGCATTGCCCCGCTATCGTCTATAAAAAGTATATTATAAGACATGACACCCTCCAGCCTTTTTAAGAATGCGTTTATTTTTCGTTAATATTCGGCAGCTTTTAATTATATGGAAAAAATGTTATACTGGCTATACACTGCTTTTTAAAATAATTCTAATATTATTATATCGCGTAGTCAATAATTTATTATTATACTTTAAATTAATCAATTTAACAATTATGTCTTTGATCAACAGATATATATTTAAACAGCTTATCATGCCTTTTATTTTCGGGCTTATCATCGTTACCTTCAGTTTGATGACAAACCGCTTTTTAATGTTGACCGATATGGTATTAAATAAAGGCATAAGCATTATTTCCGTTATAAAATTGGCAAGCTTTACGATCCCTGATTTTATGGTCATAACGCTGCCGGTCTCATTTTTACTTGCGGTTTTGATAACATTTGGAAAAATGACGCAGGATAATGAAATAATCGCGTTAAAGGCATCGGGGATAAAGGTGCTGACGCTAACAAAACCTGTTTTATTATTTTCCCTTATACCATTTTTTATATCCCTTTTTTTTTCCTTTTACATGGCGCCAAGATTTAACTACTTTTTCAAGATATTAGCGGTAAAAGAGGTAAAAAAAGCGGCTCTTTCCGCTTTAAAAAAAAACACATTCTCTAACAATTTCGGCAACTTTAAAATATTCATCAGGGATATAGATTTAAGGAAATCAACTATTAAAGGCATTTTCATACTAAATAAGTTTAAAAACAAACCGGAAGCATTGATCGCAAAGAGCGGTTCTATCGTATATAATAAAAAACGCAATTTAATTTCTTTTTATTTAAAAGACGGGGAGATTCAAAATCGAAACTCTTCCGCAAAAAATTTCTGGCTTCTGCATTTTGACACATATGGCATAAATATTAAATTGAACGGGTTTGCATTCCCGAATAAAGACAAATCTATTCATTTTATGACCATACATAGACTATTTGCCAAGTATACGTCCGCAAAAACAAGCGGCAAAAAAAATATCTACCTTATATATATTTTTAAAAAGATCGCGGTTCCGGCCGCTACCATCCTGTTCGTTTTTACCGGCATCCCGCTTGGAATGCTTTCGGAAAAACGAAGTCTTTTTCTTGCTATTTTTTATACTATTATTATCGTCATCATCTATTACATATTATTTACTTCAGGGCTGTATCTTTCTATAAAGAGCGGTTTTAATCCCTTTTTGGGGGTATGGGGAGCTGATATATTCCTGCTTATAGCCGGTATTTTTCTTTATTCAAAAGTTTTTATAAAATGAAAATACTTAGAAACTATCTTTTGGCCGAATTTTCAAAATTTCTCGCTATTTCTCTTGGCTCTTTCTCATTTTTTTACATTATAGTAGATTTCATTACAAATATAGGCGCATTTACAAAACATTCACCGCAGTTTTATTATATTCTTCTTTATTTTTTATTAAAATTACCGGAAATAGTTTACAGGGTTCTGCCTTTATCTGTCCTTTTATCTGCAATGCTCCTCATGATCTCATTTAACAAAAACAACGAGATAATGGCGATCAGGTCTTCAGGGCTAACCATGCTCAGGTTCACTTCTTCTCTTATTATAGTAGCAACAGGCATATCGGTTTTTGCCTTTATGCTCTCGAATTTCGTCACCGCAAAAACAAATATCGAAAGAAGGATTGTCATGCAAAAATATATAAACAAAAAAAGAACATTTGACATCAATTCACTTTATAAATACAATACTAAAAACATTTCAATCCACTATCGGAATTTTATTATAATCGCTAAAACAGTTAATCTGCATAGAAAACTTTTAAAAAATATAAATATCTACCAGTTTAACAATAAATTCAAATTAGTAAAAAGATATAATGCAAAAAGCGGATTGTTTTTAAAAAATGGATTGGAGCTCCAAAACGGTCTTATAATTTATTTTCATTTAAAGAATAATGCCGCTTTTTCTGAAAAAATTTTTAGAAAAAAGATGCTTCCAATTAAGCTAAACTTAAATTTTTTTAAATCTGGCATGCTAAGGCCAGAATTTTTATCTATATTTAACATTGGGAAAATGCTTAAAGTCGCAAAAAAATCCGGATCAGATCTCGGTTTCCTAGAAACTTCATATTATTCAAAATTTGCATTCCCGGTAATTAATTTAATTCTAATAATAATTGGAATTTCTATCGGCCTGTCGGTAGGAAAAAAAAGCGGAGCATCTGCAGCAATAGGAATTAGTATTTTATTTGCCTTTGGCTACTGGATAATAAATTCGGTTGCAATATCATTAGGGACTGCCTTACAGCTTAATCCGGTCTTAGCCGCATTTATGGCAGATATAACTTTTTCGCTTCTTGGAATATATCTTATTGCAGATATTGATTAAGTGTTGATTAAGTGCCTTCCTGCCATGACTTAAGGTATTTTACCTGTTCTTCCGTAAGGGTATCTATCTCCGCCCCCATTGATTTAAGTTTTAAGGACGCAATTTTTTCGTCAATCTCTTTGGGAACATTATATACTTTTGGCGGCATATTATTACTGAGAATAGCAAATTCGGCAGAAAGGGCCTGCACGGAAAAACTCATATCCATGACGCTTGCCGGATGACCGTGAGCGCTGGCAAGATTAACAAGCCTGCCTTCCGCAAGAAGATAAATTCTTCTTCCATCTTTCATAACAAATTCTTCGACAAAATCCTTTGCCGCCTTGACGGATTTTGCCATTTTTCTTAATTGCTTTATGTTAATCTCAACGTCGAAATGACCGGAATTGGAAACAACGGCGCCGTCTTTCATTGCTTCAAAATGCTCTTTGTCTATGACGTTTATATTGCCTGTTACCGTGCAAAAGAAATCCCCTATTTTAGCGGCTTCAATCCCTTTCATAACCCTAAAACCTTCCATTACGGCTTCTAAAGCTTTAATATGGTTAATTTCAGTAACAATGACATTTGCCCCCATGCCCCTTGCGCGCATTGCAAGACCTTTTCCGCACCATCCATATCCAAAAACAACGAAATTTTTTCCCGCAATAAGCATATCGGTCGCTCTAATTATCCCGTCCAAAGTGGATTGTCCTGTTCCGTACCTGTTATCGAACAGATGTTTGGTATCAGCGTCATTAACGGCAATAATAGGCAATTTAAGTTCTCCGGAAGCTTCCATTGAACGAAGCCTAATAACTCCAGTGGTGGTTTCTTCCATAGACGCTTTAATATTTTTGATCAAATTTTTATATTTTTTGTGGATAACGGAAATCAGATCGGCTCCATCGTCAAGTGTAATATTGGGTTTATATTTTAAGACGCTTTCAATATGTTTATAATATGTATCGTTATTTTCTCCTTTTATCGCATAAACGTTTATTCCAAAATCCTTAACAAGCGAAGCTGCAACATCGTCCTGAGTCGAAAGGGGGTTAGATGCGCACAAGGCAACCTCGGCGCCGCCATCTTTAAGCGTCCTTGCAAGATTAGCAGTTTCAGCCGTAACATGAAGACATAACCCAATCTTTTTGCCTTTAAACGGTTTAGTGTCCGCAAACTGTTCCCTGATTAAAGATAATACCGGCATATCGTGTTCCGCCCAGACGATCCTTTCCTTACCTTTTTTTGCAAGACTGATATCTTTTATGTCATAAGACATATATAAAAATCCCTATATTTTTCAATATTAATCAATATTAATTATTTAAACGGCAACCAAAGTCTTATTTATCTGCGCCGCTTCCCGTTTTAACTCTTCTATTTTAACTGTTTTTTCCCATAAAAAATCATCGTCGGTTCTACCAAAATGCCCGTAATTAGATGTCTTTGCAAATATTGGCCTTAATAGGTCCAATGTTTTGACGATTGAATACGGCTTAAGATTAAAAATATTTAATATTGCTTCGGATATTACCTCGTCATCGTAAATGCCAGTACCAAAAGTATTCACCATAACGGAAACGGGATCGGAAACGCCTATCGCATAAGCGATCTGAACTTCGCATTTTTTAGCAAGGCCGGCGGCAACGGTATTCTTTGCAATAAATCTTGCCATATAAGCACCGCTTCTGTCCACTTTAGAAGGATCTTTACCAGAAAACGCCCCGCCGCCGTGACGCCCCATTCCTCCATAAGTGTCAGCGATGATCTTTCTGCCAGTAAGGCCGGTATCGCCGTTAGGACCTCCTATAACAAATCTTCCGGTGGGGTTTATAAAAAATTTAGTGTTTTTATCGAGAAGATCGGATGGGATAACTTTTTTAATTACTTCCTCGATCACGGCTTCTTTAAGGTCTTTTTGGGAAACGGAATTAGCATGTTGAGTAGATAGAACAATCGAGGTTATAACGACCGGAAAACCGTTTTCATACCGGACCGAAACTTGAGATTTGCCATCCGGTCTTATAAAACCTAAAATCTTTTTTTTTCTGACCTCTGCAAGTCTTTTTGTGAGTTTATGCGCATAATATATCGGCATAGGCATAAATTCATTAGTTTCGGATGCGGCAAAACCGAACATCAAACCCTGATCGCCGGCCCCCTGCTCTTCTTTGGCGTCCTTTTCAACGCCAATGCGTATATCAGGGGATTGCGACCCCACCGAAACTATTATCCCGCAACTCTTATAATCAAACCCGGTTTCCGAATCGTCATATCCTATATCTTTAATAGTTCCCCTGATTATATCCTGATAATTTATCACTCCTTTGGAAGTTACTTCGCCGGCTACAGCCACTAATCCCGTGGTTACCATTGTTTCCATCGCAACTTTTGAATTTTTATCTTGTTTTATAAGACAATCAAGTATGGTGTCCGATATTTTATCGCAAATTTTGTCCGGATGACCCTCCGTAACGGATTCGGAAGTAAAAATAAAATTTCCGCTTTTATGATCCATTTGTTTTCCTCCCTTAATAAATATAATTACCTTAAATCACCGTTAGAAATTTCTTTTTCTGAGTTATCGCTCTCTCCCTAGCTTTTAAGCATAGCGAAGCCATTAAGGGCTTTTTTCGCTCACTCGAAGAATGACTTTAAGGAATTATAATAATTAATAACAATTAATAACATAGATAAGCCGCAAACATCCGCCAGCAATCAATTCATCATAAATTATTTTTATCCTAAAATCAATCAAAAACATACATAAAGAAGTTATTTTTTATCTTTATCCCTGTGAAAATACGATATCTGATACATCCTATTTTCTTGAACAAGCAATTTTTTTAGTTCGTTTACTATTACGACAGACCTGTGAACTCCGCCGGTGCATCCTATCGCAATAGTAAAATATGATTTATTTTCTTTTTTGTACAAAGGCAGGCTGAATTTTAAAAAGTCGCATATAACCTCAAGAAAACGGTCTGTTTCTTTAAACGATAGAATATATTTACCAACGGCTTCGTCCGTACCGGAAAAGTCTTTTAAAGCGGGTACAAAAAAAGGGTTAGGTAAAAATCTAACATCAAATACGGTGTCTGCTTCAAGCGGTATGCCGAATTTAAATCCGAAAGACATAATCCTTACGCTTAAATC
Organism: bacterium; assembly: GCA_021818985.1. Taxonomy (GTDB): domain Bacteria; phylum SZUA-79; class SZUA-79; order Acidulodesulfobacterales; family Acidulodesulfobacteraceae; genus JAKASO01. The sequence goes on from JAKASO010000012.1 coordinate 14,132, forward strand.
ATTCCCTAAAGACACGGATTCAACATACGGCAAAACGACGGAGCTTAGATCGTGTATGGATATTTCGGAAGTATCTATTACCACATCGGCAAATTTTTTAATATCCTGCAAAAGAAGCCTTTCTTTTTCTATTGCGGATTTAATGCTTTTTTCTTCCGATAACGGGTGCTTTCTTCTCGTTTCCGAATAACGTTTAATAACGGTATCATCCCTTGCATCAAAAAAAATAAATCTAAAAAATGACGACCGGCTTTTCAAAAAATCAATATATTCTTCAAACGTGTCAAGAAAGCCTTGTTCCCTTATATCAACAACAAACAAAACATTTTTTAACCTTGCCTCTAAAGCTACTTCGAAAAACTTGGGAAGCAGCAGGATCGGCATATTATCCACACAAAAAAAACCCCTGTCCTCTAATATTTTTAAAGCCGACGACTTGCCCGAACCGGAGATGCCGCTTATTAATACTATATTTAACGGAGTTTTAACCGCTTCCATAAAGTTCATCGCATATCATTCCATATTTCTATGTGAATTTCTATCTATGTTTTTATATTGGGTTCTATTAAGGCATAATTGCCGTCGTCCTTTTTAAAAAGGATCGCTACCCTCGACGAGACCGTATTTTTGAAAACAATGAAATTTTTTTTCTTTTTATTGAGCTTGATTATTGCCTCTTCGACTTTTAATGGTTTTTTTTCATAATCATCAACAATATCAACATTTAAATCTGAAAACCTCCCATTTTCTTCCAGTAATTCATAATTTTTGTTTTCATAATTTTTTCTTCTGAGCTTATCTTTATGCTTCTTGATCTGTGATTCGACCTTTGCCGTAAGAAGATCTATAGCGCTATATATGTCGGATGATTCTTCCTGCGCATTAATGGTAAGGTTTTTAGCAACTAATTTAACGGAAGCTGTACCGGATTCCTTATGCTGAACCCTTTTCATGCTCAAAATAACATGGACCTCGATAATATTATTAAGATATTTTTCTAATTTTGAAACTTTTGACTCAGCATACCACTTAATCGCATCCGTAGGTTCAAGATGTTTAAAGGTAACTATAATGTTCATGTGGGTCGTCTCCGTAAATTTTTTTTATTTTAATAGATTTTCTTAATGCTTTTCCTTTTATTTAACAATCTGCAAGAGTTTGTCTCTTAAGTGAATTTTTATTTTCTTCTGTTAGATGGGGGGATATCCATAATATCACGGTATTTGGCTATTGTTCTTCTAGCGATATTAATGCCGGCTTTTTTCAATATTACCATTATATCGCTATCGCTATATATTTTACCAGTTACCTTCTCGGTTTCCACTATCTCCTTTATTCTTAACATAATATAATCGGATGAAACATCGCCGTAGGCAGAACCAGAAAAAAAATCTTTAAGCTCAAAAACCCCAAGATGCGTGCTTAAATATTTATTGGATGTGGCTCTAGACACCGTAGATTCGTGTAGTCCCAGCTCCGAAGCTATCGTCTTTAAAATCAACGGCTTTAAATTACCCCTGCCTTTATCAAAAAAATCAGTTTGCCTTTCAACGATAGAATTAGCTATCTTCAATATAGTCTCTTTTCTTGTCTTAATACTCTTAATGAGCCACATAACGGATTTCAGCTTTTCTTCAATATAATCCTTAGTGATCGCACTTGATTCGATCTCTCCATTAAGTATTTTTTTATAATAAGAACTAATCTTAATCGGCGGTAAAGAATCGTCCTCCATAAAAACGGCATATTTTCCGTTAATCTTTCTCAGATACAGATCGGGAACAATATATCTGCTTTCCGCCTGTCCAAAATTAACTGCCGGTCTCGGATTTAAGGTCTTCAACCTGCTTATGCTTTCCTCCACCTGTGAGACCGGTGCGCCGGTTTCTTTCAATATTTTATAATTATTGCCGTTTGCAACGTCTTTTAAATAATCTTTTATTATTTCTTTCAGCAGCCGGTCATCCGGAAAGAAATAATCAGCCTGTACTAAAAGACTCGACACGGCATCGCAAACGGCTATCCCAACAGGTTCAAGCCTGCTCATTTTATAAAGCAGGGGCTCAAGAAGCAACTTCCGGTCACCGGCATAATTTTCCAGTTCCTGTTTCGATACAGTTAAAAAACCATCAGAATCAAGATTTCCTGCAATATACTCGCATAACCTTATTTCATCTTCCGTAAAATCGCCCGTTCTAACCTGATCCATTATAAATTCGTAGAGGGTATCGGTTTCGATAAGGCTATTTTCCAAAATATAGTTCTTATCCTGCTTGCCGTCTAAATTTATAGGTTTGGACAGGTCGCGGAGCTGTTCGTCGTAATTGATGACATAGTCTTTTATTTCCTTAAAATAAGAGGCGTCATCGAAACTTTCATCAGCTTTAGTATTTTCCGATTTTTCTCCAATAATTGGGGGTTCATCATCAATAATGGGATTTTCAGTAATCTCCTGCCTTATTACTTCTGCTAACTCAAGGTTATTCATAGTAAGCATCTTTATGGCAAGCTGCAGCTTCGGCGTCATAACAAGCTGCTGTGTTAGTTTTAAATTTTGTTTTAATTCTATCCGGTTCATTTTAAAAACCCAATTTTCAAAAACCCTGACGTGAACTACCACTTTATCGCCTAAATCTAAATACCTATATTAAACTTTTCTCCAAGAAATAATCTTTTTACAATACTGCTTGAAATTATGTGCGACGGCTCTCCTTTTTCTATCACCTTGCCGTCGTTAAGAATATAAGCACTGTCGCATATCCTTAAAGCTTCCCTTACATTATGATCGGTTATCAGTATGCCTATTGACTCCTGTTTTAATTTAATTAAAATATCCTGCATATCTTCAACAGCGACCGGGTCTATCCCCGAAAACGGCTCATCTAAAAGAATTAATTTCGGGGAAAGGATAAAAGAACGGGCAACCTCAATCCTTCTCCTTTCCCCACCCGAAAGGCTCATAACAGGTAATTTTCTAACATTTTCCAAACCAAATCTTCCTATCAATTCATCTAATTTTTTATATCTTTCATTATGCGATATTTTTAACAGTTCAAAAATCGCAAGCAGGTTTTCTTCAGCCGTAAGTTTTCTGAATACCGACGGTTCTTGCAGGAGATAGCCCATCCCTGCCCTTACTCTTTTATGCATGGGTTCTTTGGTAATATCCCGGTCGTCTAAAAATATAGACCCGCCGTCAGGCTTGATCATTCCGACTATCATATTGAAAGTCGTGGTTTTGCCGGCTCCGTTAGGACCTAAAAGTCCCGTTATCTCGCCTGCCTTAACCTCCAAGCTAACATCATTAACTACGGCCCTTTTTCTAAATCTTTTTGTTAAATGAACGGCTTTAAGCAATTTATAATTGTTAATCCCTTTTTAAAGTTATATTAAAATTACCCGATTGGGCTTGCGCTTACCGCCTTAGCTAACATATATTTTTATTTTCACTATTTCTTTTTTATTTTTTTTATTTTTATATGATTTTTAGGCGTTTTCTTTTTGCCATTTTTTGACAAAGTAAGGCTTTTACTTGAATAAATAACGGCGCTCACTCTTCGTTTATGTCCAGATAGCACTGTTGAAACGCCGGTTTTTAAATTCATCTCGATCTTATCGCCTGTTATCCTGTTTTTTCCAGCCCATGCGACAGGCTCTCCCGTAACTATAACTATCCTTTTAAGATTGTAAAAAACAGCCTTACCCCCTGTAATATTGTTTTTTCCCTTGATTATGTGAACATGCCCCGTTGCTATCAAATTTTTTATCTTACTTTTTTTTGTATAAATAACCTCCAAATTATCCGAAAACACCTTAAGTCCTTTTTTTACAGCAATGACTTTGCCTGAAAAAACGGCTGTCTTTTTTTTATTGTTAACAATCAGCGAATTTGATGTTATATGTATCTTAGATGATTTAGGTTTAGACTTAGGCTTGCCGGACGGCTTGGCTGCAGCTTTAGAAACAACTTTGGCAATAGCCTTTGCGTTTGCATATTTGCCGGAAAAACCGCCCGAAAAAAATGTAAATAAAGTCAATAAAAAAACAATAAAAAACATTTTTATATTCATATCTATTTTTATATCCACCTTCGTTTTCCCTTATCCGGTTTTAATTTTCGAAGCGTAAATGCCGTTCTTGAAATGATTAACGCTCATGCTGACGCCCTTTTTTATAGTAAAAATATCTTTTTTAACATAGAATTTTAATCCCGTGCCTGTAATAATATATTTCTTCCCCGTTATTTTAATATAACCTGGAGCCTCAAATTCATCTTTTTTTTCTAAATAATCTACGGCTGCCGTTTTAATCTCAGAACCGTTAACATCTCTAATAATAACATTTCCCGAAAACCGGACGTCTTTTGTGATAACATTCAATCTTCCTGAGCCACTTGTAATTATATATTTTGGTTTTTTTTTATGCCGTATATCGTATATAAAGACCTTTACATTATTTAAGGTGATTATATTTTTCCTGTGGGACGGATAATTTAAATTTTCAGAAAATATTTCATAAGCCAATTTTCCTTTTTTAAAAAATTTATAATCTATCTTTTTTAAGTTTATATAGTTTTTTGAAACTTTAAACTTAATCGAAGAAATGCCTTCAAAACTTATATAATGAAGCAGTAAAAAAAAACCAAGCAATGCGAGAAAAAATAAACCTAAAGAAAATGCGACCCTTTTTATAAAATCGTTTTTATATTTAATTTTATATTTAACGACATTCAATTTTTTTCAAACTCTTTTAAAAAATTTAATAAAAGGCCTCTTTTTTTAAGAATAAAATCGCAAGCCTCTCTTACGGCGCCATGTCCACCATTTTTTTTGGTAATAAACAAGGCAAAATTCTTAACGTACTCCGGAGCTTCCGGCACGGTAGCCGAAAGACCCACCTCTTTCATAAGTCCAATATCAACTATGTCGTCCCCCATATAAAAAACATTATTGAATGAGAGATTATGATCGTCTAACAGGGACTTAACGGCGCTTAATTTATCCTTGCAGCCTTCTATATAAAAATCCACGCCAAGATCTTCCGCCCTGAGTTTTGAAGCAGCGCTGAGCCTTGCCGATACAAAGCCGATTTTGATTCCCAGCCTTTTTGCCATTCTTATCCCGCTTCCGTCCTGGGCATAAAAACATTTGATCTCTTCTCCTGATTCGGAAATATAGATTTTCCCATCCGTTAATACCCCGTCAATATCAAAAATAAAAACGCTTATTGCCGAAAAATCTATATCTTTTAAATCGTCGCCGTTCATTTTTATGCTTTATTATTATTTATAATTATATTAACCGAAATAGCAGAATCAATATCAATAAGATGCAATGCCGGATTTAATTATATCGTGTATATGAATCACGCCTATAGGTTTCAAATCTTCGGGATAATCAATAACAAAAAGGGAGGTGATTTTCAAATCTTCCATTTTTTTTAATGCCGCCTGGGCTAAAGCATCTTTAACGATGGTCTTTGGATTTACGGTCATGATATCCTTTGCCGGTCTGTTAAATATATTTTTTTTTGACATGAGCGCCCTTCTTATATCGCCGTCCACTATAATTCCGGAGAGATTTCCTGCAGAGTCAACAACTCCGGTTAAACCAAGCCTTTTTGAGGTCATTTCCATGATAACTTCGCTTAGCATGCTTGTTTCTTTTACTAAAGGCATTTTGTCCCCCGTATGCATTACTTCATGAACCTTCAAAAATTTTCTTCCTATGGAACCGCCCGGATGAAGTTTTGCAAAATCCTCCTCAAGAAAATTTCTCTTTTTCAATAAACATACCGCAAGGGCATCCCCCATTGCAAGCTGCGCCGTCGTGCTTGCAGTGGGAGCAAGGTTAAAAGGACAGGCTTCCTGCATTACGGATATATCAAAAAAATAATCGGAAAGCTCAAAAAGAAAGGAATTTTTATTTCCCGAAAACGATATAATTTTAGCACCTATTAATTTAATGCTGGGTAATATGGACATTATTTCTCTTGTATCGCCGCTGTTAGATAGCACGATAACCGCGTCATCGCCGCAAACCATGCCGAGATCGCCGTGCGCAGCTTCCGCTGGATGCATAAAAAACGAAGGAGTACCGGTGCTTGCAAGGGTCGAAGAGATTTTTCTTGCCACTATACCGGATTTGCCTATACCCGTCAAAATAACCTTTCCCTTAATATTAAACAAAAAATTCACCATCTTTTCAAAATTTTCGTCAAGCCTGCTTATAAGAGCAAGAATGGATTCTGCTTCAACCTTTAAAACATTTGAAGCAACCTGCAAAATATCTAAATTTTCTTCCGGCATATTAATTAGCATAAAAAAAATTAAAGGACAGCCCTTTAAAAAAATGGGGATCCCAATATATATTATATATATATAATATATGATAAATTATAACATAAATAGATTTCTATATAAAATCAATTTACCACTGATATCAATTTACCATTTATTTTATATAACGGATTTTATATAACGCAAGAGGCAACCTTGGAAATCTCCAATATCGCTTTTAGGTTGTCTTTTAAAGAAGAAAGATAAACGGAATTTGCGCCGTCGCTTTTTGCTAAAGGGGGATTTGGATGAACTTCAAAAAATATGCCGTCAACCCCGACGGCCGAAGCAGCTCTGGCAAGCGGCATAACGAACCTTCTGTCTCCCCCCGAACTTGAACCTGACCCGCCCGGTAATTGAACGCTGTGGGTCGCATCAAATACCACAAGAACACCGAGATTTCTCATTATGGGAATGGATCTAAAGTCAACAACAAGATTATTATAGCCGAAGCTGACGCCCCTTTCGGTTAAAATTATCTTGTTGTTTCCAGTCCATCTTAACTTTTCGATTATGAAAGACGTGTCCCACGGCGCTAAAAACTGTCCTTTTTTCACATTAATAACCTTACCCGTCCTGCCTGCCTCAAGTATGAGGTCGGTCTGCCTTGACAAAAAGGCTGGGATCTGAATAATATCAAGAACATTTTTAGCTTTTCCGATCTCTGAAATTCTGTGGACATCGCTTAAAACAGGAATATTAAACTTGTCTTTTATTTTTTTTAGCAGGTCAAGACCCTTGTCGATGCCGGGACCTCTGAAAGAATTAACGGACGTCCGGTTTGCTTTATCGTAGGAAGCCTTAAATATAAGGTTAAACCCAAGCTCACCAGCAAGATCTTTTAAGTATGATGCGCATTCGTTCAAAATACCAAAATTTTCTATAACGCATGGACCGGCAATAATAAAAGGATAATCGGGCGAAACACGTTTAAGTCCGAGTATTTCAAACAAATTCTTTTTCGTAAACGGCTTAAATGGATTAGCAGGTTTCATAAGACTTTTTAGCGGACCCACGCCCTTTTGTTTCAAATTTTCTTGAATGTTTTAATGCTGCGGAAATAAATTCTTTAAATAATGGATGAGGGGATAACGGAGTGGATTTAAATTCTGGATGAAACTGGCAGCCGATATACCACGGATGAGTTTTTAGTTCGCTGACCTCTATTAACTTTCCGTCCGGCGAAATTCCCGAAAAGGTAAAATCGCCGTTATCAAAAATTTCTCTGTAAGCATTGTTAAATTCAAACCTGTGCCTGTGCCTTTCACTTATTGAAATAGTGCCGTCGGAATTAAGATTGACATAATTTTTTGTATTTTTACCGGATTTTTTAAAATTCTTAAAATAGATATTAAATGCAAGCGTATTTTTTTTAATTACGCAGGGATAAGCGCCAAGCCTCATAGTGCCCCCCATTGTTCCGATATTTTTCTGGTTTTCCATAAGATCTATCACCGGATCTTGCGGATTGCCGTTAAACTCCCTTGAATCGGCATTCTTTAGCCCCAGCACATTCCTTGCATATTCCACGGTCATAAGCTGCATGCCCAGACATATGCCAAAATAAGGGATAGCGTTCGTTCTGGCATAATTTATTGCCGTAACCATTCCGCTTATGCCCCGGGAGCCGAAGCCGCCGGGAACTAGTATGCCCGAGCAGGCTGAAAGTTCCTGCAACGGCGCATCTATGTTCTCACACTCAAAATCTTCGGAATTGATATATTTTATATCAACGTGTGTCTCGTTTGCCAGAGCGCCGTGAATAAGGCTTTCATTAAGACTTTTATAAGACTCTTTAAGGTTTACGTATTTCCCGACAACGCCTATCGTAACAGAATGTTTTGCTTTCTTAAGCCCGCTCGATATCTTTTCCCATTCACTTAAATCTGGGGATTTAGCCCAGATGTCAAGGTATTCTATTATCTTTACATCAAGCCCTTCTCTATGTAAACTTAACGGCACATCATAAATGCTTTCTTCGTCTTTAGCTGTAATAACCGCATCCGGTTCTACATTGCAAAACAATGCAATCTTTGCCTTTATATCGGACGGAAGAACGCGATCTGCCCTGCATACAATAATTGACGGTTCTATCCCTATTGTCCGCAGTTCCTTTACCGAATGCTGGGTAGGCTTGGTTTTTAATTCATCGGCCGTTTTTATATAAGGAACAAGGGTAAGATGAATATAAAGCACATTTTCCCGCCCCAAATCCAGCCTGAATTGTCTTATTGCTTCTAAAAACGGCAAACTTTCGATATCGCCGACCGTCCCTCCAATTTCAACAATTGCAATATCTTTGTCCTTAGAAACTTCGATAATATTCCTTTTTATCTCGTCGGTTATATGAGGAATAACCTGAACGGTCTTACCTAAATACACCCCTTTTCTTTCATTGTTAATAATACTGTCATAAACCTGACCGCTTGTAAGATTATTCTTTTTGGTGAGAAAGAGCGAAGTAAACCTTTCATAATGACCAAGATCAAGGTCTGTTTCGGCACCGTCGTCGGTGACAAAGACCTCACCATGCTGAAATGGATTCATAGTGCCGGGATCTACGTTAATATAAGGGTCAAGCTTTTGTATCGTTATGTTAAGCCCTCTTGCTTCAAGCAGCGCTCCAATAGAAGACGAAGCGATGCCTTTTCCGAGACTTGAAACAACGCCGCCAGTTACAAATATATATTTTGTTTTGTTCATAAAAATTACAATCCTTCTCCGTTTTTACTGAATCCTAAAACGTCTTTCATATCAAAAAATCCACTTTTTTTATCGCCAAGCCATAAGGCCGCCTTAATAGCGCCTTTAGCAAAGTTGTTACGCGAAATCGCTTTATGGGTTACTTCTATAACTTCGTCGTTACCGGCAAAAATTACGGTATGTTCGCCGATTATATCCCCAGCCCTGACGGACATGATTCCTATTTCGTTGTCCGTCCTTTCCCCAATCTCGCCGCATCTTCCGAAAACGGCAACTTCTTTCAGGTCGAGTTTTTTCTGCCCGGCAATACTTTTAGCAAGCATGAGCGCCGTTCCACTCGGCGTGTCTTTTTTATGCCTGTGATGCTTTTCGACTATCTCACAATCGTAGCCGGCGCCAAGATATTTTGAAACATTGTAAACTATATTCAATAAAACATTTATCCCCATGCTCATATTGCCGGAAAGGACAACGGGTATATGTTTGGCATAATCCCTCACAGCCTCAATATCTTCTTCAGAAAAACCGGTCGAACCTATAACTATAGGAACACTGTAAAGCATCGCCTCCCGGGCATAAACAATGGAAGATGCACGCGAACTAAAATCTATAATAACCTTTTTTTTAATGCCGGATGACCAATGCAGGGCTTCTTTAAGGGTAACAAATTTGCCAGGAGAACTTTTTCCTTCTAAGATGCCGGCAGTATCGGTTAGAGGCTTTTTAGTAATCTCGCTTTCCGCATATTTTATATCAATACCACCGATAAAAACAAGATTAGGATGATCCTTAATTAAAGAAATTATAGAACTCCCCATTCTACCGCTGCTGCCACAAACAATAACTCCAGTCTTTTTCAAAATCTTTCCCCTTAAAAAATTAATTTATTTTATGATTCCATAATTTTTAAGCGCTTCTTTTATTTTCTGGATAGTGGCGCCGGAAGGTTCGGATAAAGGAAGCCTTATCTCGTTTTCAATAAGCCCCATTATATTCAACGCCTTTTTTACTGGTATTGGATTGGTTTCGATAAACATTGCATGAATAAGAGGCAATAATTGAAAATTAAGTTTTCTCGCAGTTTTATAATTGCCTTTGAACAGGTGATCTACCATATCAACCATATCCTTAGGCGCAACATTGGATACCGTTGAAATAACGCCGTGGCCGCCGACGGCTATAATAGGAAACGTAAGAGCATCATCGCCGGATAGAACGCAAAAGTCGTCCGGAACACCGCTTAAAATTTCGGTTACCTGATCGAGTAAACCGCTTGCTTCTTTAATGCCTTTAATATTTTTAATCCCGGAAAGCCTGATTACCGTAGCCGGCAACATATTGACGGAAGTTCTTGAAGGAACATTGTAAAGTATTACCGGCAGTTTAGCATTTTCGGATATCTTTTTAAAATGAAGATAAAGACCTTCCTGAGTAGGTTTATTGTAATAAGGCGCGATTTGCAGATGTCCGTCAATCTGAAATTTTTCGGCGGCTTTAACAAGACAAATAGCCTCTTCCGTGTTGTTGGATCCAGTGCCGGCTATAACCTTGACCCTGCCATTGCAGAATTTGGAAGAAAGCTCGATCACCTTAATATGTTCTTCAAAGGAAAGCGTAGCAGACTCACCGGTGCTACCGCATGCCACGATGCCGCTTACGCCATTTTTTATTTGAAACTCAATAATTTTTTGAAGAGCATTTTCGTCTATTACGGTATCTTTAAACGGTGTTACAATAGCTGTAAAAACACCTTTAAACATCGTCTTACCCCTTTTTTCTTTTTTCCCTTTTTCTTTTTAATTCAACGGCGGTATATGTTCTTTTTCCACGAGGTCTTCATAAGTTTCCCTTTGCCTTATAGTAAAAAACCTGTCTTTATCTACAAGGATTTCCGGTACTCTGGGACGGGAGTTATAATTAGAAGACATAGAAAAACCGTAAGCCCCGGCACTAAAGATCGCCATAAGATCGCCAGCTTCCGGCAAATTAAATATCCTGTCCCTGCCAAAAAAATCCGCAGATTCGCAAACAGGGCCAACCACATCGGCTTTTATCTTTGATCCCCTCTTTTTAACGACCTGAACGATCTCATGATACGCTTCATATAAAGCGGGCCTGATAAGGTCGTTCATACCCCCGTCAACAATGACAAAATTCTTATGCCCAGTGCTTTTATTATATACTATTTTTGTAATAAATGCACCGCTGTTGCCGACTATTACCCTTCCCGGTTCAAAAATTACCTTGCCTTTGTAACCATTCAATATGCTTTTGATTGAATTCATATAAGTCGAAGGGTGGGGAGGCGCTTCATTCTCATAAGTTATGCCAAGTCCGCCTCCAAGGTCAAGGTATTTAATGTCAAACCCTTTATTAATAAGCTTATACAAGAGGTCTTTTATAATGGTAACGGCGTCATTAAACGGGGATATCTCGGTTAATTGCGATCCTATATGGCAATCAAGCCCTGCAATATTTATATTTTTTAAATTTCCCGCATCTTCATAGCTTTGAACGGCATATTTTATGTTTATTCCAAATTTATTCTTTTTTAAGCCGGTAGATATATACGGATGAGTTCCCGGATCAACGTCTGGATTGATCCTGAAGGCAATTTTTGCTTTTTTGCCGAGCCTTCCCGCAATGCCGTCAATAAGATAAAGCTCCGGCATTGATTCGACGTTAAACATCAGAATACTGGAATTAATAGCAAATTCGATCTCTTTTTCCGTTTTTCCAACTCCAGTAAAAACAACCTTAGACGTATCAACACCGGCTTTTAAAACCCTAAATAGTTCGCCGCCGGATACTATATCCGCCCCCCAGCCGGACCTGAAAAAAAAATTTAATATAGCAATATTAGAATTAGCCTTTACACTGTAACAAACAATGGAATTCATAATTTTAGAACTTTCGTCAAATACTTTAAAATGCCTTTTGAGGGTACCTAAAGAATAAACATAAAACGGCGTTCCAATTTCACTTGCTATTTTTCCGATCGGAACTTGCTCGCAATAAAGTTCGCCGTCTTTGAAAACAAAATCGTTCATAAATTATAATTTCCTTTCGATGACATAATCTGCAAGCTCCATCAGGCTTGTTTTAGCTGCCGAATCATTAAAGCCTTTAAGGTTTGATTTTGCTTTTTTAATCTTTTTACGAGCCGTTTCAACGGTATAATTGAGCGAATTGTATTTATTTATAAGCTTTAACACATCTTCTAAATCCATTTTATTGATCTTTTTTTTAAGGATTATCTGCGCAATATTCTTATTTTCCTTCTTTGAACAGTTTTTAAGGGTATATATAAGCGGCATTGTTATTTTTCCCTCTTTTAAGTCGTTGCCTATGAATTTGCCGAATTTTTTATTCTTTGATGTATAATCGAGGGCATCGTCCATTAATTGAAAAGCAATACCTATATTTAAACCATAATCGTAAAGATTTTGCTCCATGCCGTCATTTTTATCCGGTTTATCCGATATTATTGCCCCGATCTGGGCTGCGCAGGCAAAAAGAACAGCTGTCTTTTTAATTATAATATTAATATATTCGTCTTCGGTAGTAGCAATATTTGCCGTTTGCACTAATTCCTTGATTTCACCCTCAGCCATAAGTGTTGTAGCAGCGGCAAAAGCGGATATTATTCTAAAATTATTCATTTTAGAAAGTATCTCGAAAGATTTTGCAAAAAGATAATCGCCTACCAGAACCGAGGCTTTGTTGCCGAAGACCATATTGGCGGACTTTATTCCTCTCCTTAAAGGGGCGCTGTCTATAACGTCGTCATGAAGAAGCGTTGCCGTATGTATAAATTCTATAATTGCGGCTAAAGGTATATATCCGTTTCCATTATACCCGCAAAGCTTGGACGAGAGAATCACCAGAATTGGACGTATTCTTTTCCCCCCGCTTGAAACGACATATTTAGCTACTTGTTTAATCAAAGGGGTTCCTGACTTAAAGTAAATATCAAACTGCTGTTCTACTTTGTCAAGTTCATCTTCTATAAAATTGACATCAAACAAATTATCCCCTTTTTAACCAGATTTGCAATATTTTATGTTAGTTATCTTAAATATTCAATGATTTTTTTCAAAAGCGAAGCTTTGATGTATGTATATTGGGAACGGCCGAAGCGGTAATCTAATAAATAAATTTCCAATGCCTGATTAATGATTAATTAGATTAATTAAAATGTTAAATATTTAACTGATATTTAATAACTTTTCAGGTAAAATATTACGATAACGTTACTATTTAATTATATCAAATAATAATAACTTTATAAACCGGAAAAAATGTCCATTATCAGCCGTTATAGAACCGATGTTGCAATAATAGGAGCAGGTCCGGCCGGAAGTTCATGCGCTAAAATACTTTCCGAAAACGGGATCCCGAATATTTTACTTGAAAAAAAGAGATTGCCCGGAACTCCCGTCCAGTGCGCTGAATTTGTCCCTCTAAATATAAATCAGTATATAGACCTTAAAGCTGCCGAAAAAGCAGTATCGCAGAGGATAAACTACATGGATGTAGATACTGGTATAAATACATATAGATTTGAGGGAAAAGGCTTTATGTTAAACAGGGAGAACTTCGATCTTTATCTTGCGAATTTTGCAGCCGGTTCGGGTTCAAAACTTATGACGGGAATGGCAGCATCTACAATTACAAAAACAGGCAACAGGATTTTAGTTAATGATACGATAAAAAACGGGTTCGTTGAGATAGACTACAAATATTTAGTCATTGCAAACGGCGCTAAAAGTTTCTTTAATACTAATACTTTCAAAACCGGTTTAAGGTTAAAAAACAGCGCTTATATTTATGCAGTTCAGGTTAGAACAGATCTTTTAAAAACGATTGACTCTACCCTTATTTATTTTAGACATTATATACCTTACGGTTACGGCTGGGTTTTCCCAAAAAATAATCTTGCAAATGTAGGCATAGGGATAGAAAAACCGGCCTCAAATATGCCACTTAACATATCGCTGGACATATTTTTAAATGAGGTGAAAAAAGCAGGGATCATAGGAAATAAAGTAACCGCCAAAACTGCCGGTCTTGTTCCCCTATCTGGTTTGAATGAAATTACATCGGGAAATATAGCATTGTGCGGGGATGCCGCAGGACTTACGCATCCCATCACCGGGGCAGGGATATTAAGCGCGGTAATATCGGGCCTGCTTCTTGGGGAAACCTTAAGTAAAAGCTTAAAATGCGGCAATAACCTGCTTAATGAATACAAAGAAGAACTTGTTTTCATTTTCGGAAATACCTTATCTAAAGCGCAGTCAAAAAGACAGATTTTTTATCTTAAAAAATATGATAACTTAAAACCGGACGAGATTGACGAGATAGTAAAAAGAACATGGCCGCCTTTTTCAGCTATTAACCCCCAAAATCCTGTATAACACGACCATATTACTGTTGGTATCCGCTACCGCAAGGTAGTTGCCGTTTGCAGAAATTGCAATGTTGGATTCATGATTAAAATTCCTGCTTCCTTTCCCCGGCATTCCGAAATTATATGACTTGATAACTCTGAGCCCTTTTGAAAGCTTAAAAACGGTCAGGATGCTTCTTCCATAATTTGCCACATACAGATAGCCGTCATTATAAATTATACCAACGGGATGATAAAGCATCGAACCCTGCTCTCCTTTTGTGCCGATAGAACCGGCATAGTTGAACTGTTTGTCGAAAACCAGTATCTTTGAAAGCGTATAGTCGGAAACATATATATATTTTTTTGAAAATGCCATGCTTACAGGCTTTTGAAATGCCGCTTTTCCTCCTTTAGCCTTCGGATCTTTTTTCTCATAAAACTTTCCGTTCATTAAATATATAAGTATGTCGTTGCCGCCGGAATTAGCGCAATAGATCTTATTATTGGCAAAACCTATATAGGTCGGCTCCGTAAGCCTCTTGTTTTTACTCTTTGAATGGCCAAACTCATTAACAAATCTCCCATCCGGCGTAAATACCTGAAACCTTGAATTGCCTGAATCAACCACATATATTCTTTCCGGATTTCCGTATGCCGTCCCGTATAAGGGAACCATGAACTCGCCGGTCGTCTTCCCCTCTATCCCCCATTGCCTCAAATAACCACCTTTTATATTAAATTTTATGATCCGTGAATTACCGGAATCAACAATATATAGCGAATTATTTTCCCCGAAAAAAACATCTGCGGGACCCTTTAGCTTTGCTTTTTTACCGATGACCCTTACAAACTTGATCGAAAACGGCCTTTTTCCGAGATACAAAGCAAACTTTTTTTGAAAAAGCATAAAAGACAGGACGGCTATTGCAACAAGGGCAATAAAGAACAAAGCCTTTTGAGCTTTCTCTTTTATCCCTTTTGAAAATCCGGTTATATTAAATTTAAACATATCATATTAAAACATATTAAATAATTTGAATAATGTTAACCGGCGTTAATTGACATGAATAGCCGCATAACTTGAAAAAGCTGATTGAATACCTAAATTATCCACGGCTTTCAGACAAAAAATATAATAGTATTTCTTTTTAAATCCGGTCTTTTTTATTTTATAAAAAAATAGACCGGGTTTTAGCATAAATTTATCAATAAATCTTAAATTTTGAATTGCTATAAGTTTTGTCTGCGAACAGGAAAAATTATTCTTGGTTTTCTTTTTAAAACCCTTTTCATTTTCATATATTAAAAATGCCTTTATGCCCGAAGTTAGTTTATACTTATAGACTATATCAAGAAAATTATTGCGTTTTTTTACCAAAACTATCTTTGGCGGCGACGGCGGAACAACAATGGGAGGAACTGGATAAGCAGTCTTTGCGCAGCCTGACAAAAGTGCGGAAACGGAAAATAAAAAAACTGGAATAATTACTGTTAAGACCAAATTTTTATAAAAATTTTCTGTCATTTTCAATTTCTTTTTCACACTCGGTTATTGATGCCTTTATCATTCTTAGAGCCGTGCTTCCGTATGTTTTCTTAGAATTTATCGAAAATTCCGCATTAAAGAGATTAAACACGTCCTTTTCAAAATAACCGCTAAGAGCCTTATAGTCGTTCAGCGAAAGCTGCGACATATTCTTATTTTGTTTTTTGGCGGCGTTTACAAGCCTTCCTACAATCCTGTGCGCATACCTGAAAGGAATTCCTTTATTTACTAAGTAATTTACAATATCGGTAGCATATATAAAATCGTCGTTCAACTGCAAAAGCATATTGCTTTTTTTGAATTTTATCGTTCTTATAATTTCTTTAAATATATAAAGCGAATTATAAACCACACCGGCATTTTCCATGACGGGTTTTTTATCTTCCTGCATATCCCTGTTATAAGTAAGCGGCAGGGCTTTCATTGTAATAAAAAGGGCTAAAAGATTGGATATAACCAAACCGCTCTTACCCCTGATAAGTTCCAGAATATCCGGATTTTTTTTCTGCGGCATGATGCTCGAACCAGTGGTAAATTCGTCCTTTAAGCCAATAAACCCGAATTCTTCCGAATTCCAGATTATAAGCTCTTCGCAAAATCTTGACAGATGAAGCACTATCATGGCAAGGACAAAATTGAACTCTATGGCAAAATCCCTGTCTGAAACGGAATCCATGCTGTTCCTTGAAACCTTTTCAAAACCGAGCAGTGTCGCCTCCAGCTGCCTGTCTATATTAAAATCCACCCCCGCAAGGGCGCCGCTGCCAAGCGTAAGAAAATCGGCGCTCGTATAAGCATTTTTAAGCTTTATAAAATCACGCGTAAACATCTCATAGTAAGCAAGAATGTGATGAGCGAGCGAAACTGGCTGGGCATGTTGAAAATGGGTATATCCAGGAAGAAAAGCCTTTATATTGGCTTTTGCGGATTTGATCAATTCCAAGCGCAAACTGATTAAAACAGAAGCGATTCTTTTTATTTCATTTTTGACATAAAGCCTGAAATCAAGACAGACTTGATCATTCCTCGACCTTGCGGTATGAAGTTTGGCTCCAGCAACAGGCGCCAGTTCGATCAATCTTTTTTCTATATTTATATGAATATCTTCATATTTTTTATCGAACTTAAAGGTTCCATCATCCAGCTCATCTTTTATTATATTTAAACCATTTTCTATGGATTTTTTTTCTTTTTCGCTTACCAAGTTTGCTTTTCTTAAAGCCTTAAGGTGGGCAAGACTCCCTTCGATATCGAACTGCGCCAATTTTTTATCTGCCTCTAAAGAAGATGTGAAATCGGCCGCCAAACCGGAAATATCTTCTTTAAAACGCCCGCGGACAAAATTTTGCCTTTTTATTTGCCGTTTTAAAGAAACGCCCCCGCTTAAACCCTTTTCTTTTTTCCTCTTTCCTTTTTGTATAAATTCTTTTCTCATAAATCTATTTTTTAAGCCTTTCTTACTTCCTTATCTTAAATCTCAATGCTTTAAGATTGATAAAACCGGTGGCATCCTTTTGCGAATAAGTTCCTCTGTCGTCTTCGAAAGTAACGATAGACTGTGAATACAGGCTATTTTGCGACCTTCTATATAATATTTTCATATTTCCTTTATAAAGCTCTATGCCCACGAAACCGCAAACCCTTTCCTGGATTGTATCAACTAAAGCTTGAAGCGCTTTAAATTCCGGACTGAACCAGTTACCTTCATAAATCAGCTTTGAATATTTAGGAACAAGGCTGTCTTTAAGCTCTATTTCTTCGCCGGTTAGCGTAATGGACTCGAGCGCCCTGTGGGCAAAATGAAGAAGGGTCCCTGCTGGATTTTCATAAACCCCCCGCGATTTCATCCCTGTAATTCTGGTTTCTACAACATCGTCTCTTCCGATACCGTTCCATCCGGCTGTCATATTAAGTTTATCAATCATATTAAATGGATTTTCCTTTACGCCGTTTAAAAAAACCGGATTGCCGTTTTCATACATAATCTCGACAATTTCGGATTTTGACGGGGCATTAAAAGGAGAAACCGTAATTTCAAACATATTTTCGTCGGGAGAATTTTCAAGATCCTCCAGAATACCTCCTTCATAGCTTATATGAAAGAGGTTCTTATCGCTCGAATAAGGCTTTTCTTTAGTAACTGGAACGGGTATGCCGTTTTTTTCGGCATAATTTATCAGCTCCGCCCTTGATGAAATATCCCATATCCTCCATGGAGCAATAACTTTAATTAACGGATTTATCGCGCTGTAAGCAAGTTCAAAGCGTACCTGGTCGTTGCCTTTGCCTGTAGCGCCGTGCGCAACATACCCGGCGTCAAGTTCAGAGGCTATAATGATCTGCCGCTTCGCAATAAGAGGCCTTGCTATCGCGGTCCCGAGCAGATAATTCCCTTCATATAAGGCATTGGCTCTTAAAGCGGGAAAAATATAATTAACCGCAAATTCTTCCCGCATATCTTCAACGATAGCTTTAGCTGCCCCTGTTTTATAAGCCTTTTCTTTAACGGCGTCAAGGTCTTCCTTCTGGCCAACATCGCAGCAGTATGCTATTACTTCTGCATCATAGGTGTTAATAAGCCATTTTAATATAACTGATGTATCAAGTCCGCCAGAATACGCTAAGACGATCTTTTTCTTGTCTTTTTTCTTGTTTTTCGGCATCAAAATAACTCCTAAGCAAATATCCTTTCCATTATAGCTTTTTGGACATGAAGCTTGTTTTCCGCCTCTTCAAAAACATTGCTGGAAAATTTTTCAAATATATCTTCGCTGACTTCCTCACCACGGTGAACAGGCAAACAATGGAGAAATATAACATCGTCTTTTGCCAGCTTTATAACCGTTTCGTCTATCTGAAAAGGCATGAGTTTTTTTATTTTTGCATCGTCAATTTCTTGCCCCATGCTTATAAATACATCTGTTGTAACAACATCCGCATCTTTGGCAGCTTCCGTTTTATTATGGGACACTATAAAACTTCCCCCGCGTTCTTTGGAAAAGGCTAAGGCTTTTTCATTTATTTTAAAATCTTCGGGGATAGCAAGAACTAATTTAAAACCCATCAAAACCTGAAGATTTATCCATGAATTTGCCATATTGTTCGGATCCCCAAAATACGCTATCTTAAGATTTTTAATATCTTTTTTTACTTCATACGCGGTAAACAAGTCGGTAAGAACCTGCGCAGGATGATATAAATCGGTTAAGCCATTGATAACAGGTTTGTTAAAATAAGCGGCAAATTCTTCTATTCTCTCCTGCTCGTAGGTTCTTATTATAGCACCGTCAAGATACCTTGACAGAACCCTTGCTGTATCTTTGATTGGCTCCCCCCTGCCAAGCTGGAGGTCTTTTGACGACATAAAAAGCGGATACCCGCCAAGCTCAAGTATGCCAACCTCGAAAGATACCCTGGTTCTGGTAGAAGATTTTTCAAATATCATACCGATCTTTTTATCCGATAACGGCTTTTCATTGGAAATGAATCCGCCTTTAAAATTCTTTGCCCTGTTAAATATTGCATATATCTCATTTTCGGCCAGATCCTGAACGGATAAAAGGTTTTTTATGCTTTTAGCTTTATTCATAATGATTCATAATGTTGACTTCAATATTTCTTCAAGTGTTTTTATTATATGATCAATTTCGTTTTTTTCAATAATTAAAGGGGGTGTGAGCCTCAGGACCTTTTCCTGAACTGGAGTGGTAACGAAACCCTTTTCGGCAAGTTTAACAGCGATATCCCTTGCTTTAAGATCAAAAAATTCTATGCCGCTTATAAGACCTAAAGACCTTATTGCTTTTATTTCATCTGGAAATTTGTTCTTCAATTCCAAAAGACCGGATTTAATATAAAGCCCTTTATCCTGCACGCTTTCGATAAATCCTTTTTTTAAAAGTTCATCCATAAATGCGTTGGCAGCGGCGGTAACAAGCGGCCCTCCGCCAAAAGTCGAAGCATGATTGCCCGGCTCAAAAGCCGATGCAACCCTTTCCGTCGCAAGTATAGCTCCGATAGGAAGCCCTCCGGCAAGGGGTTTTGCAAGAGTCATAATATCCGGCGTTACATCAAAGTTCATATAGGCAAAAAGCTTGCCCGTTCTTCCGAGTCCTACCTGCACCTCATCAAAGATCAAAAGCATATCATTTTTAGAAGCGATATCTTTCAATTTCTTCAAATAATCTTTATCCGGAATATTAACGCCGCCTTCTCCTTGAATGGGCTCTACTATTATGCCGCAATATTCATTGCCGATTATTTTTTCGATCTCGTCCGGCTTGTCATAAGATACATAATCAAAGCCATCTAAAAGAGGTTCAAAGCCGGCGTGATATTTTTCCTGCCCGGTAGCCGTCAAAGCACCGAAAGTCCTACCATGAAACGAATTTTTCATCGTAATTATTTTATAGCCCTTCTTGGACACCTTTTTTGCATAAATGCGGGCAAGTTTAATGGCGCCTTCAACGCTTTCGGCCCCGCTTTCGCAAAAAAAGACTTTATCCGCAAAGGAATGTTTACACAGTTTTTCGGCAAGCAAAGCCTGCGGCTCAGTGTAAAAATAATTGGAAACATGGATAAGTTTATTGAGTTGGTTAATTATCGCGGAATTAACAGCTTGATTATTATATCCAAAATTATTAACGGCGATCCCCGATGCAAAATCAACATAGCTTTTTCCTTTATCATCGAACAGTCTGACACCTTCGCCCCTGACAAATGTAAGGTCAAACCTCGAATATGTGTTCATAATATATTTATCGGTCAGTTCTTTAGTATTCATAGCTATAGCCGCATTCTGAGTCATTTAATTTATTTAATGATTTGCGTTCCGACGCCTTTTTTTGTGAATATCTCCAATAAGACGGCATGGGGGATAGACCCGTTTATTATATGAACTTTCTTAACGCCTTTTTTAACGGCATTTATGCATGAGGCTGCCTTAGGTATCATGCCGCCGTGGATAACGCCCTTTTTTATCAGCCTTTCGATATCCTTTTCCTTTGCCGATCCTATTAGTTCGCCGTTTTCGTCAAGAAGACCGTCCTGATCGGAAAGCATTATTAATTTTTCGGCTCCGACCGCAACGGCGATCGCCGAAGCCGCAAGGTCGGCATTAATATTTAATGTTTCACCTTTTTCATTCATACTCACCGGCGCTATAACGGGAATAAAAGACCTGTCTAATGTTTCAAGTATTTCTTTATTCACGCTTTTAACGGCGCCAACGCTGCCTAATTCGATATTAATGCTTTTTACTTTCTCAGCAACTATCAAACTGCCATCTTTTCCGGATAAACCACACGCTTTTCCGCCAAATTTATTTATTAAAGCGACAAGTTCCTTATTTATTTTGCCGGATAAGACCATCTCCACGACTTCCATCGTCTTGTTATCGGTCAAACGAAAGCCTTTACTATAAGTTATCTTTATGCCGAGGCGATTTAACAGCGCATCTATCTCTTTACCGCCGCCATGAACTACGATTATATTTATGCCTATCAGCTTTAATAGAATTATGTCCCTAACGAAACTTTCCTTAAGGGATATATCCGAAGCTACCGAGCCGCCTAATTTTATAACAAAAATCTTTGAATAAAACTGTTGAATATACGGCAAAGCTTCTAACAGCGTTTTAGCTTTTTTGATATATTCTTCCATAATTCCAAAACAGCGTAATTATTATTTATTCAATTCAAAGTATATATCTTGAAAGATCTTCGTCTTTTACTATACTTTTAAGTTTATCGTTAACATATTTCGCATCAATGCAAACCTTTTTGGAGGATTTGAACGGGGCATCGAAGGAAATATCCTCCATGACCTTTTCCAATACGGTTTGAAGACGCCTTGCGCCAATATTTTCTGTTTTAAGATTAACCTCCTCCGCTATTTCGGCAATGCGCTCTATACCGTCATCATTAAACTCCAGAAGGACGTTCTCAGTCTTTAAAAGCTCCTCGTACTGTTTTATTAAAGCACTTTTAGGTTCTTTCAATATCCTGATAAAATCCTTTTTACTTAAAGACTCCATTTCAACCCTTATAGGAAATCTTCCCTGAAGTTCGGGGATAAGATCGGACGGCTTGGAGACATGAAAAGCCCCTGCCGCAATAAATAATATATGATCCGTTCTTACAATACCGTACTTGGTCATAACGTTTGAACCTTCGATTATGGGAAGGAGGTCTCTTTGAACGCCCTCCCTTGAAACATCGGGACCATAAGACTTTTCACGGGATGCGATCTTATCAATCTCGTCAATAAATATCAAACCGGAATTTTCTAATTTTTCAATAGCATTTTTAATAACCTTATTGGTATCCACAAGCCTTTCGCTTTCTTCGCGAACAAGTATTTCATAAGCTTCGGAAACTTTCACCTTTTCAAGCTTTTTCTGTTTTGGAAAGATATTTGAAAACATATCTTTTATATCGTGACTCATATCATCGAGTCCCCCTTGAGAAAATATCTCTATAATCGGCAAAGGCGACCTGCCTGAAGCTTTGATCTCTATTTCAACCATTCGCTCGCTTAGCTTCCCTTCTTTAAACATCATCCTGAATTTATCCCGCGTTTTATCAATACTGTTAGTTTCAACCGCTACGGCGGCAACTTTACGCGGCATCTTCGGCGGGCGGGGAACAAGGATGTCCAAAAGCATCTCTTCGGCATTTTCTTTAGCTTTGTCAATGACGTTTTGAGTTTCTTTAGCCTTTTCACTTATAAAAGCTATCTCCGTAAGATCTCTTATCATAGATTCTACATCCCTTCCCATATAACCCACTTCCGTAAATTTAGAAGCTTCAACTTTAATAAAAGGGGAATCCGAAAGCTTTGCGATCCTACGCGCAATTTCGGTCTTTCCAACGCCGGTCGGACCGATTAAAAGAATATTTTTAGGCACTATATCATCTATTATATCAGAAGTAACGTTATTTCTTCTGAAACGAGTCCTTAAGGCTATGGCAACGGATTTTTTTGCTTTATCCTGTCCAATAACATATTTATCGAGTTCTGCTACAATTTCTTTCGGTGTTAAAAAATCTATTTTCTTTGCCATGTTCATATTCATGTTAAGGTTATATCTCCTCTATAATAATATTATTGTTTGTATAAATACATATACGGGCGGCGGTATTAATTGAATACTCCGCAATCTCCCTTGCACTCATTCCGGTTTTATCCATTAATGCAAGGGCGCAGGCTAATGCATACGGTCCGCCGGAACCTATTGATAAAATATTTTCATCAGGTTCTATTACGTCCCCCGCACCGGATATTATCAAAAAATCGGTTTGGTCAACTATGATCATCATGGCTTCCAGCCGCCGTAAGATCTTGTCCGTTCGCCAGTCTTTGGCAAGCTCGACGCTTGACCTTTTAACATTGCCATTATATTTTGAAAGCTTTTCCTCCATTTTTTCAAAAAGCGTAAAAGCATCTGCGGTAGCGCCTGCAAATCCAGCGATTACTTTATCGTTGTAAAGCCTCCTCACTTTTTTTGCGGTATGTTTCATTATAGTATTTCCCAAAGTAACCTGCCCGTCACCGGCCACCGCCACACGGCCATTCCTTCGTACACCTATTATTGTAGTTCCCATAAGCTCGATATTACTCATAATATATATTATCTCCTGTTTTATCGTATTTGTATTTTAATTTTTATATTATATCACTTGTTACTTGTCTGAACAGTCGTTTTTCTCGAAAAATCACCCTTACGCCTTTTTGATTTTAATATTTATATTACTTGCCTGAGCGGGGATGAGAATCTTTATAAACGTTTAAAAGCTTTTTCAGGCTTAAATGGGTATATTTTTCGGTAGTGGAAAGGCTCGAATGACCAAGCATATCCTGAATAGACCTAAGATCCGCCCCGTTATCCAAAAGATGCGTGGCAAAAGAATGCCTTAAGCTGTGGGGCGATATATTTTTATACTGCCCCGTCAGTATCATAGATTCTTTAACTATCCTGTGAACACTCCTTCTCGTTAAAGGCTGCCCTTTTTTATTGATTATTAAAAACCCGGCTTTAAAATTTATATTGCGTTCGGCAATAACATGATCCGTCCATTTTTTGATTTTTTCCACAGTTTTTAAGGTAAGGGGCACAATTCTTTCTTTTGAGCCTTTTCCCAATACTCTGACGTAGCCGCCGCTTAGATCCAGATCTTTATATTTAACAGAAACAAGTTCGCTTACCCTAAGACCGCTTCCGTAAAGAAATTCAAGAATAAGGTCGTTTCTTATTACTTCAAACGCTTTTTTTTCTCCCTTCTTTTTAAAAGCAAATGCAAGGTAATTATTTAAAAGAAACGAGGATTCGGCAATGGTTAAAAAAAACGGCAGCTTTTTTTCCAATCTTGGAAGTTCGATAAGAAAAACCGGATTATCGGAAATTAGATGTTTTCTTTCAAGAAAGTTAAAAAAGGACCTTATAGACTCGATCTTTCTTGCAAGACTCGATTTTTTAATTTTATCATATTCCTGACTTAAATAACCCCTGATATCGAGATCGGTTATTTCACCTAAAGAGCGGACGGCCGAATCATCTTTCAGGTAAATAAAGAATTCCCTTACATCCGATGAATAAGCCGAAACGGTATTCATGGAATAGTTCTTTTCAGCCTTTAGATAGTTAACGAAATCATTTATAAATTCTTCCATTGTTATTTTATAATGTTATTTTATAATGTTATTTTATAATGTTATTTTATAATGTTATTTTATAAAAAAATTTATTAAAGGTTAAATTATATCATAAATACAATAAATTATTAATACGCGAATGCAAATCTTAATTCTCCACCATAAAAGGGGAAAATATATTAATAATTTTATAGTGCAAGATTAAATGCGAATTTTTTATTAAAACGCCATTTGGTAAGTTAGAACAAAGGCGCCAAATATTATGCAGTAAAAAGCAAATGGAAAAAGGGCATTTATTTCATATTTATGAAAATATTTCATTAAAAACCAGATGCTAAAATAAGCAGCAACGCCTGCAATAATGCCGCTCATTAACGATAAGGCATCAAAGGTTAAAAGATGCAGCTTGATCATTTTTGGAACTTCTAGAAGTCCTGCGGCAAAAATTATCGGCGTAGCGAGGAGAAATGAGAATTTAGCGGCATATTCGTGTTTAAATCCAAGATATAGCGCGGCAACCATCGTTATTGCAGAACGCGATATGCCGGGAATAAGCGCAAATGACTGAAATACTCCTATTATCAGAGCTGCGGCTACCGTCATATCGGCTATTTTTGCAATACCCTGTTTTCTCCTTTTCTTTTCCCCCAGATACAGAATTATGCCGTTTACTATCAAAAATACCGCCGCAATATCAGTAAAACCAAAAAGCTTTTTAAGTTTATGGACGAATATGAGACCTATAAGGCCAGCGGGAATAGTCGCCAATGCCAAGAGATAAAGTGTTTTTGAATCTTCGTTGATATTAAGATTTCTATTTTTTATTCCGGTAAAAAAACCTTTAAATAAAAATATCCAATCCTTATAAAAATATAATAGAAGGGCCAGGGCTGTCCCAAGGTGCAAAACTACCAAAAATGGAAGGAAGCCTTCGGACTGCCTGTTTATATGCCAGCCAAAAAGCTCAGGAAGTATTACTCCGTGAGCTAAGCTTGAAACCGGGGCAAGTTCGGTAATGCCCTGAATTATTGCAAGCACGATACCTTGAAAAAATGAAAGATGTATCACCATACCCTCCTTACCGGCAAATAAACCGGTAAATAAAATCGCCGAGGTAAAAATACCATAGCCGGATCCGGTAAATAAACCGGTAAATAAAATAGTTTAAATAATTTCAATCTCAAAATTGCCGGCAGTAATTATTAAAACTGTTCCAAAGCCGGATAATGCCCGGCTCTTGGTTTTCTTCGGCAATGACGTCCTAAAAACGAACCGTCAAACACTCTCATTAAATCCTAACCTGCGTCAAGAAAATCCATTTAAGTTAAGAAATTTCTTGCAGTAATTTTGGGTCGATAAAAAGTATTTACGTATTATAGAAAATAAAAGTTAAAATTGAAATAAAAAAAATCCCGCAACTAATCTCATAATTAATTGCGGGGTATAGAGGTAAGTGGAAAATGTGGAGGTAAAGGCTTACCTGTTCTAATCGCTTATTATAATATCATATCAATATTACAATTTTATAAAAGTTATGTTAAATTTTTGTAACAAATATTTCTTGCAATTCTTTTACGAGTGCGCATCTTCTTTTTCGTTATTTTTATTTTCTTCGGATAATAATTCAGTACCGGATAATAATTCCTGTTCCTCACTTATTTTATCTATCTTCTCCAATGAGTTATCTAATTTTTTTTGTCTTTTTGAAACCATACTATCAAAACTTTCCTTCGCCTTTCCTAAATAACCGCCAAGATTAGCCATGTCTTTTGTAAAGGAAACCCACTCTTTTTTAAATACGGTTAGTACGGTAAAAATCTCTCTTGATTTTTGTTCAACCGCAAAATTATTGATGGATTCCCTGATTATTGCTAAAATTCCAAGCAATATTATGGGAGAGCATATAAGAATTTTTTTCTGCATCGCATCTTTAAAAATAGAGCTGTCGTTTTCATAGATAAACGCATATATCTGCTCGTTGGGTATTACCATCAGCGCATAATCGAGGGTATCTTTTTCAGGATTAATGTATTCCTTTGATGCAATTTCCTTAATTCTGCCTTTTACATCATACAGAAAATTTCTAATATAGTTTTTCTTATCGGTTTCCGATTCAGATCTTAAAAATTTTACGTAATTTTCAAAAGGAAATTTTACATCTATATTTAATTTGCGCCCCTTTGGAAGATTGAATGTAAAGTCTGGCCTCAAGGCGGGTCCTGATAGCGCTCCTTCAACCGTCTTTTGCTTTTCGTAATGAATACCTTCGATTAAACCGGAGGCTTTTAAAATATCGTCAATAAGAGATTCGCCGAATTCTCCCCTTTTTTTCGAACTGGTAAGCGCATCATGAAGAGCGGAGGTCAAGCTCATCAGTTTTGATGTCTCGTTTGAAAGCTCTCCGTACTGTTTTTCCCTCCTTTTTTCAAGCTGGAACACCAGTTCGGAAATATTCTCGAGATCTTGATTTAATCTATTTAGCCCTTGATCTATCAAGCTTTTTTTATTCTCAAGTTCTTTAAATTGAAGCTCTCTTTCCGATTCAAGCCTGCTTTTAGCGAGAACTAAAAACTGCTCCGAATTTCTTTGAAGGGCCTCCTGGGAAACCTCCGTCAGGCTCTTAAGCGTTCTAGACTTAAAAAAATAAAAAGCAGCGCCTATCAAAGCGCCTGCAAGTAAGCCAAAAATAAAATAGACAAGCAATAACAATTGATTCATTTGGATATAATCCTTATTTGGTCTTAATAAGCTCTTGAATATTGTAAGTCCTTTTAATCATAATAAGTATTATATTTTCATTACAATATTTATTATAATACTTATTATAGAAATATAAAAATAATTCCATAAATTAATAAGAATTTATGGAATTATAATGTTAAAAAGCTCTCAAAATCTGAACAAGTTGCTTTTATAAATTAGGAAGAATTTATGGAATTATAACCCAATATATTAATGAAAAAATAATTTTATATAAATTTTATATATTTTATATAAAATGTGATTAAAATCATTTTTTATTTTTTTTTACAAAGAGTACTGAATATA
>JAKASO010000001.1 GCA_021818985.1 bacterium
AGGCACAAGGGCGCCGTTCTGCGCAATTAAAGGCAAATGA
Organism: bacterium; assembly: GCA_021818985.1. GTDB lineage: Bacteria > SZUA-79 > SZUA-79 > Acidulodesulfobacterales > Acidulodesulfobacteraceae > JAKASO01. Next base: position 41 of record JAKASO010000001.1, read on the forward strand.
ACTTTGGGAAGCATCAATTTTTTATATTCGGCGGAACCCTTTGCCAGCCATATAATCTTTTTCCCTTTAAATTGTTTTAGTTTAGTTTTAATGATATGAATTTTTTTGCCCAGCTTGTTAGCCAGCTTGTTAGAAAGACAACCCGCCTTATTAAGTTTTGGCGCTGCAAATGCGGTAGCGGCGCCGGAAATAGCAGAAACAGGAACTAATGTTGCCAAAGTTGCCGCCGCGGTTTTTTTAATAAAATCCCTTCTCGAAATATGATCGTCCATTCTTAAATCCTCCTCGATACTTTTAACTATTTTAACTATAAGTTTAACTATAAGATAGTTTCATAGTATTTTTTATATAACTTTTTATTTATCGCTTCATATCATTATAAATAATATCATTATAATATTATTGGCTTTTAGAAAATTTTCTCAGGCTTTCCACTTTATATTTGCCGGTGGCAACCCATCTTGCTACGAGCAACAAATCCTTTTGCCCCCAGTATCCTGGTAAAACAAAGATCTTTTTATAGGCCGGACTAAAGAAGATCTCCGTCGGCGGCCCTATTATATGAAATTTTAACATGAGCTTCGCTCCCGTCGTATGTTTACCATCAAAATACAATATCCTTTTTGTGCCGTATATATTGACCCTGACGGGATGAAAATGACTATTTAAATAATTAATGACGTCTTTTTTACTGTAAACATTTTTATCCATTAATTGACAATAAATGCACGTAGCAGAATAAAAGTCGAGCAAAAAAAACTTTTTATGTGTTTTATTATGTTTAATGGCGGCAGTTAAATCCTCCCAATAAATCCGGCCACTGGCAAAAGCAGGCGCCGGTGAAATTAACGGTATGGTTAAAGCAGATAATAAAATAATCAATACAATAAGAATATTTTTTTGTTTCGTCATTTTCTAATCTTTTTATAGTTTTAAAATAATGTTAAATTAAAATTATTAAATAAAGTTAAATAATATCATTTATTAAACAAAAACAAAAACAAATTTTCAATACTTAACTCATCTCGTATATAGTTGCAAAAATAATGCCATTTATTAAAGTACAGATAAAGGCATTGGCAAATAAAAATAAAGAATTATTTCTTAATTGCGATTAAATTTAGCTCTTTTTGGGACAATTATTAAAATTTTAATTGTCCCTTTTGGGACAATTTAATAATTTTTTATTTTTGATTTTTAAGATTTATTTTCTTATTACTCATTTGGCTTTATTATTACTTTGAGGGAATTCTGAGCCTTCGCCGTAAGCATAAAACCCTCGGTTATTCTTTCTAAAGGGAGCTTGTTAGTTATCATATCTTTGACATTTATACGACCTGTCCTGATAAGTTCGAGGGCATTACGGTGATCAAGGATAGACCCTGCGTAGGAGCTTATAAGTTTTACCTCTGTCCTCCAGAATATTTCATTTATCGAAAGAGGCAGCTTGGCACCTTCTTCAGCGGCGGAAAAAAACAGAACCGTTCCCCCCCTTCTGATCGATTTTAACCCCTGTTCTATCGCCCCAAAAGCTCCTGCCGATATAATAACAACGTCCGCAAGAGAACCTTCGTTTATATCTTTAACGGCTTCGGGGATATTTTCACTGGCGTTTAAACAAAAATCCGCACCAAACCTTTTTGCCGCATTAAGCCGGTATTCGTTTATATCGGTTGCAACAATAACGGTAACCCCGGAGGCTTTTAAAAGATTGATATGAAGTAAACCGGCAAGCCCGCTTCCAATAACAAGAACGGTTTGGGCAGGCAGGATTCCGGCAAGCCTCTGCGCCCTGACACAGCATGCAAGCGGCTCGATAAAAGTTCCTTCTTCAAAAGTAACATTGCCGGGTAAAAGGTAAACGCCGTTTTTAACATTTATTTCGGGAAGCCTTAAATATTCGGAGAAACCGCCCGGATCAAAATTAGTCGAACGAAGTGTATCGCAAACGGTCTGATGCCCGTTTAAACAGTATTTGCAGATATTGCACGGCACATGATGAGCGGCACATATGCGATCCCCTGCTTTATAGTTATTAACTTTATTCCCGGCTTTGACAATCGTTCCGGTTACTTCGTGCCCAAGAACGAGCGGGATTTTATCCCTTCTATACCACTCTACGACATCGCTTCCGCATATTCCGGAGGCTTCGACTTTCATAAGGATTTCGCCCTCTTTTATCTCCGGAACAGGTCTTTCTATAATTCTTATATCGTTATTATTATAGTAAAGGGCGGTTCGCATATCCGTTCTCTTTATTATTATTAATTATTTAATTTATTTCCGGTGAATTATCTCAGTATCGAAACTAAAGCGGTAAATTTTAATGAATTTTTAATACCTTTTTATACCAGTTTAACGACTTTTCAAGACCTTCTTCAAGCGTGCTGCCAGGAAAATATCCAAGATCATTTTTTGCTTTTGTTATATCTGCGGCTGAATATTTTATATCGCCCTGTCTGAACGGTCCAAATTCGTATTTGACATTGGAATTTAAAAGCCTTACGAGCATTTCGGCAAGGTCCTTCAGTGTTACCGAACTGCCGCTTGCAGCATTATAAACGGAACCTTCCGCATATTTTTTATCCGCTATAACCCCGAGGAGATTGATTTTTACCACATCGTCAACATAGCAGAAATCTCTTGTGGTTTTTCCGTCGCCGTTTACAATAAAAGTTTTACCACCTAAAATATTTTTAATCCATGCAGGGATTACGGCCGCATATTTAGAATCGGGATCCTGAAAATCTCCGTATATATTGAAATATCTAAAACCTATGGATTCAAATCCAAAAACGTTATAAAACGTTTTTGCGTATATTTCATTTGTAAGCTTGGCGGAAGCGTACATGGAAACCTGCCCTCCTATTTTATTTTCAACGGCGGGAAGTTTTTTACATGTCCCGTATACAGCGGAACTGGATGCGTAAATAAGCTTTTTTACGGCGTTTTCTTTCGAAGCGTTCAAGATATTAAAGAAAGCAGTATCATCGTCGGCATGGAAAAGCAGGGGGTCTTCTAACGACCATGGGACCGAACCCAAGCCTGCTTCATGAAAAACAAAATCAATCCCTGCAGTTATACGTCTGCATTCATTTATATCTCTGAGGTCGCATTCTATAAAGCTAAAATTACCGCCCTTTCTTTCGTCAGCGTCCTTCGCCACTTTTGCGTGCAGTTCATTAATAAGAGCAATATTAGATCTTTTCCCTGTAAGAAAGTTATCTGCCCCTGTAACATTCTGCCCCAGTTCTAATAATTTTAGAACGAGGTTAGTTCCTATAAAGCCAGCGGCTCCGGTAACCAAAAAATTAAGTTTCTTTCCGGAAAACCATCTTATGATGCTTTCGTAACTTTTATAATTATATTCGTTCAAATTTTGACCAATGTTTTTTTTGCCATGTCAGTCATGAACATTAAATATTATTCATTCCTCTGACCAAAAAGGGTCAGCATCATAAGAAACAGGTTGATAAAATCAAGATATAAGTTTAATGCCCCTAAGACAATCTCTTTTTTTTCATCGAACGTTCCGCTGTTGTATATTTCTTTAAGTTTTTGCATGTCGTAAGCGGTTAAACCGAGAAAGATAACAATACCTGCAATAGATATGACATACATCAAAACGCTGCTCTTCAAGAAAAAATTAACGACCATTGCTATTATTATCGTAACAAGTCCGATCATCATAAAGTTTCCAACACTCGTTAAATCCCTTTTAGTCGTATAACCTAAAAACGCAAGAAGGCCAAACGAAACTGCGGTTAAAAAAAAGACCATCCCTATAGACTGGGTGGTATAAATAATAAAAATTGTAGAAAATGTAACACCTGTAAGCGCAGAATATAAAAGAAATATTGCTTCGCTTAAAATAGTGGGGATTTTGGTAATTGCAAATGAAAGACCGATTACAGCTCCAAGCTGAAGACCTATTAAAACAAAAAATAGAATGCTGTGGGTCATAAGATAAAATATGAGCGGTTTATCGGAAGCGACGAGATCGGCAACTATCCCTGTTATGACAAGACCAAGCAGCATCCATGTGAATACGCCTCTTATAAAATCGGAAACACCCTCTCGCACCCTGCTGCTTGCCATTTCATAATTATTATTATATGCCATAACTTATCCTTCTTTTTTTCTTATAGTTTATCGCAAGTTTATAATATTTATTATTATATATACGGCTTAACCGCACCTTGATTTATAATTTATAATAGTTTAAACTTTTTCATAAAATATATAAAGCAAGTTTATCATAAAATTTTATAACATTATTGGCGAAAAATTTTTTCAAACTAAATTAAAAACCTTTATTTATGCAAGCTGGCAGCCCCAACGGGATTCGAACCCGTGTTATTGCCGTGAGAGGGCAACGTCCTGACCGCTAGACTATGGGGCCATGAAATAAAATTAATTTGCGGATGCAAACCTTCAGGTAAATTTTCTATTATTGCGAACGTTATTCTTACAGGTTATAAAACAACCGTTATTTATTATATGCCCTTTTTTCAGGGTCGAATTAAAATTTGCACAACCGGACATAAATAAAATGCCGGAACCGACCAGAATTAAAATAATAACTAATTTATATTGCTTAATTTTAAACCTCCGGCTTTTTCTTCATGTATTATCCTTAAAAGATATTTTCCATAAGATGATTTAATATATTTATTTGCGACTTCTTTAAGTTCTTCTAAAGAAATATATTTCATTTTATAGGCTATTTCTTCAATACATCCAATCTTAAGCCCCTGTCTTTTCTCCATCATCGCTATAAATTCCGAAGCATCCAGAAGGGTCTCCGGCGTTCCCGCATCAAGCCATGCATGCCCTCTTCCAAACTTTAAAGCGTTGAGCTTGCCCCGTCTTAAATAAACATTGTTTACATCCGTTATCTCTAATTCACCCCTTTTAGAGGGTTTAATATTTTTTGCAATATTTATGACAGCATTGTCATAGAAATAGACCCCCGTTACGGCAAAATTCGAGACGGGATCATTCGGCTTTTCCACTATGGAAATTATATGCCCGTTTTCGGCGATATCTATAACACCGTATCTTTCGGGGTCGTCCACATAATAAGCAAATATAACCGCCCCTTTATTCCGTTCAACCATCTTTTTTGCATCTAAAAATAGCGCGGGAAGCCCATGTCCATAAAATATATTGTCGCCTAAAATCAGGCATACGGCATCATCGCCAATAAAATCCTCGCCTATGATGAATGACTGGGCTAATCCGCCCGGATAGGGCTGTTCTTTATAAGATATATTTAACCCCAGATGCTTTCCGTCGCCAAAGATACATTTAAATTTTTTAACATCTTCGGGACTTGTTATTATAAGAATATCCCTTATTTCTGAAAGCATAAGATTAGAAAGCGGATAGTATATCATCGGCTTATCATAAACCGGAAGGAGTTGTTTGCACACCCCTAAAGTTATCGGATAAAGTCTCGTTCCGTTGCCTCCGGCAAGAATTATGCCTTTCATATAATATAATTGCCTCCTTTAAGTTTAGGCCAGTAAAATATGTTATAATATTTACACTATATTATATATACGACCAATAATATATAATTTGATTAAAAAAAGCAATTATAAAAACTTAAAAGCTCAACCAAAAACTAAAAAGGTGCCGCCATAAATTATACCGGGATGATAAAACCGGAGGGAAAATGATATTGACATTAATGTTATAAAAATATATATTAACAAATATATAATAAATAATAGTAAATCAGGCGCAAAATATTTCAAATTATATCTTATGCAATCTTTATATATTTATATAAATATATAAGATATAAAAATATAAAAGAATTAAGATACTTATGCTTAATTTAGATTCATAAACTCAAGGAGTTTTAAAATGTCGAGAGTATGCAGCATTTGTGGAAAAGGGGTTCAATTTGGAAACAAGGTTTCCCATGCCAACAATAAAACAAAAAAAGTGTCTTATCCAAATCTTCATATAGTAAAGGCTGTCGTAAATGGATCATCCAAAAGAATAAAAGTTTGTTCAAAATGCCTTAAGGCGGGAAAGGTTAAAAAAGCGGTTAGCTCAGGTTTACGTCCTGCACAGCCTTCCGCACAAACTACATAATTTAAATGAGACCTATAAAACAGCGAAAACATGGCGGGGGTTGTTACTCCATCACCCTGTTAACTTTTATTACACCTTTTACCCCCTTAATAAGACTTAAAATATTTTCTACCTGCATGCTGTCCTTAACCTCGATATCAAAAATATGAATGGCTCTGCCGTCTTTAAGCGTCCTTACCTGAGCTTTTGAAATATTGGCGCCTTTTGCCGATATAGCCGAAGCAATTTCTGCAAGAATTCCTTTTTTATCCTCCGTTATAATTTTTATCTTGGTCTCAAAATAACCTATATCGGATGAGACGGCGCTTTTCCATCCGACTTCGATAATCCTGTTCTCATCCCCTCCTATTATATTTTTACATCCAGATTTATGAATTATAACCCCTCTTCCTCTCGATATGAAACCTATTATATCATCACCGGGCACCGGATGACAGCAGCCAGCAAGTTTATAAAGCAGATCGCTGCCAAAGGACGAAACAATCACCGGCTTGGAAGGCACATTAGATATTTTTATTTTTTGCAGGATTTTTTGAAGCACCACTTCCGTCTTTTTCGTAATGGAAGAAAGCGGGGCAGACTTCTTAAATCCAGGAATCACCTGAGAAAATATAAATGTGGGTGAATATTTGCCGTAGCCTATGGAAGCAAAAAGCTCTTCCTCGTCTTTAAGGGAAAATTGCTTGATAGCTGAAGTTATAACGCTCTTAAGATCGAGATTTTTAATTCCCGATCTTTTAAATTCGCTTTCTAAGTTCTCTTTTCCAATAATTATGCTTTCATCCATTTCCTGCTGTCTTATCCAGCCTCTTATTTTTGAAAGGGCTCTGGACGATTTAGCATATTTAAGCCAATCTTTGGACGGATGATGGTCTTCTTTTGTAATGATTTCGACAATATCGCCATTTCGAAGGGTATATTTTAATGGTACAATAATCCCGTTAACAATTGCTCCGGCAGCGGTATCCCCAATCTCCGTATGGATATAATAAGCAAAATCTATTGGCGTGGAGTTTTTAGGCAGGGCAATAACCTTGCCTTTAGGAGTAAAAACATACACTTCGTCCTGAAAAAGGTCTATTTTTACGCTATCAAGAAATTCATGGGGATTTTTAAGCTCCTTCTGGTATTCTACAAGCTGCCTGAGCCAGTTAAACTGATCTAAACTTTCTTTACTTTCGGTAATATTTTCTTTATATTTCCAGTGGGCTGCGATGCCGAACTCGTCAATAAAATGCATTTCCTTTGTTCTGATCTGTATCTCGATCCTCATACCGTCTAACCCGATGACGGTCGTATGAAGCGATCTGTACATATTGGCTTTAGGCATGGCTATATAGTCTTTTATTCTGCCCGAAATAGGCTTCCATATTGAATGAACTATACCTAAAACCTCATAGCACTCGTTTACGGTATCCACTATTATCCTTAGAGCGATAAGATCGTATATATCTTCAAAACTGACGCGCTGCTCCATCATTTTTTTATAAATGCTATAAAAATGCTTCGGCCTCCCGTATATTTCCGCTTTAAGATTATGTTTTTCCAAGTTTTCCTTTAATACCTGCGAAACCCTATCAATATATCTTTCCCTTTCTATCTTTTTTTTACTGATCTTTAAAGATAAATCTTTATAAATTTCCGGATTCAGGTAATTTAAAGAAAGGTCTTCCAATTCGCTCTTTATCGAAAATATGCCGAGCCTGTTAGCAAGCGGGGCATATATATCAATAGTTTCTTGAGATATCTTTATCTGACGTTCCGGCGGCAGAAAATCAAGTGTTCTTAAATTATGCAGCCGGTCCGCTAACTTTATGATAATAACTCTTATGTCTTTAGCCATTGCAACGATCATCTTTCGTATGTTCTCAGCCTGCAGCTCCTCCGATGATTTAAAATTGAAAGATAACTTGCTGATCTTTGTAAGGCCGTCAACCATAAAGGCTATTTCATCGCCGAATTCATTCCTTATTTCTTCTATCGTGGTAAGCGTATCTTCTACGGTATCATGCAAAAGGGCTGCAACTATAGAGGAACAGTCCATCCGCAGGCCTGCAACGATGGATGCGACTTCTATAAGATGGGAAAGATACGGCTCTCCCGATTGTCTTAGCTGGCCTTGGTGAACGCTTTTAGAAAAATTATAAGCCCTTTTTAAAAGTTTAAACCTGTCGCTTTGAATATCGTCAAAATCAATATTAGCGATATTCATTATGCTGTTTCTAAAGGTATCTGTCAGGGAATTAATGGAATCTGGGGTCTCAGGATTGTTAACGGTAATTAAGGGTTCATACGGATTCATAATTTATTGTGGTTGGCTGGCATTACATAACCATCGGCAATTTCCTTTAAAGCCGTAACTATATACTTATTTTTATCGGTAATCTTCGGCGGAGAACCGTTAATGAGTTGCCTTACCCTTTTAGCGGTAATAATTACCAAAGCAAACCTGTTTTCTACATGCCTCAAACAATCTTCTATAGTAACTCTTGCCATATTAATTCATCTCCTTATTTTTGTATTTCTGCATCTTTCGGCAATGATGACGGATTTTAATTTTAAATACGCTTTTTCAATGATATCGTTCGTAATAGTATAATTATAAAATTTGCTTTTTTCAATTTCATCGTTAGCGGCGGCCAGTCTTCTTCGCAATTCTTCATCGCTTATCTGCCCTCTTTTATTTAAACGCTCTATCAGAGCCTTTTGCGAAGGCGGTTTTATAAAAATAGTGACTAAGTTTGAAAGCCGGTGTATTTCGTCATAATATTTTCTCATTTTTTCCGCCCCTTGAACATCAATTTCCAGAAGCGTATCGTATAAATATCCGTTATATATTGACCTGATTGCGGTCCCGTATCTTTTCCCGAAAATATTTGCCCATTCTATAAACTCGCTATTGACCGTCATTTTATCAAACTCGTCATCGCTTATAAAATGGTAACTGACGCCGTCAATCTCCCCGCGCCTTCTAACCCTTGTAGTAAAAGACACGCTTAATCTTATATCTTTAAACTCCTCCGTAAGCATTTTACATAGCGTAGTTTTTCCCGTTCCGGAAGGAGCAGATACAACAATTGCCATGCCCCTTGGAAGACCGTCCTGCATAATACGGTTATTTTCTTCTTTTACTTCCGTCATACAGTTTTTTCTTTCTTAAGGCTTTCTTCAGGCCTCAAAATTATAGTTGTTGTATTAAAATAATTATACAATTATTTGTCTTCCAATTCAATTTATTTATAGTTTATAGATAGACACCTTAATCCCGCATCAGAAAATATTATACTTCTATTTTATATACTTATACTAAACAACCCTGCCATTTTCGGCTATTGCAAGTATTTCTCCTTCAATTTCGGAAGCTTTTACGGCATAGGTACCAAGCTGGGAAACGGCAATGCCCGCGGCTATATTGGCAATAAAACATGCATCGCGAAGATTCGCCCCTGCGTTCACGGCAAGGGTTAGCGTCGAAATTACGGTATCACCGGCTCCCGTAACATCATAAACGTTTTTTGCCCTCGCTTTAATATTTTCATATTTTCCATTTGGATAAAAAAGGCTCATGCCGTCTTCTCCCCTTGTTATAAGAAGATTATCCGGCTTAATCCTTTTAAATATATTAGCCGCGGCCTTTACAAGGCTTTTTTCATCCTTTATTTTAATGCCGGAACCGCCCGATGCCTCTTTTATATTAGGCGTTAAAATAGAAATATCCTTATAAAATTTAAAATTCTCGAGCGCCGGATCAAGAGATATAAACTTGTTTTTACCCTTTAAAAAATTAATAGTATCAAGAAAAAACCTTCTTTCTATAATCCCTTTTCCATAATCAGAAATTATCACGGCGTCTATTTCGTCCGCGATATTCCTTACTTTTTCTAAAAGAGCGCCGTAAACGCTTTTACGAAAACCGCCATTGTTCTCCCTGTCGAATCTGACGATCTGCTGATTATTGGCAATCACTCTCGTTTTTACAATAGTCGTGAAATCATCTAAAGATATGACCCCTGAATCGTCAATGGACTGCCCTTGGGCCATCTGTCTGAAAACCTTTCCGCTATGATCGTTTCCTATAACGCCGATAATAGCCGCTTTAGCACCAAGTTTAGAAATATTATGTGTTACATTTGCGGCGCCGCCAGGCATTAATTTCTCATACTGCACATTCACAACAGGAACGGGGGCTTCTGGAGAAATCCTGCTGACGGTTCCGTAAACAAAGTGATCCACCATGACATCCCCAATAACAAGAATCTTGCCGCTCTTAAATTTATCTATTATTTTTAAAAGCCTGCCATATCTGTCCATAAAAAATCCATCCGTAAAATTTATCCATTAAATTAAATTAAACTAAATTCATTAAATTGAATATTAAATATAAATAAATTATATGCGCTTATCTATCGTCCGTTCATAAAGTTTTTCGACATTTGAGGTCATTAGATCCACCGTAAAATTCCCAAGAATTGTTTTTCGCGCTTCCTCTCCCATTTTCAAAACAAGCTGTCTATCCTCCAAAAATCTCATCACCGCATTTTTTATAGCTATCGTATCTCCGATATCTACAACAAAGCCATTTTTTCCGTCTTCGACCACCTCCGGCATACCGCCGGCTTTAGAAACAATAACGGCTTTTTTCATCGCCATCACCTCAAGAAGCGATAAAGGCATCCCTTCCTTTATAGACGGAAAAATCAAGATATCTAATTCATTTAAAAAAGAGGTCATCTTTTCTTCAACGAAACCAAGAAAATGCACGAAGCTCTCAATCCCCAGATCCTTCGAAAGCCCGATTAATTCATCTTTTTGTTTACCGGTACCTGCTACAAAGAACTTTATTTTATTAGTCTCCTTTAATATTAAAACGGCGGCCGCTATAAAAAAATTAACCCCCTTTTCGGGTGAAAGCCTTGCAATTATACCTATATTCAAATCAACATCGTTATTTAATATGTCTTTCTGCTTAAGATTGTCCGGATCAAATTTTTTTATGTCAATCCCATTATAAATTTTAAATAGTTTTTCGCTGTTCATACCCTGCGAAACTAAATTATCCATAACGGCACGTGAAACGCATATTATTTTATCCGAAAAAATATACTGAGTTTTTTTATTTAGTCCATGCGCCGTCGAAATTGACGGAATATTTATGATCTTAGCGGCAATTGCGCCCATGAAGTTAGCCTTAGAAAGGTTTGTATGTATTATATCTATGCCGTTTTTACGGGCAAAAGCGGCTATCTTAAGGATTGAAAGGAGGTTAAATTTAACCACCATATTTACGGTAATATACGCAAGGCCATTTTTTTTCAAAAATTCTTTAAAAGATTTGTTATTTGAGGCGATAATAAAGACCTCGTGACCTCTTTCCATCAATTTTTTAGATAGATTTACAACATAATTCTCGGCGCCTCCTATATTGGACGAACTAATAACCTGCAGGATTTTCATCTATTTTTTTGCCCGTAATTTTTGACAAAAAGCTTTTGAAAAAATTCTTTTGATTTTTTAACCGCGTTCGAAGATTCATTTACCGTATCCTTAACTATTCTGTAAACAAGCATGCGAAAAAATTGCTTAACGCCTTTTTTTTCTTCCATAAAATTCTTAAAATCGTCAAGTTCCCAGTTTTGAGAAGCGGCAAGTTCCCTAAAAGGTTCCGGATGAAAACTGAGTTCGCTCTTGTCTATGCGTTCAAGCCAGTTAAAATTGGAATATATATATTTATCAACCCTTGGATCATAATTCGAAACCCAGTTTTTTAACCTGTTAAGAAAGCCGGCATTATAGAGCTTTTCCATCTCCTTATCTTTTTTGTACATATTAATCGGATTCATAGCCCGTCCATAATGGTACATTACGGCGTTCAACAAAACGGCATTTTTGTTTTCTATATTTATCTTTTTACCGTTTAAATCCTTAAATCCCATTGCATCTCCCCATGAAACCGCGGTTCCGTCATTCCTTATGATACGAACCTCCCTGCCGTAAAAAAACTTGTTTTCCGTTTTCTTTGCATAAGAAAAATAGCCGCCGAAAAAATGGACATAATCGAACACAAATCCTTTTATTTCGGTCCTGTCCATATTTTTCTCGAGAATTTTAATTATTTTTTCATGGTCCTTTTCGTGCAACCCCTCGTCGCACTGGATATATAACCCGTAATCACCGGAAATATGTTCAATGGCAAGATTGGTCTTTTCAGATAATATTGTCCCTTTTTTACCCGTAATATTCCAATCGGAATTTATCAGCTTGATTTTAGAATCGTTTAACTCCTCAAGCCTTTGCCTTGTTTCGTCTTCGCTTTCGCACACCACCACAACGAACTCATCGCAAACCGGTAAAGCCGATTTTATGGATTCGATAAAGGGATAATTCATCAATATCCCGTTCCTTATAAAAGTAAAGCCGGAAATTTTCATTTAACTCCAACTTTTAAAACTTATATACTCTATATAAATATAAATAATATAAATAATATATACTTATATATACTTAATCCTGCACAAGAAAACAATTTTATTTCTGTAATTCCTTTTTTCGCTAAAGGGGGCTAAGGTTCAGCCGCTTTAAAGGAACACGGTATAATGCCATAATTTCCCTTCCGCTAAAGGAGAGTTAAGGTATATATTAATTATATTATAATATTATAATATATTATAAAAGGGTGTTCATTCCGTTAACAAGATCGCCTAAAACGATTAAATCCATGCAACCTGGATAATCTTTTTTTAAGAAGCTCCATTTAGGATTGGAACATTTGTTTAAAAAACAGTGGCGACATTCGCTATTTTTATCTATTATGTAGCTCTTTTTAGAAACTGGACCGCATATTGACGGATCGGTGGAGCCGAAAAGTCCGATAACCGGGGTTCCTACGGCAGAAGCCAGATGCATCGTGCCGTTGTCAACTGCAACGACGAGCTTTGAAAGTTTAATAAGCCCGCCTAATGCATATAAATCCGAAATGCCAGAAATATCAAAAGTGCGGTTTTTATTTTCCGTCAGTTCATATATGCCCTTGCATATTAATTTATCATCCTTAGAACCGGTAAGAAGCACATATATATTTAAACGGTTCAAATAGTCCGCAAACGAAGAAAAGAGTTTTGGATTGGCCCGTTTTGAACTCCTTGTGGAACCGGGAGCAAAAAGCACTATTTCGACATCTTCGTTTTCGTTATAATTCAATCCCGAATTTTTTAACAGCGTTTTTGCAATTAGAAGATCGCCGTCCGTTACATTATAAATTAACTCTCTCGAGCGAAATTTTTCCTTTAAGAAAAAAATATCCGTAAATTGCATTGCGCGATCTATATTGTGCAGCAATTTATCATCGTGGATTTTATAATTAAAAAAAAAGCCGGCTTTTGACCCGGCTAATCCTATCCTTTTTTTTGACAAAAACAGCGTTAAAAGACCAAATTTAAAAGATGTAAGGAAATTAAGGCACGCATAAAAATTATATTGTTTAAGTTCTTGGTAAAGGTAAAAAAATTCGGATACGCCTTTAGGTTTTTTTCTTTCTATTACTTTATAAACATTGGGATTTCTGTGCAGAACTGGCGCGGCTTCAGCTGAAACCACTGCAAAGATCCTGCTTTCAGGAAACTTTGTCTTTAAAGCCCTGATGGCCGGCGTTAGCATTAAAACATCGCCTATATAATTCAAGCCAAAAATCAGGAAGTTTTTTTTATCCATTCTTTTTTATCCGTCTCAGATTTAATATTTTACGTAAAAATTCGTTTTTAAAAAATAGATTAATCTTATATATGTAAAAAACTATAGCGTTTCTAAATAAAAATATCTTATAATTTTTTCTTTTTACTCCGAGGAATCGTTTTTTATAATCTTCATTACCTTTTAAAAAATCAAACTCACCGTATTTTTTGTCTATAGCTTCTCTTATATTATAATATGTCAAAACTATACCCGGATGAAAATTAGAATAAGAGGGATCAAAACCCGGTAAATAAACCTGCCTTTTTCCGGCGCGGTCAAAAGACACTGAGCCCGCTATATAATTGCCTTCATATTTAAGGAAAGAAAGCACAAGTATTTTGCTTTTATAAAACGCCAAAAAAAGATCCTTGAAAAAACTTCGGATTTTGTCGTTATAAAAAACCCCCAGCTTACCTTTTATATTCCATCTTTTCTGATGAAGTTCAAAAAACCTTTCTATTAATATACCGGGGTTGTCCTCCGGCAAAACACCTGAGTTTAAATAACTTATGGAATTTTCTTCAGCCTTTTTCACCCTTTTTAATATGTTATATCTCTGTTTAGAATTAAATTTGCCGACATAGCTGTCTATTGTTGACGGCAGTTTAATATAATAACAACTGCCGCTTTCTTTTTCTTTTGATTTGAATATTTTACAATCCGAAAGCGCATTTTTAAACTTTTCCGGTACCTGCCTAAAGTAAATAATATCTGTTTTACTTTCTTTTTTTATCACTTCAAGGATTTTACGGGTAATCATTTTATAATCGCCGGATGATCTCACGATAGCCCCAAGATAGTCGGAAAAGTCATCACTAATAAACCTTAAAACATTAAAAAAAACAAAAAAACGGCTTTTCCAGCATGGCACTATTGCGTCCATCTTACCGCCGTCATTATAAATACATATAATAAAAAGTTCTTTATCTTTTAAAAAATGCCTTGCCCAGATGTTGATCCACTCGTGCGTGAGAAAAACCTCATTAAGATCACTTGATCCTAACAACTCGTTCCAATCATGCTTTATCCTCTCTAACTCCCTAAAAGTCCTTATTATTTTGATCATACACGCTATTTATATTTATTTACTTATAATTGTCATTGTCCGTTATATTACCGTTTATTATATCAAAGACATCGTCGGGTGTTATCTTTTTCATACATGGGGCATAGCGTGTTAAAGCGCCTTTTATTTTTATTAAAGGGCAATCCTTTTTAAAGCACGGAGAACAATCTATGTCCGCCCTCAAAACACGGCTGTTTTTGCTTATAGGTCCTGTAAGTCCGGGATCGGTGGAACCAAAAATAGCTATTACTTTTGGGCCGTTTTCAATACTTGAAGCGATGTGTATAAGAGATGAATCTCCGGAAATAAAATAATCCATGGCGGCAATAAGTTCTTTTGCCTCTTTAAGCGAAGTTTTACCGCAAGCGCTTATAATCGAATTTCTATCTTTATCTTTAACATTATCTTTAACCGCATTAATTATATTTTCTGCCAGATAATTTTCATTGCCGGCGCCGAAAAGAACGATTCTTGTATTAAGTTTACTAATAAGCATTTTTGAAATCACGATAAAATACTCCGCAGGCCATTTTTTAGTATTCCACGCACCCCCTGGATTCATTCCAACAAAAAGACCGCCGGAAATAGCATGATTAAAATTGTTCGATAAAAAATCAAGCGCAAACTCCCTGTCTTTTTTTTCGGTAACAAAGGTAAGCTTAATTTCTTGGGGAATAATGCCGCCGCAAGCTTGCGCTAAAAACAGATAGAACTTGACGGCATGTTCAAGAGGCTTGCCTTTCCTCGATATTTTTCTGTTGCTTAAAAATCCCAAATTTGCATATTCTTCGACATATCTGAGCTTGGCGCCGCTTAAAAATGAATATACGGAAGTCCTGTCTACGCCCTGTAGGTCTATGGACATGCCGTATTTTTTTGATCTGAGATATTTTATTAGGTCATAATAGTCGCTCAATTTAAAATTTTTTTTATCAATTACCACAACTTCGTTAACATAAGGATTAAGCAGGGCAATATCTTTTGACTTGTCCTCGATAAGCCACGTGATAAAACTTTCGGGATAAGCCTTTCTTATGGATTCGATGGCGGGAGTGGCAAGAAGGCAATCGCCTATGGAACTTAATTTTATTATTAAAATATTTTTAATGTTTTTAATTCCAGCGTCTTTCAAATTTGGACTTTTAAATTATAAACTATGATTATAATTTATAAACAATATTAATATCAATGCAAAACCCAAACCCGGTTTAGAATTATAACAATAGCTTGACATATTTCCCATGCTTACGAGGCATGGGATTTGAGTAAAACAAGCGGCATTAATTCATTAATTAATAAAAATGCTTAACTTTAAATATTTTTCTTTTAAATTTAAAAAAATCAGTATTATGCCTTATTGCAACCCTCTTTAAAGTAAAAAAATCGCTGCCTTTCTTTACGACCCCTGTTTCGGTGATGCAGGCGCCCGTAAACCCTGCTTTTTCCACGCACGATTTTATTTTCTCGTCATAATCCCCGTAAGGATAGGCAAAAAAATTAATACGGCAGCCAAGCATTTCCTCAAGCGCTTTTTTAGATCCGTTAATCTCGTTGAATGCTGCATCAAAAGGGATTTGGGTTAAATGCGGATGGGTTATCGTATGCGCTCCGATCTCCATGCCGTTTTCCATCATTTCTTTAAGCTCGTCCAAGCTTAACATTTCATCGCCGCCCTCCCCGTTTTTAATATCCCAATCGTTAAACCCGCCCGTCAGCCCGGAGACCATAAAAATAGTGGCTTTGATGCCATTTTCTTTCATAATTTTTAAGCCTTTCGAGTAAACCGATCTTGAACCATCATCAAATGTTATCGCGGCATATCTTTTTTTTTTAAATGCAGGCCCATTAACCCTTCCGAAACCGGATACTAAACAATTCCGAAGTTCCGCCTTACTATCCGAATTATAATTATGGCTATAATTATAATGGGCATCATAAACTTCTTTAAGTTCCGACAGGGTTAAAAAAACGTACCCTTTTCTTTTCAGATATTTTATCTGCCTGTCAAATTCTTCTTCTTTTACGAATAAGCCGGGAAACTTTGCTCCTTCCGGCGGTATTCCTATCTTATGATAAAGAAGGATAATGAATTTTATATTTTCATAAGGCATAGTAAAAAATTGGAAATAATTAATCTTGCAGTCAAAAATAACTTGTGTTAATGTATAAACTACATAAATTAATATATTATAATAATAACATGTCCGAAACTTCAGAAAAACCAAGCATTTCTATTATTTTACCAGCATACAATGAAGAAAAAAGGATTAAAGATACTATATCAAAATTACGCTCATTTTTAAAACTTAAAAAATTAGAATATGAGATAATCATAGTTGATGATGGAAGTACCGATAACACGCTTAATGTCGTAAAAGACCTTTTATCGTCCGATCTTAGAATTATAACCATTACCAGAAGCGGCAAAGGGGCAGCCGTTAAAGAAGGCTGCATGGCTTCCGTTAACGATTACATTTTTTTTATGGACTCCGATCTTTCCACGGACGTCAATGAAATTTTAAAATTTATAAATATTTTCAAAAAAGAAAAAGATACTGAAATATTGATCGGATCCCGCTATATACCTGATAACTCCATTGCTATTCAGCCTCCTTTCAGAAATGTGATCGGCAAAACATTCAGTTTTGTAAAATCAAAGCTTCTTGGGGTAAATTTTTACGATTCCCAATGCGGTTTTAAAGCATTCAGAAAAGATACGGCGCATAAGATATTTGCCAGATCGGTAATTAAGGGATATTCTTTTGATGTGGAATTGCTTTATATAGCCGCGCTAAATAACTTAAAAGTAAAAGAGGTAGGTATAGAATGGCGTCATAAACCTGGCGGACATGTCAATATAGTTCTCGATTCTATCCCGATGCTTTTAGAACTGTTTAAGATATATCTTAATAAAAATAATTACATATTATAATAAAATATAATAAAAAATAAAACCAAACTTTGAGCTCGTTTTATCCTGCAAATTTTCACGTCCTTTCTTTAATTATTAATTATTACACATAAGTAAGCCACTTTTTATATTTCTTGTTTTCACCTTTGACTATCTTAAAAAATTTATCCTGCAACTCAAGTGCAACCTTGCCTGCTTTACCTATGCCTATTTTTCTATCGTCTATTTCCCTCACCGGAGTAACTTCGGCGGCAGTACCGGTCAAAAACAGTTCGTCCGCAATATACAGTTCATCCCGCGTAATTCTTTCTTCTTTGACCTGAAAACCCATATCGTCTACGAGTATTTTGATCACGCTATCCCTTGTAATACCGGGAAGAACAGACGATAACGGAGGAGTTTTAACAATACCGCCCGAATAAATAAATACATTTTCCCCGCTTGCTTCGCAAACAAATCCCGATGTATCGAGCATAATTGCTTCGTCATAGCCGGCGTTAACGACCTCTTTTTTAGCAAGGACCGAGTTAATATACTGACCGGTTGATTTAGACATACCCATAAAGGTATTTACATGAAACCTTGCATAAGACGATACTTTAGCTTTAATACCTGTTTTAAGAGCCTCTTTGCCAAGATATGCCCCCCATTTCCATACGGAAACAGCAACTCTGACATCATAATCTTTAATAAAAATACCAAGTCCGCTGCGGTCGCCGATAAAAACTATCGGGCGTATATAACACTCCTTAAAACCGTTTACCTTTATCAGTTCCTTTACGGCATTTATCATTTCTTTTTTAGTATAAGGTATATGAATTTGAAGTATGTGGCAGGAATTATATAACCTGTCAATATGTTCATCGAGCCTGAAAACAGCCGATCCTCCGGAATCAGCCCGATAACACCTTATCCCTTCAAAAGCTCCAAGACCATAATGAAGAGAATGTGAATTCACAGGGATATTAGCATCTTTGTAATCTAAAAATTTTCCGTCCATCCAGACTTTGGATCTGGCAAAAAGCTCATTTCTTTTAGTCATATTACCCATGCTGCGGCCTCAATGCTTAATAAAATTATTATATTATACCAAAATCGGGATTTGGGTTATATATGTTATCATTTAGAAAATAAATCTGCAATGGATTTTTTATATGGAGGCACGGCAACACCCTTTTCGGTGATGATTGCGCTTATATATTCATTTGGCGTAATATCAAAGGCATAATTCAATGCCTTGACGCCAAGTGGAGCAATCTGCCTGCCGAAAAAACTGGTAACCTCAGTTATGTCCCTTTCTTCAATCGGTATCTCGTCTCCCGAACCTAACCTTAAATCAATGGTGGAAAGCGGGGCTGCCACATAGAACGAGACCTTGTTCTCTTTTGCAAGGACGGCAACCTGATATGTTCCTATCTTATTTGCGACATCGCCATTTGAGGCTATCCTGTCCGCACCCACGATAACGGCGTCTATTTTGCCTTTTCTCATTAAAAGCCCCGCTGAATTATCTGCAATAAGCGTAACGGGAATGTTATCCTGCATAAGTTCCCATGCCGTAAGCCTTGCTCCCTGAAGGAACGGCCTTGTTTCATCTGCTATGACCGATACGTGTTTGTTTTGTTCAACTAAAGCCCTGATAACGCCGAGCGCCGTCCCATAACCAGCAGTGGCAAGCGCACCTGCATTGCAATGAGTTAGAACGGTAGCCCCGTCTTTTATAAGTTTAGCCCCGTAAAAACCCATTTTTCTATTGATTTCGATATCCTCATTATATATTTTTAATGACTCGTCCCTTATATCTTTTACGATTTCAGGAACGCTTTTATTTTTATCCCCAATAACAAGGTTTTTGATGCGATTGGTAGCCCAACCGAGATTAACAGCTGTCGGCCTTGCCGTGAACATAAAATCGCATATCTTAAAAAATTCATCTCTGAATTTTTCATAACCATCGGCGTTAATGGATTTTGCGCCGAGGTAAAGACCGAAGGCGGCAGCCACACCTATGGCAGGCGCCCCCCTGACAACCATATCTTTTACGGCATTATAAACATCTTTATAATTTTTAAGCTCTAAATAAGTTATTTCCAGAGGAAGTTTTCTCTGGTCTATCATTTCCACGGTATCGTTTTGCGTTAATTTAAGAGTAAAAAATGGCATTTTTCCTCCTGCTAATAATTCATGATAATTTTTATATTTTTATATATTAATTATTTTGCCGGTTTAAGCAGGTTAAAAGATTTGCGTTTAACTTAATTACCTCCGGTTCTTTTGTAACTGGCGATATATTTCCTTAAAAGCTCGTTGACCGTTTTTGGATTTGCTTTACCTTTTGTTTTTTTCATAACTTCACCGATAAAAAAACCGGTAAGTTTATCTTTGCCACTTATTAAGTCGTTCAATTCCTTTGGATTTTCTTCAAAAACATCTTTTATTAATACCTCGATTGACTTTTCATCGGAAACCTGTGCCAGATTATTTTTTTTGATTATTTCCTCCACCGTTTTATATGGCAATAACATTCCTTTTGAAATTTCCTTGCCGGGGGCCGGCAATAGCATGTCTCCCAAAATTTCCTTGCCGGTATTTTTATTGATACTTCCTTTTTCAACCTCCAATATTAATTTTAAAAAGTTTTCAGGGGACATGATTGTTTTTGTAATTATTTTTTTCTCATTTTCTCTATTATCAACTTTAAAAATATCGGGCAGATATGAGTAAGCCGAAGGACCGGCGGCTTCTATCAATTCCCCGATGTTTTCGGCATCGTACATTAAATTCGGGCGGGGCGGGGAGCTTATCACCGTGAAACGGTCCTTAAAGATATCAATTCCATGGGGGGATTTTAACGCATTTTTCAAAAATTTCGATATAAAGGCAGAATTTCTAAAATAAAAAAGAAGATCGTTTATGATCCAGTTTGCAATCTGCTTTTCATTAATATTAAAGCCTTTAGATTTATTTATTTCAATACATTTTTCAAAAAAATACGCCACTTTTCTGTCTTGCGTAAGCACCTCCGCATCAGGCGGGGTTAAAGAATACTCCTTAATATATTTTTTGCGTTTAACGGACGGAAGATCCGCCTCGGAGAAACTATTTCTTATATTCTCTACAAATTCGTCAGAAAGGATCAGCGGGGGAAGGTCAGGCTCTTCAAAATATCTGTAATCGTGAGCTTCTTCTTTGCTTCTCATAGATTCCGTTTTGCCTGTCTTCGAATCAAACAAGCGTGTTTCCTGCATCACATAACCGCCGTTAATAATAGCCGAGATCTGGCGGTTAATTTCATATTCGATTGCCCTTTCGACAAACTTAAATGAATTGACATTTTTGACCTCTGTTCTTGTTCCTAATTTCCCCGTCCCTCCTTTCCTCACCGAAACATTGGCATCACACCTGAAACTGCCCTCTTCCATATTTCCATCCGAAACCTCAAGATAAACCAAAATATCCCTTAATTCTTTTAAATAACTGACAGCCTCCTGCGCAGACCTTAAATCGGGTTCGGAAACTATTTCAACAAGGGGAGTTCCCGCCCTGTTTAAATCAACATAAGATTTGTCACCGGCATGAATAAGCTTGCCCGCGTCCTCTTCGATATGAAGTCTGTTTATCCTGATTTTCTTGTCCGTTCCGTTGATATTTATAATCAAAAAACCGTTTGATGAAATAGGATCGTGATACTGGGATATCTGATAGCCCTTGGGCAGATCGGGGTAAAAATAGTTTTTACGGGCAAAAAGGCTTTTTTTATTTATATTTAAATTCAAAGCAAGAGCGGCTTTTACGGCAAGTTTAACCGCGCCTTCGTTTATAACCGGCAAACTTCCAGGCAGGGCAAGGCAAACCGGACAAACAAGGGAATTCGGTTTTTGCCCGAACTTGTTTGAACAGGAGCAGAACATCTTGGTCCTTGTCAAAAGCTGAGTATGAACCTCAAGCCCTATGACCGCTTCAAAAGAATCGTCTATATATTCCATATTGATTTACGCAAAAAAACCGGTAGCCTCTCAATCACTGTTTAATCGCCATGCAAATTATATTTTTCTTCACCGGCGGCTCAGAAAGAGGCATAATCTATTTAATTAAATTAATTAAACTGCTTAACTGTGTATCCTCCTTTTTACTTTTTTTATTTAATATTCGCGCTCCTGTCTGCCATGTCCGCCGTCCGCCCTTTCCCTTCATCAAAAAAAGACTCATGGAGAGGGGGTTTATACTTTTCTGCGAATCCTACCGTGTCTTCAATTACCTTGGCAACGCAAAGCATTTTATCTTCCGCCAGCCATGGAGCAATTATCTGCATTCCAACAGGCAGCTTAGACGCAGAAGAACTATTTTCGCCAGTAATACCGACAGGTATAGACATGGCGGGAAGATATGCAAGATTGATAGAGATCGTATATATATCCGAAAGGTACATGCTTAGCGGATCAATCATCTTTTCACCGATCAAAAAGGCTGCCGTGGGCGAAGTTGGACCGGCTATCATATCTACTTTATTAAAAGCGTCTTTGTAGTTTTTAATAATAAGCTTTCTCACCAATGAAGCTTTTTTGTAATAAGCGTCGTAATATCCGGCCGATAATGCAAATGTGCCTAACATAATACGCCTTTTTACCTCTTTGCCGAACCCTTTTGTCCTTGAATTCACAAACAGTTCATTAAGATCGCCAGTCTTATTCTTATCATCAATGAACCTGTAGCCGTATCTGATGCCGTCATATCTTTCAAGGTTGGAACTTGCCTCGCTTGTTGCGATAACATAGTAAGCGGCAATGGAATAAGACGTATCTGGAAGCGAAATATCTATTGTCTGCGCGCCAAGATCCTTGAAAAGTTCCTTAACGTCCATTATTTTTTTATACACATCCTTCTCAAGCCCTTCCGAAAAAAACTCTACCGGAAATCCTATTTTCAAACCCTTTATTATGGACTTACCGGCTTTTCTAACCAATTCGGGATAATCTTTAATTTCAAATTTCCTTGACGTATGGTCGTTTTTATCGTAACCAGCTACCGATTTTAACAGTATCGCGCAGTCTAAAACATCTTTTGCTATAGGTCCCGCCTGGTCCAACGACGAGCTGAAGGCTATTATCCCGTATCTGCTTATTATGCCGTAGGTCGGCTTCAATCCTACCACGCCGCAGAGGCTCGCAGGCTGTCTGATAGAGCCGCCGGTATCGGTGCCAAATGAACCGGCGCACAGACCGGCACTAACACCCGCAGCAGAACCGCCACTTGAACCGCCCGGAACCCTGCTAGTATCCCACGGATTTTTCGTTATCTTAAAAGCAGAATTTTCCGTAGAAGAACCCATGGCAAACTCGTCCATATTTGTTTTTCCAAGAAAAACAAAATTATTTTCCTTTAATTTTTTAATGACGGTTGAATCATAAGGACTGTTAAAATTTTCGAGTATCTTCGATGCACATGTGGTTTTAGTATCTTTCATCAAATAAATATCTTTAATGGAAAGAGGAATGCCGGTCAGCTCGGGAAAATCTCCATCGGACGTCTTTTCAATAACCGTATCCGCCATTTTTGCATCGTCCATCGCCCTTTCAGGATCAATGGAAAGATAAGAATTAATAACAGGGTCTATCTTTTTAATCCTGTCTATATACGATTTAGTAATATCAACGCTTTTTATTTCTTTTTTCTTTAACAGACCGTTTAGTTCATGTATCGTCAACTCATATAAAGGCTGCATTTTTCTCCTGCTTTTTGCTTAATTATTGATTATTCGATGACGGCGGGAACGATAAAATAGCCGCGATCCGAATCTGGTTCATCCGGTTCAAATTCCGGGGCATCGTTTTTTACTACATTGAAATCAAAACCGCCTGTAGCACAAACGTCTGCCTCTTTTTCTTCTTCGGCATCTTGCCTTAATAGCGGAATACTTTGCGTTTTTGACATATGCCCCACCACCGCGTCGTAGTCAAGATCTTCATGAAGCCCTTCGAGCTTTGAAGTATTGGCAGCAGAAAGCATATTGATATAATCCAGTATTTTATTAAGTTCCGCATCAAAGCCGGCAATTTCCGCTTCTTCAAAATTTAGTTTTGCAAGCTTCATCACATTTACAATATCAATATTTTTTCCCATTTTTTTGCCTTGTCTTATCCTGTCTTATCCTGTCTTATTTAGGGTTTAGAGAAATAAACCTTAAAAATCAAAATCATCTTCAATCTCTTCTATGCACCGCTCCGGTATCTCCGATAAAAACCTCGACGGAGGATTATAAGAATAATCCCTTCCTAATTTTCTTTTTTTGGACCATGTTAGATACAATTTTTTCTTGGCTCTCGTTATCCCGACATAACATAACCTTCTTTCTTCTTCGACGGCAGATTGATCAAAAAGCGACCTTGAATGAGGGAAGGTATTTTCCTCCATACCCGCAAGAAAAACAACCGGAAATTCAAGCCCCTTTGCGCTATGAAGGGTCATAAGGGATACGGAGTCTCCACTTCTTGAACCTTCATTCGTATTCTTTTGTTTTTCGTTCATGCTATTTGCAAGATCTTCGTTTATGGAACTCTGGTCAAGAAACTGGATTATATCTTCAAACTCCATAGAGGCGTTTATCAGTTCTTCTATATTTTCTATCCTGCTTTCATTTTCAAACGGAACATTTAAACCGCCGGTAGATCCACCTTTAAGCATAGCCTCATACCCTGATTTTTTATAAATAACGTTTATCACGGAATTATCTCCAAGGTTTGGTTCGTTATAAAGCCTTTCAAGATTTATTATTCCTTTATTTTTATCCGCGCTATCTTTTAACGAATTTGCCGGAAAAATCATACTTCTTACTTTTAAAATAAGCTCGAAATAGTTTTTTACATTTGCTAATTTCGATTTTAAAACAGGTGTTAGGACGCCCTTATTATAAGCGACAAGAATATCCATACTATTATTGCCTGCCGCGGCTATAATCTGACCGATCGTTTTTTCACCGATGCCTATGGGAACGGCATGTACGCTTCTTGCAAAACTTATCTTATCGAAAGGATTTACGGCAAAACGCAGAAAGGATAAGATGTCTTTTATCTCCGCCCTCTGATAAAATTTAAAGCCACCGTATATATTATACATAATTCCGTCTTTTATGAATATATCTTCGATTACTCTGGACTGCCTGTTTGCCCTGTAAAGAACGGCAATATCGGAGCCGGCATAGCCGTCTTCCCTTTTAAGCCTTTTTATCTCTTTAGATATAAAAATGGCTTCATTAAAGTCATTTTTTGCTTCAAATACCGTTATCGGCTGACCAGAGGGCCTGTCGGTATTAAGGGTTTTCGGCTTCCTGTTTTTATTTTCCTTAACGACGCTTGAGGCTGCGCTAAGGATATTTTTAGTGGAACGGTAATTCCTCTCCAATTTTATAACTTTGCATCCTGGAAAATGCTCTTCGAACCTCAATATGTTATCAACCGTCGCCCCGCGAAAACTGTAAATCGTCTGATCGTCGTCGCCCACCACACAGATATTGCCATGTTTTTTGCACAAAAGCCTGACTAATTTATCTTGAGCAAGATTCGTATCCTGAAATTCATCTACCATAATATATTTATAAAGACTGGAGTAGTAATCGGCTATTTCAAGATGAGCGCTAAAAAGCTTAACCACATTAAAGATCATATCACCAAAATCCATAGCATTGTTTTCTTTAAGCTTTTTCTGATATTCTTCGTATATCCGGCAAAAATTCTCTTCCCACGGTTTAACCGTCTTGTAAGATTCTTCGCAGGAAATCATAGAGTTTTTGTTTCGCTCTATAAAATATTTCAATTTAGCCGGCGTCCAAACCTTTTCGTTGATATTAAGGGATTTTATCGTTAAAGTAATAAGCTTGGAAGCATCGTCGTCGTCGAATATTATAAACGAAGAAGAATAGCCGAGTGCGGACGCATATTTTCTTAAGACTTTAAGGCAAAACGAATGAAATGTGAAAAAATCCGGCAGCGCCTCCGCCGTGCTGTTTTCTAACCGGGACTGCAGAGCGGCTTGCGAAAAAGACCGCGGACAACCGGCTGCGTCCTTCTCCTCCTTCTTCTTCTCATGTTCCGCCTCATTGTCGCCCCTAATGAACCGTTTTATCCTTTCACGCATTTCTTTTGCCGCTTTATTTGTAAAAGTAACCCCCAGAATATTTTGAGGATCGGCCTTTCCGGTTTTAATAATGTGAAAAGCCCTTAATGTAATAACCCTCGTTTTTCCGGAGCCGGCGCCGGCCAAAATAAGCAGGGGACCCTCGGTATGGGTAACGGCTTTAAGCTGTTCGTCGTTTAATCCGGCTAAATAGCCGCGCCCGTTAAATTCCCCATTAAATTCAGAAGTTAAAGAAGAACTGTTATCCGGTTGCCTTGGTAAACAAATTTTTCGCATGCAGATATGCCTTAAGTTTTTTATTCGACGGTAACGCTTTTAGCTAAGTTCCTCGGCTGATCTATATCCGTGCCTTTAAGTAAAGCAATATGATAGGCAAAAAGCTGGAGCGGCACGGCATAAAGAATCGGACTTAAAAACAAAGACGTTTCGGGTATCTTTATCGCATCGGAAATACCTTCGATATCCGGTTCATAATCGGAAATGGTTATTATAATGCCGTCCCTTGCCTTGATCTCCTCGATATTAGACACCGTTTTAGATGATAGAAGATTATTGGAAAGAAGAAACATAACAGGCATGTTTTCATCAATAATGGCGATGGGCCCATGTTTCATCTCGCCTGCAGGATAACCTTCCGCATGAATATATGATATCTCTTTTAATTTTAATGCTCCTTCCAGCGCTATCGGGTATAAAATACCCCTGCCGAGATATAAAAAATTGGGACTTTTATAATATTTTTTTGCCACATCCCTAATCTTTTCGCCTTCAAGAAGTATTTTTTCTATTTTTTGCGGAAGTTCGACAATATCCTTAAAAAGTACGGAAGGGTCATAACCCAAAGGTAAAAAACCGTTATATTGACGGATAAAAAGGGCTAAAAGCAGTCCGCATAATATCTGGGAGGTAAATGCCTTGGTCGAAGCTACGCCTATTTCCGGTCCCGCATGGGTATAAATAACGCCCTTATTTGAAATAGCGGTTATCTGCGAGCCTGGAACATTACATATAGAAACGACCTTTGCCTTTTTAGCCAGCGCAAGCTCAAGGGCGCTGTTAGTATCTGCCGTCTCGCCGGATTGCGAAATGCCGACGACAATATCTGTATTTTTAACGGGAAATGAACCGTATCTGAATTCCGAACCGTAATGCACGATAGCCGGAAGCCCGCACAGGCTTTCAATAATATATCCCGATATTAAAGAAGCGTAATAAGACGATCCGCAGGCAACAAAGACGATCCTTTGCGCCGATTCTACATCTTTTTTCGTCAGCCGTAAATCCTCAAGAGCAACTTTAAACTTTTTTGCAGCTAATTGCTGCGCAATATTTTTATTTTTATCAATAGATACTATCTTACTACTTTTATTGTCCCCTATGTTATTTTCAAATACGATCCTTGATGAAAAGGCATCGAGAATACAGGAAGGCTGTTCGTAAATCTCCTTTTGCATAAAATGAGAAAAACCGGATTTTGCAACCTTTGAAGCATCCCAGTTTATCTTTGCAACCTTCTTTTTTACTTTTTTGCCCCCAAAAGACAATATGTCTAAAACCCCGTCGTTAAAATAGGCTATCTCGGAATTTTTTAAGTATATGACTTCACCCGTATATTCAAGAAGCGGCGAAATATCGCTTGCAAAATATAAATTGCCGCCTTTTTGAGCCAGAACGAGCGGAGGACCGTATTTAACGGCGGCAACCCTTTTTTCCGGCGCATACAAAATGGCAACGGCAAAAGAACCTTTCATTTCAAGGGCGGATCTTCTAACGGACTCGCTGAACGAAAACCCTTGCAATATGTAATCTTCTATTAAATGCGCGATAACCTCCGAATCGGTGTCGGTAATAAACTTGTGCCCGTTCTTTAAGAGCCTGCCCTTTAATTTTATATAATTTTCTATTATGCCGTTATGAACAATGGCTATATTGCCGGTGCAGTCAAGATGCGGATGAGCGTTTTCATTAGTCGGCTTGCCGTGCGTCGCCCAGCGTATATGTCCTATCGCAATGCCGGATTTTAACGGATTTCCGCATAATATCTCTTTAGACAGATTTGCTAGTTTTCCAGATCGTTTAATAGATTCGATTTTATTGTTCAAAGAATTATAGTATGCGATACCCGATGAGTCGTAGCCTCTGTATTCTAAATTTTGAAGCCCTTTAAGGACGACTAAGCCGGCGCTTTCTTCTTCCGAAATCCCATAAAAACCCATTATCCCGCACATATATCACTCCTTGTTCTTTATCTTTTTTAATCTTTTTAACACCCAGCCTTTCTTATTTTCCTGAGGCGCCCTTGAAATGGCAAGATTGCCTTCTGGAACATTTTTTGTAACAGTGGTCCCCGAAGCCACATAGGAATTTTTTTCTATTACGACAGGGGCTACGAGCTGAGAATCAGACCCTATAAAACAGCCGTCCCCTATGACGGTCCTATGTTTTTTAATCCCGTCGTAATTACAGGTAATAACCCCGGCACCAATATTAACGTCTTTGCCCACTTGCGAGTCTCCTACATAAGAAAGATGCTGGGCTTTAGAATTTTCGCCTATGACAGAGTTTTTTACCTCCACGAAATTACCTATTTTTGCTCCGCTTTTTATCACCGTCCCTTGCCTTAGCCTGCCAAAAGGACCGACAGAAGCACCATTTTCCACAAATACATCTTCCAATACCGAGTAGCTTTTAATAATTGAATCCTCGCCTATTATAGAATTCCTGATCACGGAGCCGCTTTCTATTACCGCATTTTTACCGATAACCGAACTACCGGAGATAAAACAGCCCGGATATATCACGGCGCCCTCATGAACTTTAACGGATGCGCCGATATAAATATTATCGGCGGTAACAAAATTTACTCCATTTTCCGCCATTTTGCAGATAAACCTTTTTTGCATAATTTGCCGGGCAGTCAAAAGCTCTATCCAGGAATTAACCCCCATAAGCTCCTCCTGTCCTTCCATAAAACAATAGCATTTAACTTTTAAACCGTGCTGGTAAAATATACCGGCAAGATCGGTAAGATAATACTCCTTTTTTAAATTATCCGGCTGTATCAAACCTACAAGCTCTTTAAAATGATCTTTTTTAACTAAATATATTCCCGCATTAACATCTTTTATCGAACGAATGGACGTACCGGAATAATTGACCAATTCTTTTTCCTCTACTATTGCTTTAACAAACCCGTTATCGTCTTTTAATAATCTCCCGTAAGAAAACGGATCTTTTGTTTTAAAAGACAGGATGCTCAGATCGTTAAAGGTGGCGCTGTGGAACTCTGCAAAACCTTTAAGCGTTTGATATGTAATTAACGGGGTATCGCACGGCAATATTAAAATATCTCCATCGTCTTTGCCGGCTGGTCCGAGTAACGGCAAAACTTGTCTTGCCGCATCGGCCGTACCGGCATATTCTTTTTGTACTACAAAATCTATACGGCTTTCGCTAAAAGCCTTATCGTTTTCATTTAATATGTAATCCTTAACGCGTTCGCCTTTATGCCCAATCACAACTATAATCCTGTCAATTTTATTTTTATTTCTTTTATCTTCCTTTATTTTTAAAACAGCCGAAATAACATAATAGATCATCGGCTTTTCAAGGATAGGCATAAGAGCCTTGGGATTATCCGATATATCTGATAGCATCCGGGTGCCGAGTCCGCCGGCAAGTATTACGGCGGTAATTTTTGATTGTTTTGATTGTTTGACTTTCATGCAAATAAGTTATGCAAATAAGTTAAATATTATAATATATTGTAGCATATATCCCTTTTATTTTTAAATATTAAAATCGGCAATTTATAATTTATAATTATGATATATGCTAATTTTACGGCTTAAGAATCCCTGTGCCTGAATATATCTAAAAGCGTTGAATATCCGTATGTCGTTTTAATAGGAAGACTCATCGAGGCAAATACAATCATAAAAGCAATAAAAAAACCGCCTATAAGAAAATATACATTGTGGTTAACGATAAAAATAACGGCTGAGATTAAACCTATAAATTCGCCGATAAAGGCTGCCATAAGCCTTTTTATGACACGCACGATAAAGTTTTCCAACCCAGAAATATTGGTAGGATGTATTTTGACTCTGAAGTCTTCGATATAAGCGGCATGCATTACTCTTCTAGTGTCCATTATGAATGATTTTACCTCTTTAAAAATATTTTTAACGAAATTTAAAGGGGTCATTTTTTTGCCTAAAGGCGTTTTTTTGATATATTTTTTAGCGACGGGGATTATATCTTTTACAAGATTATACGACGGATCGAAAGTGGTGCCTATTCCTTCAAGAACGGCAGCCGTTTTAAAGATATAGACCAGATTGCCCGGCATCTCGAACGGAAAAGCATAAAATCCTTTCATAATCTCGTTTATAATCTCCTGAATTTTTTTATTGGATATATCCTTCTGACTTAAAACGTTATATAACTTCTCAGCAACTTTTTCCAAAAGCTGCCTTGAAACCTCTCTGTTGACAATCCCAAGGGCATAGTAAGCATCTATAATGCCGGAAAAATCCATATTTATCCCTGAAAGAACCGCTTTTACTAAGTTTTTTTTCGTATCTTCGGACACATGTATGATGAGACCAAAATCAAGGATTATAAGCATACCTTGATCGTCAACTAGAATATTGCCGGGATGCGGGTCGGCATGAATAACCCCCCGTATCAGGGATTGGTATATATAAAATTCTATCAGCCTGTTAAGCACTTTAAGGGGGGGTAAATTTTTCTTTTTAAGGCTTTCTATGTCTGTAATCTTAACACCTTCGTAAAAATCCATAATCAGGATATTTTTTGTATTCACTTCCTCATATATGCGGGGAATTATTATCCATTTAAGGTCTTTAGAGAACTTTTGAAACTCTTTGACGTTTTTTGCTTCATGGATAAGGTCCATCTCTTCATAAATAGTGCTCTGAAATTCTTTTAACACAGTGGCAAGGGACTGAAGCGATTTATTTTCCGGCAAAAAATACCCGAGCGTCCTTAAAATATTTTTAAGGGTGATTATGTCGCGGCTGACGTTCTTTTCTATATCGGGCCTTATAACCTTGACTACCGTTTTATTGCCTTTGTAAACTGCCTTATAAACCTGGGCAACGGATGCCGCCGCAAACGGTTCGCTGTTAAATTCGTCAAAAATATCGTTTAACGAACCTTTTAGATCAGTTTCTATTAGCGGTTTGATCTTTTTGAAAGGAACAGGCGGAACCTCATCCTGAAGCTTGGATAATTCATTTAGATACTGCTGAGGCAAAAAATCCGCCCTTGTCGAAATAACCTGCGCAAGCTTTATAAATGTCGGGCCAAGCGAGGCAAGTATAGAGGTAAGCCGTCTTGCAACATTTACGTGGTATTTGTCGCTTAAACTTCTTCTTTTACCAAATATTACAAATCTTTTTTGGGTTACAAGCACATAAAAAATAAAAGGAAAAGTCTTAAAAAATATATAAAGATTTCTTTTTATCAATAGTATTTGCCCGTAGATATTATGGTTACCGTATTAGAACTCGAATTTACCACAAAACAGTAGTGTCCGTTAGGCGAAATGCTGACCGCCGTAGGATAATCTCCTACCTTTACCTTCTTAACGACTTCATCCTTTGTAATATCTATAACGCTCAGCGTAGAACTTTGCGTATTTATTACATAAAGATACCTGCCGTCAGGTGTGATGGCTTCAGCAGTGGGACCTTTTCCGGTATATATCGTTGCAACCCTGCCAAAAGGGCGCGGAATATAATTTGAAGGGGCATATGGATGCGCAAGTCTTGAAACTGCGGGAGCCGCCGGAGCGGCAGCCGGCGAAACCGAACCGACCGCGGCATAAACAACGGGCGATTTTTTAATTCTGATAAATGCGGCACTCGAGGCCGAGGTATCGGTTACCAAAGCTATGCTCCCGTCCGGAGAAACTGCTGCATTCATGGGTCCAGCCGGTAGCGCGATAGTTTTAATAAGATTAAAATGAATAGCATTATAAATGGAGATAGCCTCATCTTGATAATTTACGACAAAAAGCATCATGCCATTGGGAGTGAGCGCCACGGAAGATGGATCTTTAAGCGTCTTAAATTTTCTTACAAGAGAAAAATTTTTTGCATTATAAACATATATTCTGTTTATCTTTCCGCAAGCAACATAAACATATTTTACCGGAGAATCGGCGGGGCTGTATGCAACGCTCGAAGGATTTTTACCGGCAGGAACGGTTCTTATAACGCTTAAAGAAGAAACGCTTATCAGGCTCAAAGAAGAACCACCGGCATTAGTAACAACTATGGTATGTCCATCCGGGGAAATTGCTATGCCGTCGGGAGACTTCCCAACGGGAATTTTTTTTATTATAGTATTTCCTTTTGTATTTATAACATCTACATCGTTTCTACCCATATTTGTAACAAAAACTAATTTAGAATCGGGGGTAATAACAATATTTACGGGGCTACCCCCAGTGCGTATATTCAATGCCTTTGTCAAAGTTGTCATGTTTAACAGGCTGACGGTGCCGGCGGCCGTATTAGATACATAAGCAAAAATGCCGGAAGGGCTAAGCATAACGCCGGTAGGATGCAAGCCGGTTTTTATGGTTGCAACAACGCCTTTTGTTTTCATGCTTATAACGGAAACGTTGTTATTATCGGCGCTCGTTACAAGGGCATAATTACCGTCCGGGGAAAAGCTGATCCCAAACGGAAAGCGTCCTACCGGAATATTTCTGGTAAGACGCGGGGTAAGAAATCCATAAGAAAGCGGAATAAAAATAAATAAACCTAAAACAATAACGGTTAAAAATAAAAACGACTTGAAAAATGGCTTGCGCAATAAATAATACATAATCTTATACCTCGTATTAAATAAAAAAATGAATATAAAAAGACAACGAATATAAAAAACATAAAAAATTTAAAATAATTATTTTCTGCATCCAGATTATTTCTGCAAAATAAGGGATTTGAATTCGTCTTCATTAATAATCTTAAGCCCTAATTTGACAGCCTTTTCGTATTTGGAACCCGGATATTTGCCGGTTACGACATAATCTAAATTCTTTTTAACCGTTTTTTCGGCAATGCCGCCCTTTTCTTTTACAAGGTTTTCGGCATCGTCCCTTGTAAATCCGTTCAGTCCTCCAGTAAACAAAAATCTTTTGCCTGCTATCAGATAAGATACTTTTGAAAGATCGGCAGCGCCCTTAGGACTAACCCCGGCTTCGAAAAGCTTTTCTATAACATTAAGATTTGTCTTAAGCCTGAAAAAATTGTAAATTGATTTGCCTATTTCTTCGCCTATCTGAAATTTAGAAATTAGATCGTCTAAATCGGCATTTTTGATGCCGTTTATATCTTTAAAATAACTTATAAGAAGGGAGGCGATATGTTCTCCTACATGCCTTATTCCTAAAGCATAGACAAATCTATCATAAGATATATTTTTAGATTTTTCAATAGAATTAATAAGATTATCCGCCGATTTCCTGCCAAAGCCTTCTAATTTTTCAAGGTCTTCCTTTTTTAGATAATAAATATCCCCGACATCTTTTATTAGGGTATTTTCAACTAATTTATCCACGATCTTTTCACCTAACCCTTCGATATCCATTGCCCTTTTTGAAGCAAAATGAACGATAGAAGCCTTGATCTGGCATGGGCACGACAGTTCGTTCATGCACCTGTAATTTGCGCCGTCAATAACGACTTCGGAGCCGCAGCACGGACATTTATCCGGAAGGTAAAAGTATCCGGCATGTTTACCTTTTGAAACAACCTTTACGACTTCGGGTATAACATCGCCTGCCCTTTCAACAAGCACCCTGTCGCCTACATTAATATCTTTCTTATTTATTTCGTCTTGATTGTGTAAGGTAGCTCTTTTTACCTCGACGCCCCCTATATTCACCGGTTCAAGGATTGAAACAGGCGTAAGCACGCCTGTCCTGCCCACGGAAACGATTATATCTTCTATTACGGTGGTAGCCTGTTTCGCCGAAAACTTATATGCCGCTGCCCATCTGGGACTTTTTGAAAGCTCGCCTAATTTTTGCTGGAGCGCTATATCGTTCACCGTGATAACGATGCCGTCTATCTCGACTGGAAAAGATTCCCTGTTTGCCGATATTTCTTCAAAAAATTTCAGAGCCCCATCGATATTTTTTACAACTTTTATCATTTTACTATCGTCTATTTTAAATCCAAATGACCTCAAATTCTCCATTATTTCAAACTGCGTTCTAAATTTTAGTTCCACCGGATAATCGCCAATGCCGTAACAATACATTATTAGGTTCCTTGAAGCCGTGATTTTCGGATCAAGCTGCCTTATGCTTCCGGAGGCGGCATTTCTTGGATTTGCAAAAAGGGGGAGATTTTTTCTTATTCTGTCTTCATTCAGCCTTTTAAAACTTTCTTTGTCCATCAGAACCTCTCCGCGCACTTCAAGATAAGAAACAGGCTTCAAAAGCCTTAACGGAACCGAACGAACGGTCTTTAAATTCATTGTAACGTCTTCGCCGGTTACGCCGTCCCCCCTCGTCGAACCGGAAGTTAAAATGCCATCTTTATAGATAAGTTCTATTGCAAGACCGTCAAATTTACGTTCACATATATATTCGATATCCGTGCCGCCCGGAAATTCAAGGAATCTCTTTACTTTCTTGTCGAATTCTATTACGTCTCCGGCAGAATAGGTATTATCAAGAGAAAGCATGGGGATATGATGGGTTATCCGGGCGAACTTTTCGCTAGGTAAGTCTCCTACGCGTTTAGAAGGGGAGTCCTCCCTTATGAATTCGGGATAAAGCCGCTCCAAAGACAAGAGCTCCTTTAAAAGCATATCGAATTCGTAATCGGAGATAACAGGTTCATCCAGAACATAATATCTGTAATTATGATAATTTATTTCATCGGTAAGTTCGTTTATTCTTTTTTTGATCTTGTCCTTGTTTTTGTCTTTTCCTTTTTCTTTATCTTTCATAAAAAATAATCAACGGGCGTAAAAGCTTACCGTTTACCTTAATAACTTAATGACTTAATAAATAGCATTATATACATAGTAGTTCCTTAAAACCATCTTGACATAATTCCTTGTCTGATTATAAGGAATTGTCTCAATGAAAAGAAGCCTGTCTTCGCCGCGTAAAATATTTTTTTTCCAGTAACTTACGACATTAGGCCCGGCATTGTATGAAGCAACGGCAAGGTATTTTCTACCGTTAAATTCATAAAGGAGATTCCTTAAATAATATGAACCGAAACGAATATTTATCGTGTTTTTGTGCAGATATGCGGGATTAAAATATCTAAAACCTATGCTTCTGGCAATAGTGTAACCGGTCGGCGATATTATTTGCATAAGACCTATCGCCCCTGCGCTCGAATAACTGGCGGGGTTAAAAAGACTTTCTTGACGCATAACGGCATAGATCAGGTTTACCGGCAACCCGTAAATATTTGCGTATTTAATGACACTTGAAAAATATGGACGGGGATAAAGAATCTTTAAATACTTAAGTCCGGCGCCTTTTCTGCCCGCCAATGCAGCGCAGGTTTCTACCGAATCCCTGTAATCGCCGTATCCGTCCAATATTTTGATAATTTCCAGAAGGTTTCCGCTTGTTTTTATTTTTTTTAAAATTCCTTGAAGTTTTAATCTTGCAAGATCAAATATCCCCATTGCCAGAAATCTTTGCATCTGTTTAAAATCACGGCTATTTCTTATACCGGTTTCTAAAACCGGAGGTTTATATTTCACGTTTGAGACGTTCCGAAGCTTAAGACTATGACTATTTGAACCTCCGAATTTCAAAGGGTCTCGCAGTTCCTTTTTTGACATAACTGCATAATACGATAATGGATAACTGGCTCGGCA
The DNA here is from genome assembly GCA_021818985.1 of bacterium. Classification (GTDB taxonomy): domain Bacteria; phylum SZUA-79; class SZUA-79; order Acidulodesulfobacterales; family Acidulodesulfobacteraceae; genus JAKASO01. Next base: position 35,875 of record JAKASO010000001.1, read on the forward strand.
AAGGTTAAAATAAAACACCGCATCCGTAATTTTTCCAAGCTTTCTTAACATCATGCCGTTCCAAAAAAGATATTTCGCAAGCTCCCGCGAACCTGCCGAAACCATGATAAGGCTTTTTAAGTTCTTTTCGGCTCCCGTAAAATTTCTTATTTTAATATCGTTTAAAGTCTTTGACCATACAATCTTTCTAAAAAGGCGCGACTGGTTTTTGTTTAAATACATTTTTTTATGCATTATCGAATACAGAAGCGCCGCTGCTTTGCCGGGCTTATGCATAGTATAATAATAATCGGCTTTAAGATACTTAAGATAAGAAAGCCTTCCTGAATTTTTTCCCGTCCCGCCTCTTTTAAACCTCCTTAAATTATTAAAATATCTCATAAATAGCGGACTTTTCATTCCAATAAGGTCTTTTAAGGAAACAAGCCTTGCTTCATAACTGTTCATACCGGTCAAAAGCCGGTATGATTTTTTATAAGACGAACCGTAATAAAGATTTATCGCTCTTTTTAACTTTTCCCGACCGGTAAAGGAGGTCTTTCCATGAAAGTCTGGTATCTTTCTAAGAAGGGCGGCTATGCGGTGGATATGCGAAAAATGCGGAAAATCGTCATAAAGCCTGATTAAGTATACCTTAGCCGAACGAAAGTTTTTCTTTCTAAGATATATTTTAGCGGCAGAATAAAGGCTATATGCCTTAACATAGCCGGCAACCTTAGACTTAAGCAAATATTTAAAATTTATTAAAGATGAATTAAAATAACCCGACTTATACAGGGAAAGCGCAAGATAAAAAACCGCATTTTTATGGAAAATAAAGCCGGGGTAATACCTGTTTAACTTATGCAGAACATAATTCGCTTTATGATAATCGCGAAGTTTAATAAAACATAACCCTTGATAATAAAGGGCATAATCGTCAAGAAGTTTTCCTTTTAAGGTATAAAGCCAAAAAAGCCTGACAGACTTTTCATAGTTTTTAGACCTGTAGAGAAAATAGGCTTGTTTAAAGTAGTTATTCCTGTCATTAGGGTTATTAAAGGAAAAGGCATTCCTTATAGTTAAAGGGGGTATCCATATTTTTATTTTTGCCCCACCGGGAAAGAAAACCGGTACTAAAACGGATAATAAAGCATAAAAACAGACTGGCATTAAAAATAGCCTGGCCGCTTTTCTGTATTTCATATAATCATATAATATTTAATTATACTATTTTCATTATATTATATTCGTTATGCCGTTTCGTTTATTTGCCTGCCCGCCTTACTTAAGTTTTCCTGTCATCCCGATCATTATAATTATAATAACCGGAGAAAACCTCTTCCGCGGGACCGGTCATATAAATTCCTTTTGAAACGTCGCCTGATATTTGAAGAACTCCTCCGGATAAAATAACATTAAGAGTCTCTATGTTGCCGATTTTATTTGTCTTTTTCATAACGCTGTAAACAGCGCACGCACCAGTTCCGCAGGCAAGAGTTTCTCCCGACCCCCTTTCCCATGTTCTTACTTTTACAGAATCAGGCGATATAATCTGAACAAATTCAACGTTTATCCTTTTCGGAAAAAGGGGGCTGTTTTCGATAAGATGTCCATATAACGGCACGTTAAAGTTCTCAACATCTTCTACAAATATGACGCAGTGCGGATTTCCAACCGAAACGCAGGAAATTTTAAATTCATGCCCGCCAAACACGGTTTTTTCTTCTAAAACTTCGGCAACATCCAAATTTACCGGAACTTTAGAACTTTCGTAAACTGGTATCCCCATTTCCACAAGGGCTTTTTTAACCTTTCCCGATTCTTCAAACAGCTGCACTGATTTAATGCCTGCAAGCGTTTCGATCGTTATCCGGTTTTTACCGGTCAAAGAACGGTCATGCACATATTTGGCAAAGCACCGCATACCATTGCCGCACATCTCTCCTTCGGAACCATCGGCATTGAATATTCTCATTCTAAAATCGGCTTTACGGGAAGGTAAAATAATTATAATGCCGTCAGAGCCGACGCCAAAATGCCTGTCGCTCATCTTAACGGCAAGATTTTTATAGAGGCCTGCATCGTCAGCCAGCCCTTCCGGAAGATCGTTTATAGCATCTATATAGAGATAATCGTTACCTGCTCCTTGTAATTTAGTGAATTTAACCCGCATATAATATTTATAACAATAAATTTATAATATATTAATATAAATTAACCGGCGCAATATTTTGCGCTCTTTTATTTCTATTTCTGCTCTTTAAGTATCTTTTTAACGGAAATATTGCCTTTATAGGAAAATTTATGGGAAATTACTACATTATTTTTAAATACTATATAAAGCCTCTCCTTGAGCTTTCTTGTGGAAGGTTTTAGTATCTCGTTGCCTAAATGAACATATTTTTTGTAATTAAACTTATATTTGTAGGTAACTTCTTCGGGTTTAAGCGGATTTCTCCGAACAGCCGCGGGAGGACCGAACATCCGGAGAATCTGGGGCTTTGTCGTCTTACCGTTCATTATCCTGTCAACGGCAGAAGATGTAATAGGCCTGCCTTCCATACTGCGTGTCGTCGCACAACCCGATAAAGTTAAAACGAAAAAGAATAAAACGGATAATAATAATATAAACGGTTTTGCCATCTGAACCTCCTTAGCATATATGTTTTACCTATACAAAATTTTATAAATTACAGGGAGCATCCAACATTTGAACCTCACTTAGTATGTATGTTTTACCTATGTATGTATTTTATTTGACAGATATTTAGAGATATTTATATTTATAGATATTGTGAATACTTGAATTGCTTATTTCAATTGTAAGTTATGAAGTTAATTTTGTCAATTCAAATGCAAGCTGCGTGGTACCATGTATCTTTATTAATCAACTACTAGTGCATTTTCAGGAACTATTTCTATATCTGTAAAGGGCTACCTTGTATCTTTATTGATCAACTACGTAAAAATTATTTTTTGACTTTATAAAAAATTATAAAGTATAATATTACCGTTATTTTATACGGGGGAACGGCATGCCGTTCCAATGCAACCGGTGTAAAATAATAAGTAAAACTAATAAGTAAAACATGGCTGCTTATATTTTAAAAAGAATTTTGTTTATGATCCCTATACTTATAGGCATAACCTTAATCTCCTTTTTTGTCATACATCTTGCCCCCGGCAATCCTTTAACCGAACAGCTTGGATTAAATCCAAAAATATCCATGTCTTCAAGGATAGCTCTTACAAAGCTCTACGGTCTCAACAAACCGCTTATAGTTCAATATTTTAGCTGGCTTACAAGGATCACGACGTTTAATTTCGGCAGATCTTTTACGGCGGATCATGAAGCCGTTATAACCGAAATATCGCGAACTATAGGCATTACTATTATCATCAACTCTCTTGCCCTTGTTTTTATCTTTCTTTTCTCTATCCCGATAGGCGTTCTTTCCGCCGTAAAGCAGTATTCCCTGTTTGATAAAATTTCGACTGTGCTTGTTTTTATCGGTTTTGCAGCCCCGTCTTTCTGGATCGCCCTTCTTCTTATAATATTTTTCGGCATTAACCTCCACTGGCTTCCAATAGGCGGCATTACATCAATTAATTATGGCTATCTTTCACCCGCCGGTAAATTAATAAACATATCAAAACATCTTATCATGCCTGTTTTTGTGGCGGGCTTCGGGGGTATAGCAGGCCTGTCGCGGTACTTAAGGGGCAACATGCTCGAGGTATATAGAAGCGAATATATTACTACCGCAAGGGCTAAAGGACTAAAAGAACCGGTCGTAATATTCAAGCACGCTTTAAGAAATGCGCTCATTCCGTTTATCACAATTTTAGGACTGAGCGTCCCAGGGCTTATCGGCGGAAGCGTTATAATAGAAACGATATTTGATATAAATGGCATGGGCAGGCTTTTTTACCAAAGCGTCCTTGCAAGGGACTACCCCACTATTATGGGCATACTTGTAATAGGCGCGGTGCTTACTTTATTGGGCAACCTTCTTGCCGACATCGCTTATGCGCTTATAGATCCAAGATTAAGGAAGTAAATAAAATATAAAATATAAAATATAAAATAATTATAATTATGAATAAGCTCATATATACATTTAAAAGAAACAAGCTGGCGCTCTTATCGCTTTTATTTATCTTACTCGTAATTATAGCGGCATTGTTTGCGCCGTATTTAGCGCCGTATAATCCAGATAAGATCAACGTCAATGAAATACTTAAACCGCCTGGTTTCGCACATCTGTTCGGCACTGATCAACTTGGAAGGGATGTTTTTTCAAGGCTTATTTACGGCAGCAGGATTTCGATAGAAGTCGGCTTTATTGCCGTGTCCATTTCTTTATTTATCGGAATAATTGTAGGTGCTTATGCGGGGTATTATGGCGGCGCAGCCGACAGCATATTGATGAGGTTCGTTGATATAATGCTGACTTTTCCATCCTTTTTTCTTATCCTTGCCATCAGCGCGATATTAAAACCATCAATAATAAATATAATGATTATAATAGGCTTGACCTCCTGGATGGGGATAGCAAGGATCATAAGGGCCGAATATGCGCAAAACAATAATAAAGATTACGTTCTTGCGGCTAAAGCCGCAGGAGCTTCCAATGTTTATATAATGTTTTCCGAGATCTTGCCTAATTGCATTGCCCCTATACTTGTTTCCGCAACCCTTGGAATAGCCATGGCTATATTAATCCAGGCATCCTTAGCCTTTCTTGGAATTGGAATAATGCCGCCTACTCCGAGCTGGGGAGGCATGCTTTCGGGGGGAAAGACATATATAATGGTTGCATGGTGGTTGACCCTCTATCCCGGCATTGCAATACTCTTGACGGTTTTAAGCTTTAATCTGATGGGTGAAGCCATAAGGGACGTTCTTGATCCTCGGCTTGATACGCGCACGCGCGAAAGATAAAAATATAATCAAAATTCCGGCAAGTTTCTAACATCTTTGCCTAATTCCATATAAAGTAACAACTCCATAACTTTTTGGGCGTGATCGGCAAATCTTTCATATTTTCGGGCAATAAAAATATAAGTTATATTGTTTTCAAGTTTACTGTTGTCCGCACTAGAATAATTGATTATATCTATAACTATTTTATGGGATAAATCATCTATAATATTTTCATCTTTTATAATGATATCTTTTAGAGCGATATTGTCTTTTACGCCGTCGGAATACATCTTAATGACCATTTTAAGCATTTCATTGGCTCTTTTATCAGCCTCTTCAAAATATGAATACATATTCTTATTTTCTGCTATAAAAGATAAGTCCTCGCCAAGCGATAACCCTAATTGGCAAACAGCCGCACAAAGATCTCCCATCCGTTCAAGATCGGTTATGATTTTCATGGATGTGGTTATAAACATAAGGTCCGCCGCTTCCGGCTGATACAACGCTAAAAGCCTGATACAATTTTCATTTATGCTGACTTCCTTAGAATTTACATCAACATCTTTTTCCATTGTGCTTTTAGCAACGGATGCGTCTTTATAAAGCAAAAATTTTGTCGCATTGGTAAGCTGCAAATGAACAAGATCGCCCATTTCTACAATGCTTTTTCTTAATTTTGATAGTTCATAATCTAAAATATTCATCTAACTTACCCCTGTTTAAAATAAGTATTTACTATTCAAACTTATTTTAGCGATAAACGGCTTATATCGCCTTAAAATTCATCAAAACCTGCTTGTTATATAATTTTCGGTTCTTTTATCTTTCGGCCTTGTAAAAAAATCTCCTGCGTTATCGAATTCTATCAGTTCTCCTGAAAGAAAAAATCCGCTGTAATCGGCTACTCTGGCAGCCTGTTGAATATTGTGGCTCACAACTACGACAGTATAATACTTCTTAAATGAGGTGATAAGGTCTAAAATTATTCCTGTGGACATGGGGTCCAAATAAGCCGTAGGCTCATCCATAAGCAAAACCGAAGGATTTGTTGCAATGGCTCTTGCTATACACAATCTTTGCTGTTGACCTCCCGATAACGAAAAAGCAGGCTTATAAAGTGTATCTTTAACCTCGTCAAACAAAGCTGCGTATTTCAGGCATTTTTCTACCCTCTCGGCTATAAACTCCTTGTTTTTTATGCCGTGGATTTTTAGTCCAAAAGCAACATTGTCAAAAATAGACTTAGGGAAAGGGTTGGGCGTTTGAAATACCATTCCGATATTTCGCCTTAATTCAACAACGTCAACCGATCTGTTGTAAATATTTTTTCCGTCTATTAGAACCTCGCCTGTTAATTTAGTGTCTTCCGTATAATCGTTCATTCTGTTTAGCGTCCGTAAAAATGTAGATTTTCCGCAACCCGAAGGTCCTATAATAGTACAAACCGAATTTTTCTTAAAAAACAGGTTTATATTTTTCAAAAGATTATAGTTTCCGTAATAGAAATTTAGATTTTTAACTTCTATCTTAATGTCGTTTTTAATAGTGCCGTTATTGTCTGCCATATTTAATTTTCCGCTGCAAAATTAATTCACCCTTGCATCTTAATAACTTTTTTATTTTAATTTAATTAAAAATTCACTCATTTCAATAAACGGTACTATAAGTGTATTTTTAAACACTGTTTAAAATCAAAAGAATTCAAAAATTTTTACGGTCAACCGTGTTATCAACCTCATTCCTATATCTAATGCAAAAACAAAGAACAGGAGCACAAAAGAGGCGGCTTCCGCCTTATAATGCAAAATGCGGGAGGGTTCATGAATATATATAAAAATAAGCATAGCCAGATCGCCGACTGCTCCGCCGGGTCCCGTAATGCCGGTAGGCATACCCGTATTGTAATAATTTGTGAATAACAATGGGGCAGTCTGCCCTATAATATTTAGGACGCCTAAAAGAATGCCCGTGAATATTCCGCCCATTGCGGCTTTTACAACAACGGATTTAGTAGCCTGCCATTTTGTCGCACCCATAGATAAAGCCCCTTCTATATAAGAAGCGGGAATCCTGTTGACGGCCTGTTCGGTTAAAAGAGTAATTATCGGAGTCATTATAAAGCCTAAAGTAAGGCCGCCGGCAAGCGCGGAGAACCCGAAATGAAAACCTAAGCCCGCGTTTGTAGATAATACATAAAAACCCATAACCCCCCAAACTACCGAAGGAATACCCACCATCAGCTCATTTAAAAGCCTGATTATGCTATTTATGCCTTTCTTGCCAAAAAGAGAAAGGTAAAAACCTGAACCAATGCCTAAAGGAAGAGCAAGGCACGATGCTATGACAATAAGATAAAGGTCGCCGACGATAGCATTTAATATTCCGCCTTGGGCACCTATCGGAAAACCGGTAGGCAGTGTAGAAATAAAATGCCAGTTAAGATATTTATAGCCTACAATGAAAGCGCTATACACAATATGAAAAACAGGAAAACCGCCGATAATAAATGCAACTACCGCTAAAATAAAAGCTATATTGTTATATATCTTCCTTCTTTTTATATAACCTTTATTTATTGGAAAATTTAGATGAAAATCTTCTTTATCAATTTTATTTTTATCAGGTTCGTTCATAAATATTATCCGCCCCCAAATTGGGAACGGCTGAATTTACCGCCGATAACCCTTTTTAAAACATTTCTGCCTAAAAGATTAATAATAAGACTAACGAGAAGCAAAATAAGAGCAAGCTCGACTTCGCTGGAAGCATAAATATGACTTATAACTGCAAATGTAAAGGTATTTGCAAGCACGGCGGAAATAGTATATCCAACCCCGAATAAGGATTTAGGAATAACAGCCTGGTTGCCTATTAAAAGCACAACGGCTATGGTTTCTCCGACTGCCCTGCCAAATCCTAATACGATTCCCCCGTATATACCCTTATATGCATGAGGCAATGAAACATCCCTTATAACATCAAGCTTTGTAGCGCCGGTTGCAAAAGCGCCGTCTTTGATTATCTTTGGAACGGAAGCAAGCGAATCTTTCGTGATCGAGGCTATAATGGGCAATATCATAAAAGTAACGACAAAGGACGCAGCTAAGATACCGTAACCGATATTTTCTTCAACTTTCAAAAAGGGGATATAGGAAAAATGTTTTTCAAAAAACGGTTCAATGGAATCCCTTAACCACGGAACAATCGTTAAAACACCCCACACACCAAAAACGACGCTTGGAATGCCTGCAAGTATTTCGATTATAATAGTAAAAAATCCCCTAAGGAAGGCAGGACAATATTCCTCAAGAAATATACCGATGCCAAGGCTTAGAGGCACCGCAAAGATAAGCGCCAGAAAGGTTACCATAAATGTTCCCGCTATAAAAGTAGCTGCTCCGAATATTTCTTTAGGTGGATTCCACTCTTTAGTCCATAAAAAAGGAAGACCGTATCTGATTATTGCGGGATAGCTGTAATACAGCATCACTGCAACAACAGTTAAAAATATAAGGATAATACCGAAAATAAAAACGGATAAGATTAATTTATAAAAATCGTCTTTATATTTTAAATTAAACATTGATTGTCAATTTCCATTGCAAGATTCAAGGTGCTTATACTTATATTATGCGGTTATTATAAATTTTAATAGTTAATGTTTCAAGAGATATTTTGAACTCAAAATTACCAATAGAAATTATTAAACAAAAACCCTTTCTTCCGCTATCTTTGAAGAAAGGGTTTTAGCGGACAACATGTTGTATATACCTTCTTGTTTTCAGGCTTCAATATATTTAGATTTTTACTTAATTATTTACTTATTTATTTAATTACTTAACTATTTTTTTACTTAACCTTGGCAAGAAGCTTTTTGACATTGCCCATAACAGAAACAGGCAGAGGCGCAAAACCGGTTTTAACGGTATATTTTGCCGCCTGACCGGGACCTAATGCCCAATTCACAAGATCTTTTATTCTCTTTGCCGTATTTGGATTTTTTTGTTTTTTCATTATCATCCAAAACTCAAAGTTAGAGTCAGGATACGCATCTTTTGCCGATACATTCCAGACAATTGATTTGTCAAAATCTGTAGGAAACCCTCCCGCTTTTAAAGCGGAATTTGCCGCGGCAGCGATAGTTTTAACGGAACCAATCACATAATTGCCGGCTTTATTTAACATTGCCGAGCTTGACAGGTGATATTCTATAATCCAGCCGAGTCCAACATAACCTATACCACCCTTTGTGCTTTTAACCGCCGCAACCACCGCATCGCTTCCTAAATATCCGCTTCCGACAGGCCAGCTTGGAGATAAGCTTCTTCCAACCTTATTAGCCCATGTTTTAGAGGTGTCTGTTAAAAGGCTTGTAAAATCAAAAGTAGTTCCGCTCGCATCCGCCCTGTGAACCACAAAGATATGCAAATTCGGGAATTTATACCCAGGGTTTAATTTTTTAAATATTGGATTATCCCAGTTTTTAATTTTACCTAAATAGATATCGGCAACCAATTTAGGAGTCATTTTAAGATTAATATTGCTGGGTATGCCTGGAATATTGTAAATAACCTGCGCATCGTCGAGAGCAACGGGAACATTGACTAAATCGGGATACCTTTTTCTAAACGATTTTGTGAGGTAGGCATCGGAAGCTCCGATTGTGATATTGCCGTCGGCAGCATTCGATATGCCGAAGCCGGATCCTGTGCTAGCTACGGAAACCGTAACACTAGGATGGAGCTTATGATAGGCTACAGCCCAAACGCTGTTTAAAGGATATAGCATGGTAGAACCGGAAATTGTAATAGTTCCCGACGGAACGCTTGCTTTAGTGGCAGGCGCTTTAGATTTGGCGCATCCGCTTAATGCTAAAGGCGCCAATAGAATAGACAAAACTGCCAAACTTGCTAAACTTTTTTTCAAACCAATTTTTTTTAAATTAAATCTCATAAATTTCTCCTCCTAAATTAAATAAATTGTTTTTTTGCATCTTTAAGTTTAACATCAAAAAGCAATATTCATTAATTAAAAAAGTAAATAATATAAAATATAATCCTAGCTTTTACAATCATATCAAATAAATATTACAGTTTTATGACAGTTATATTAAATTTTTGTAACATTTTGGATAATTTATATTCTTGAGATTATTCTGACCATAAATCTTTAAATTATTATGTTATAATATATACCAACATTCCCACTTAATTTAACATCAATCAAAAAGCAATATTCATTAATTAAAGTAAATAATATAAAATATAATATTAGCTTTTGTAATTTTGTAATTGTATCAAATAAATATTACAGTTTTATGATGGTTATGTTAAATTATAGTGGAACATTATATTGGGAGGCGGTATGCAAGAAAATTTTAGTTTTTTTAATCCCGTAAGAATCTCTTTCGGTAAAGGAATTCTTAAAAATGTGGGTAAGATTGCCAGAAAATACTCCAATAACGCCCTGATAGTTACCGGCAAAAGTTCGATGCAAAGATCGGGCGTCCTTCAAAAACTTTTAGATATTTTAAAAGCGGAAGGGGTGGGTTCAACCGTGTATTCCGGTATCACGCCCAATCCGACCTGCATCGAGATAGACGAAGCGGCAAAAATGGCAAAAGATTTTAAAACAGGCTTAATAATCGGCCTTGGCGGAGGCAGTCCTTTAGATTCGGCAAAGGCTGTCGCCGTTGCCGCCAAAGGCGACATTCCTGTATGGGATTATTTAAAGGTCAAAGCCAAAGAAGCCCTTCCCGTCATTACGATAGTTTCGACTTCTGGAACGGGAAGCGAGGTAAACCGCTACTCCGTTATGACAAATCCCGCTACGAAAGAAAAGCCCGGCTTTGGCTACGAATGCATGTATCCCAAAGAAGCCATAATTGACCCCGAGATAATGATAAGCATGCCGAAATATGTTACGGCAAGCACGGGTTTCGATATCTTCGTCCATGTTTTAGAAGCTTTTACCGGTAAAATGAAAAACGCCTTTTCTTCCGCTTATTGTATGCAAGCTTTTTATTTACTAAAAGATAACCTTATTAATGCTTATAACGAACCGCAAAATTTAGATGCAAGGGGTAATATGGCTTTGGCTTCAGCTCTTGCCGGACTTGCAATTGATTTATCCGGCACGGGCATAATACATGCGTTAGAGCATCCGGTATCCGGCAACTATCCGAATATTGCGCACGGAGCGGGTCTTGCTGCGCTTACCGTCGCATCTTTGAGATACAATATAAGCGGGTGCAAACGGGATTTTATGCTTATAGCGCATCATTTAGGCATTAAAAGAGCGGGGAAAACCGACGACGAATACGCCTATTCATTAATCGAAAAGACACAGGAGATTTTAAAGGCGATTGATTTAAATATGAGCTTAAAAGACCTTGGGGTTGAAAAAGAGGCATTAGGAAAGATCGCAAAAGAAGCATTTGCCACTATGGGCTTTGCAGTTCAAAACAACCCGGAGGAAATTGACGAAAAAGAGGCTCTTAAGCTTTTGGAATTAAGTTACTGATACGGAAGCTGCCGATATGATAATTATTATCGCCCGGTTCAAGGTTTGCCCGCAATATATGTTCCAAAATGCCGGGCTGTTGAATTTAAGGTAAATTATAACCCCGAAGGTAGCAAATACCTTCGGGGTTATAATTTTTTAATTTCTAAATTACGCTTTAGAGTTTAGAAATTCCATTTAGAAATTCCAGATAATGGCAGTTCCTAAAGCTGTAACGTTTTTATGCGTCGGGTTATAGATATTGGCGTTAGCAGTTATGCTGGGAGTCCAACCACCACAACTAATGGTGGTTCCTGCGACAGTGCAAGTCCCTCCGCTAATATTATTAAACGACTCAACACCCGCCCCTGTCCATACATAGGAAGCCCATGCCTGCCAGGCTAAAGTCTTAGTAAAGTGATGGGTAAAGTTCAGGTCAAATTCGGTTCCGATATCTCTACCGCCGAACATCGGAAAAGTTGTATTGGTAGTGAAACCAGGAACTAACTGCGTAGAGCTATAAGATGCAGATGTTCTAAGCCATGCCATATACATTAACGATTCTTCTAAAGAATTATTACCGGCAAAATGCTGCGTTAAATCTCCCATAATAGCCCATTTGTTGGCAAGATTGCTCCCTAATGCCGGACCGTAAATATCACTTGTGCCGAGAGTAGCCATTTGAATCGGCTGCCAGTTGCTTCCTAAAACATCGCCAAAGAGCGTCCTTGTATTCTGGATCATAGAGTAATATGTCATATCATAAGTATTGAAACCCATCATACTTGTATCATTCATACTGTCCGCCATGGGAGAGCCTATTCCGATTTTAAGACCCGCCGACATAGGGATAGAAGTAGGAAGCATCGTCGAACCGGTCAGATAAATGTCATAAGAATGAATTTGGGTTTTGCCGGGACCTATACCGTTAATAAAGACCCCTCTACCAGTGTTTGCCACATAATTTGCAGGAATTACATTACCAGCAAAATAATCAAGTTCTCCCGCGATCTTCGTTCCGGCATTTGCATAAGTTGCCGAAAGACCGCCAAATGTTATATTAGCAGAAGGTGCAAATCCACCGTTTTCAGTCGTTGGAGTAGTATTAAATTGGCTTAAATGAGCCTCCGTAAGCCATAAACTAAACGACATGTTCATTACCGGCTTTAATGTCATAAGTTCAAGAGTCGGTATGGTTCCCATCTGAATATGAGTATAGTAGTAAGAGGCAGGAGGATAAACAACAGCCGGGGAAGTTGTGTAAGGTAAGACGGTCCCGCTCGGCGGCGCAACGGTTTCATTTCCGAACAGCACTCCAAGAAACACACCAAGATCCGCTGTCTGAAAAGGCAGAAAATCACCTAAACCATCCGCCTCAGTATTAACTGCCACACCCATGCCGAACTTAACGGGCATACGGCCCACCATCCACATGCCTGCCGGCGTAACTAAACGAAGATAAGCCTCCCGCAAACCGAATGTGTTAAAATCATGGTTAAAGCCGATAGGCGCAGGATTATAACCCAAGGTGTACCAACCGTTAGTTCCGTAACCAGTAGTGTTTCCATTGTAATCGTTGGTCAGATCGAACTGCGTCAGAACGCTTACAAGCGGCATACCCATGCCCGCACTTCCGTAACTGACGGAGGCGGATAGTCTCAACCTCTGTGTAAACGACTGAAAGGTATTATTAGAGGGCAAAACCGGCTCTCCCTGATAGATACTAGGAACATCACCAAAAAACTGGGACTGATTCTGCGCAAAGAAACCCCTTGCGATATACTGACCGCTTAGGGAAAATGATACGCCCTTTTTCTTTGCCTGCGAAGCGGCAAACGAGGGCATAGTTAAAAACATGATCAAAAAACCGGCTAACGCTATCGTAAGCGCCGCCAGCTTTGAATTGAAAGAAAAGGATTTTTTGCTTCTCATCTTTACTTCCTCCATTTTAGAATTTTAGTTTAAATTTCAATCTTCAAATCTTCAAAAAAATTATTTAGTTACTAATTTCAGTTATCCGTTTAAATTTACTTTTTAAATAATTATCACAATATTGGATAAGATGTCAAGCTTTTTTATTAAATTTTTTTAAAATTTTAAAATTTATTATCTTAATATTTTTATTTATCTATATAATATATATAAAATATATATAATATATATTTCTATATGATATTTCTATATAAATTATGCTTATGTAAACTACCTCATTATCTCTTAATTATCTAAATAACGTTCAAAGTTTATTTTAACCGCAATATATGCGTCTATATACATAATATACATAATATATATTATATATATTATATTTTATTTAATAATTATTTAATATCTATGTTATCTTAATATCATTTAATTAGGGCATTGTCAAGCATATTGCACCGTTTTTTCCGGCGCGGGCAAATCAACCTTAACCTTAGCATTTATATTTTTACCTTCTTCCGCTGCCCTACCGCACTCTTTTGATTTTGCTAAAGACAGCGCTATTTTTTGGATAAGTTTTACGTTCATGTCATGCCCCGTCCTGTTAGCTAATACCCTGCCTTTTATGCGAAATCCCGATAAATAAAGATCGCCGATGAGGTCAAGAACCTTGTGTCTTATAAATTCGTCTTTATAACGAAGCCCGTCTTTATTAAGAATGCCGTTTTCGCTTAAAACTAAGGCATTGTCAAGACTCCCGCCCAGAGCAAGACCTTTTTCCCTCATAAACTGAACCTCTTTTAAAAACCCGAAGGTTCTTGCGCAGGATATTTCCTTATAAAAATTAAAACCGTCTATCTTTTTTTCAAACCTGCCGGAGCCGATAAACGGGTGATCAAAATCCATAGTATATAAAATTTCAAAATCGTTCGACGGATATATCGCGATATGGGAAGCTTCGGAATTTTCCGGATCTTTAATAACGATTGGCTCTAATATTTCTATATATTTTCTGTTTTGTTTTAACTCCTGACGGCCGCTTTCGTTAAAGGCTTCGTAATATATTTTAGCGCTTCCGTCAAGCGCGGGTATCTCTTCCCCATATACTTCGATAACCGCATTATCAATGTCCGCTCCCCACAGAGCAGACATCAAATGTTCGACGGTGGACACGCACGCCCCATTTTTGCCTATGCTCGTCCTTAAATTAGTGGAACAGATATTTTCGTAGCCGACTTTTATAACTACGGGAGGACTTACGTCTTTACGGATAAAAACGATCCCGCTGCCGGCTTCCGCAGGCTTTATAATTACAGCGGTTTCTTTTCCGCTGTGCAGACCTATACCCTTAAAATACAGCATATTTGAAACCGTGCATTGATGTTCGTTTTTTTCTTCTTTGATAACAACACTCATTATGATGCCCGTCCCTTAGCCTTTCAACGCCTTTTAAATTTACTTTTAGTTTATTTAGTTCAGTTTAGTTAATTAATTTTTAGTCTAATAAATTAAACATAAAAACCTCCCTTTCAAAATCCATGCAAACAACATGCCATATTAAATCAATTTTTTAAAAATAAACAAAACGGCTGTTTTCCTGATAATTTAAGGATCCGGAAGGAGAAATTATTTTTCTTGATGTAAAGAATGTAAAGATTTAATATAAAAATAGAGAACTTTTATTCACATCAATAATGACTTAAAGTTCGCATGCCTGCGCAAGGAGCCGCCCCTTTAATTCTCTTTCGCTTTGTCTTTAATTTTCTTGTTATTATTGGAGAAATCTCACTTAAATACATTTCCCCGCCCACTATATCTATCTTTAATTTTCTTATTATTATTAGGAAAACTATAAAACCGCTCCTTTTCGCTGTAAATGCAACCGCAATAGTTCTGCCTGTAAAGACCGTAGTTTTGCGATAATCTTATGCCTTCTTTGTATCCTTCCCTAAAATCATTATAGTAAAACCCGACGCCGTATCTTTCCTGCAGGTTATATCCTGCTTCTTTAATATAGTCATGGTTTTGATGTTTACTATAAAGAAGGGTCGTCGAAAAATAGTCGAATTTAGACGATCTGGCAAGGGCGGCAGTTTTTTCAAGCCTTGAATTTATACAATAAAAACACCGGTTCTTTTCACGAAATACCACATTCCTGATGAACTCCTCCATTTTATATTCCTTATCGTAAATAACCTTTAAATTAACCTTTGCGCTAAATTCTTCAAGGGTATTTTTTCTTCTTAAATACTCGCTGTACAGATGAATATTTGGATTATGAAAGTAACCCGCGACCAGCCCGAATTTTTTAGCGGAGGCGGCATATGGATACATCAGGCATGGAGCGCAGCATATATGAAGAAGAAGTTTTTTAGAAAGAAAACCGCCGCTAATATTTTCCATTTTATTTATTTTAATTTTATTTTTAGAATATTTAGAATACCAGGAGAATATAAGGTTGAAACATTAAAACAAAGAATTTTCCCTTATAAGACCGAAGTGTTTATAAGCAAGATCTGTCGCGATCCTCCCCTTTTTTGTCCGCGATATAAGACCGCACGTTACAAGATAAGGCTCTAAAACCTCTTCTATGGTCCCTTTTTCCTCGTTCATAGCTTGAGCTACCGTATCCACCCCGACCGGACCGCCCGCAAACTTATTAATTATGGTAAGTAAGAAAAGCTTGTCGTTTTCATCTAATCCAAGTTCGTCAATGCCGAGACCGTTAATCCCATAACGGGCTACTTCAAGCGTGATTGCGTTTTGTCCCAGATGGGCTGCATAATCCCTTAATCTTCTTAATATCCTGTTGGCAATTCTGGGCGTTCCTCTCGAACGGCGGGCAATTTCCATAGCGGCTAACTGTTCGATCTTATATCCGTAAATAAAGCTTGAACGAATAACTATTTGACAAAGCTCTTCAGGATTATAGTATGCAAGCCTTGCGGAATATCCGAACCTGTCCCTTAAGGGGGAAGGGACAAGACCGGCCCGAGTGGTAGCGCCTACTAAAGTAAAATGCGGCAGGCTTATCCTTATGGATTTGGCTCCAGGACCTTCTCCGATAATAATATCGAGCCTGAAATCCTCCATGGCGGGATAAAGCATCTCGGCAGCGGGTTTGGGTAAACGGTGTATCTCGTCAATAAATATAATATCCCCGTCATTGGCAGAGCTTAATAAAGCGGCAATATCTCCAGATTTTTCGATTGAGGGCCCGGATGCGGTCTTTATATTTACGCCGAGCTCTTTTGCAATAATAGTTGCAAGCGTTGTCTTTCCAAGACCGGGCGGACCAAAAAAAAGAAGATGGTCCATATCGTATCTGCCGGAAAGACTCTTTCTTTTTTTAGAGCTGTTTATAAAAATAAGAAGGTTTTCTTTAAGTTTTGTCTGACCGATATATTCATCGAAAGAAAGGGGCCTGACCGGATTATCGTTGTCAATCGGATTATCGTTGCCAGTTAATTCCGGTTCTTCCTTTTTTTCCTCTTTCTCTTTATATCTATCGTTTTGCCTGTTAACGTCCCTGCCTTTTTCGCTCATATTACCTGTATTATTATTATGTTATCCATTTATTAAGAAATTCCTTGCAGCAATTTTGGGCCGTAATAATGCCCTAATGTCCGGACAACTAATCCGTATTTTTTAAGGAATATATATATTTCAGGCATTCTTTCGTTAAAAATTCGGAGCTGACGGCTTCCGCATTTTCTTTATTAAGACTAAGCTTATAAATTTTACCGGCAATTTCAAGCGACTCCGACCTTGAATAACCCAAAGACTCAAGGGCAAGCGCAGTTTCAAAAAGCATATTGGATTCTGTCCCGTTAGAAGCCGTGAATTTAGAAACTTGATCCCTATTGCTGCCGTCATCCCCATATGCCTTAATTTGCTTAGCGGCGGAGGAAGTAAGAATGGTTCCCGGTTTTTCGCGCCCCGGGCAAGCGCTATCACCACAAGCACTATTATCATAATTATAATTATTGTTGCGATCTTGACCAGCGTAAAAAGGGGCGCGGCTAAAGGATGCCCCAATGTCCGAAGCTTTAATGTCTTTAAAGGTAAATCCCTTTTTTGCAAATTTATTTTTAAGTTCGACGATTATTCTTTCGGCAACGGCTTTGCCGATCCCTTTTACCTCTGCAAGCCTTGCAATATCTTGGGTGATTATAATATTCAAAAACTCGTTCTCATTTATATTAGACAGTATGGTAACGGCAAGCTTTGGTCCGACGTTTTTTACGTCTAAAAGGATACTAAAAATTTCCCTCTGCGCAATATTCGGAAATCCATACAGGGTTATACGGTCTTCTCTAACATAGGTATATATAAAAACTGAAAGTTCTTTGGAAACAAAAAATTTAGAAAAATAAGACGGGGTAACCGGCAGAAAAACTTCATAACCTACGCCGCCGGTTTCAAGTATTATAAGTGATCTATCGGGTTCCGAATGGATTACCCTGCCTTTTAAAAATGCGATCATTTATTTATTCATCGTTTCAAAATTAATTTAAATAATTATTCATATCCGTCGCACATGAGATCGCAACACTAAGAGCGTCCGATATATTATCGTCCAATGGCTTGCCTTTAAGGTCTTGTAAAAATTCGCATGCCATATATTTAACCTGTTCCTTACCTGCCGCACCGTAACCGGTAACGCTTTTTTTTACATATCTGGGGGCATACTCCTTTAGTTCTATTTCCAATATTGCGCTTAAAAGGCATATAACACCCCTCGCCTGCGAGAGTTTTATCAGGGACTTGGAATTATGACCCGAAAAAACGGCTTCAAGCGCCATTATTTTTGGGTTATATTCCTCCATCACATTTTTTAAGCCATCGAAAATAAGCCGCAAATTGCATGGAAAATCTTCTTTTTTTACACTTATGATGCCGGATGAAACAAGATTTAAGTGCCTTCCGTAATAAGACGAATCAATTATACCCCAGCCCGTAACCAAGGAGCCGGGATCAATTCCGATGATTCTGAGGCAGTCGTCCTTCATCCTCATCAAATTTTATTCTCCTTCTTTTTCTTCAAGAATATCAAAATTAGCGATTACATTCTGAACGCCCTCGATCTCTTCTAAGCCGTCCATAAGCCTGAGCATCTGATCCGCCTCTTTGCCTTTAAGTTCTATAGTGGATTGCGGGATATAGCCGACCTCGGAAAATTTTTCTTTTATTCCTTTTTCTTCAAATGCCGATCTTAGCATTTCAAAATCCTTCGGATCGGCGGTAACGATTATTTCGCCTTCTTCTATTTTAACATCTTCGGCTCCCGCATCAAGAGCAATTTCCATAATCCGGTCTTCGGAATATTTATCCGCATCGAAACCGATCGTCCCTTTTTTATTAAACATCCAGCTAACGCATCCGGATTCTCCAAGGCTTCCGCCATTTCTCGATAAAGCGTGTCTTATCTCCGATACCGTTCTGTTTCTATTATCCGTCAAAGTTTCTATTAATATTGCAACGCCGGCAGGACCATAACCTTCGTAAATAGCCTCTTCGTAAGATTCCCCTTCAAGTTCTCCCGCACCTTTTTTAATAGCTCTTTCAATATTCTCTTTAGGCATATTGTTCGATTTGCCTTCTTCTATGGCAAGCCTGAGGCGGGGATTGGAAGAAGGGTCTTTTCCGCCTATTCTGGTGGCGCTTATGATCTCCCGTATAATGTTTGAGAATATCTTTCCTTTTTTTACATCCAAAGCGCCTTTTTTTCTCTTAATCGTACTCCACTTGCTATGCCCTGACATAAGCCCCCACGCTCACCTGAAAGTCTCGTTTATTTTATAAACTTTATATAGATATGGTTTATATGGTTTTATATGAATATGATTTTAAAAATATTAAATTTAATTTAATTAAACTTTTAATTAAACTGTGGTGCGAAAGGGGGGACTCGAACCCCCAAGGGCAAGCCCACCGGATTCTAAGTCCGGCGCGTATACCGGTTTCCGCCACTTTCGCATTTTTGTTAACCGCTTTTAATACCAATGCTTAACAGGCGCCTTTTTACAGCTTATAATTATATCAAATTTTATAAAAAAATAAAATTCTTTAAAATAACTTTGATCTTATATCTTATAATAGAAATTTATAATCTCTGATTATACGCGGTTTCCAGTTTGACGTTTTTGGCTTTTATGAAATAAAAGGATTGCGCCAAGAAAAAGGTTACTACTTAGAAAGGCTTATTTACTGCGTCTTTTAACTGGCGGGGCCGACGGGGATCGAACCCGCGACCTCCGGCGTGACAGGCCGGCGTTCTAACCGTCTGAACTACAGCCCCCGCATAGACATGAATAAAACTATGAATATTAATGGTAGGCGGAACAGGGCTCGAACCTGTGACCCCCGGCTTGTAAAGCCGATGCTCTAACCTGCTGAGCTATCCGCCCGATTTATTTCATCAACTTGGAATATAATTATAACCCAAATATTAATACTATTATTATAATAAATACCATAGAAATACCATAGAATAAACGTTGCCCCCGTTCTTTAACTTGCCGCCTGCTGCCTGAAAATCCTTTCCTTCTTAAGGAGGGCGGGCAAGCATAGCCTCCCGCCCAAGAAAAAACAAAAACACAAAGTAATATTAAATTACTCTGCCATTACAGACGGATAGTTCACTATTAAAAAACGAGGGCATAAATGATACAAGCGCGCCTAAGGGATCAAAAATGAGGCTTGCCTTTTTTAATTTTCAAAACCAATTTTCAAAAACTTTCACAAAGAACTATTCTTAATGAAGCAGCCTCAAATACAACACTTATTTGCCGCTGTTGACAGTCTCTTTAAAGGACTTTCCGGCTTTGAATTTTGGCGCTTTGGATGCTCTAATCTGAATCTCTTTGCCTGTCTGTGGATTTCTTCCTTTTCTTGCACTGCGTTTGACAACTTCAAAAGTTCCAAAACCAACCAATCTAACGCTGTCGCCTTTTTTAAGGGCGCCGATAACGGAATCCATCGTGGCATTTAAAGCTTTTTCACTCTCGGTTTTTGTCAGTTTGGACGATTTAGAAATTGCATCAATTAATTCAGCCTTTGTCATACACATTCCTCCTTTACAATTAAATAATTAAGCCGATATTTAAAAACTCGCTTTTTACCGGCATTTACAGTTAATTTACTTTGAAAGCCCGCATATATCAAGGCTTCTATGAATAGTATAATTAACTTATACATGTTTATACTGAATATGTCAACAAAAATTTTAATTATGTTAATAACTATTAAAATGTTTCATATGAATTTTCTAATAGCGAACCAGAGTGAAATAGAAACGGTCATCCAGAAATTTATTCTGGGCAAAAAGCGAGCAGTTATTAAGTTTTAAGTATTCCAAAAATATTTATTAAGAGATAACGAAATATCATTTAGAACCATAAACCCTAAGATAGCGGTAATTACATAATTTTTCAATTATTTATGTAAAAATATTATAAATAAATTAAAATTTTAGCCTTAATTCAACTTCAGGACCTTTAAACGTTATTGTGCCGTCAACATTACTGGTATTAACATGGATATTATCATAGCTATAGCCTGCAAAAACCGCAAGATGCTGAACCGGTTTAACATTTACGCCCAAGTTGAAATGATAATAATAACCTTTAGAGCCTATAGTAAGTCCTTGCAATTTGCCTACAAAAGATAAAAAACTGGCGGGAGAAATTTTTAATCTAGCCCCGATTAATGGAATTGGCGCCCTGACACTTATAGATTGATTACCATATTGTTGACTATCAAGTTCAACAGTTGCGGTAAATACGTCTACACCCACACCAAGACCTATTTCTGCATATCTATTAATAGAAAAATTATGGGTATAAAATAGTTTATAACTATTTAGATTTAATTTAGAAGTTACATAAGTATTTATATTATAAGCCTGCCCATTAAAATTTATACTTTCCGAAAGAGTTTTAGAGCCGGTATAATTATAAGGAACATAAGAAAAAGATACCCTGTTTGAATATAAAATATTCAAAACTATTTTGCCTATAGGCTCTGTTTTAGATGTTTGAAGCCCAATATCAGATGGGGAAATAGTGGTAGGTAGAAGTAAACCCCCTGAATTTCCAACAGATACGCTGCCGGACAAATGCTGAAAATATGCACCGCCCTTAAGCTTCACTCCGAATAGACCTGATGCGTCGGCTCTTTGAGTATAACTGAACGCCATTATAAAATACGACACAAAAATTACTGCGACGAAAAAAACGATTCTTATGCGATTTTTTAATCTAATTAAGCTTTTAAACATAATTCCCCCTCGTATACTGGTATAATGTTCATTATGCTAATTATAAATTATACTATATGCTATAATAATAAACATTTATAACTATTCTATGTTCTATTTGATTTATATTAGATTAATTCCTCGCAACCATAATGATGCTGTCAAGAATTTTGCGGCTATATTGAACTGGAACCTATATTCTTATCGCTTTCGATATCTTTCTCGTAAAGGAGGATCGGTATAGAATTATTGAGTATCACATCGTCGTTTATAACACATTCTTTAATAGTAGGATCGGTGGGGATGTCATACATAACATCGAGCATAACGGACTCGAGGATAGATCTTAGACCCCTTGCCCCGGAACCCCTTTTGATCGCTTGTCTCGTTATTTCTTTAAGCGCCGAATCCGTAAACCGCAATTTAACATTTTCGATATCAAAGAGTTTCTGATACTGTTTTATTAAAGCATTCTTCGGTTTTGTCAGTATATCTATCAACGCCTTTTCATCAAGTTCTTCTAAAGTCGCTATTACAGGCAACCTTCCGATAAATTCCGGAATAAGCCCGTATCTTAAAAGGTCCTGCGTTTCGACATTTTTTATGATCTTATATGAATCTCTTATTGTGCTAAGCTTGATATCTGCATTGAAGCCGATAGGTTGAGAGCTCATCCTCCTTTCGATTATTTTTTCAAGTCCCGTAAACGCCCCGCCGCAAATAAAAAGAATATTGCTCGTATCAATCTTTAAAAATTCCTGATGAGGGTGTTTTCTTCCGCCTTTAGGGGGTATATTTGCGACAGTGCCTTCGATAATTTTCAGAAGAGCCTGCTGAACGCCCTCGCCAGACACATCCCTAGTAATAGAAATATTATCTGACTTTTTTGCGATTTTATCTATCTCGTCTATGTATATTACGCCTTTTTGCGCCTTTTCAACATCGTAATCGGCATTTTGAAGAAGTGAAAGTATTATGCTTTCGACATCTTCGCCCACGTAGCCGGCTTCGGTAAGGCTTGTAGCATCGGCTATTGCAAACGGCAGGTCAAGCATGCGGGCAAGAGTCTGAGCTAAAAGCGTCTTTCCGCTGCCTGTAGGACCTATAAGCAAAATATTACTTTTTTGCATTTCTACATCCTGCGCGCTACTCTTTTCTTTGCTACTGCCATTATTGTTGTTATTATTGCTATGACCGGAACTGTAACTTGAACTTGCCTTTTCTTTTTTTACCGACAGATTATATTCGATTCTTTTATAATGATTATAGACCGCTACGGATAGGATTTTTTTAGCCCTTTCCTGTCCTATTACATATTGATCCAAAAACTTTTTAATTTCAGCCGGTTTGTAGAGATATTCTCTTTCTTTAAATTTCAGGCCCTTTGCATGACATTCCTCTGAAATTATATCATTGCAAAGGTCTATACATTCGTCGCATATATAAACGGAGGGACCGGCTATTAATTTTCTCACTTCATCTTGCGATTTTCCACAAAACGAACAAAATAACTCCCTTCCGTTGCCATTGTCGTCGCTACCGTTACCGCTGTTTTTCTTGCCCATAACAAACCCCTGTCATTACTTATAGTTTATTTTTTTATTTCTTTATCACCTTTATCGTTCTTCCGGCTTTTCTTATCAACCACTGAATCAATAAGACCGTATTCAACGGATTCATTGCCGCTCATAAAAAAATCTCTCTCAGTGTCGGCATGTATTTTGTCAATCGGCTGAGAGGTATGATATGCAAGAATGTTATTGATCTCTTCCCTCATCCTTAATATCTCACGGGCCTGTATATCAATATCCGTAGCCTGACCCTGAAAGCCGCCGGACGGCTGATGTATCATCATACGGGAATGGGGCAGGGCAAATCTTTTGCCTTTGGTGCCTGCCGCAAGAAGAACGGCAGCCATGCTTGCCGCCATGCCCATGCACAGAGTAGAAACATTAGGCTTAATATATTGCATAGTATCATAAATTGCAAGACCCGATGTTATTATACCGCCTGGAGAATTAATATAAATATTAATATCTTTATCGGGATCTTCGGATTCGAGAAATAAGAGCTGGGCTATTATAAGATTTGCAAACGCATCATCTATCGCGTCCCCGATAAATATTATCCTTTCCTTTAAAAGTCTCGAATATATATCGTAGGCTCTTTCGCCGCGGTGGGTTTGTTCAACGACCATTGGAATGAGAGACATTTACTTTTCTCCTATAAGCATGCGCGAAATTAAGAAAATTAAATATTATTATATAATTATTATATATATGATACCTTATTTTTTATTAGAAAATCAAATATCTTTTCTTCAAGCAGCTGGCTTTTTACATTTGCAATGCTTTCTTTTTTACCGGTATACATCTTTTTGATCTCTTCGGAATCCACACCCGATTCTTCTCCAACCTTTTTATAAAACCCGGCAATATCAGCCTCGTCAACCATAATATTTTCTATACCGGCAATTCTTTGAAGCAGCAAATATGCCGCTATATCTTTTTTTGCCATTAATTTAAGGATGCCCATAATGTCTTTTTGTTGTTTTTCATCCGCTCCGGCATACCTGCCTTCTTTTTTTAACGCCTCAAACCTTTCATTCGCATCTTCTTCTACTATGCTTTCGGGTATTTCTATCCGGTTAAGATTGATAATTTCATCGGTAATTGACGCAACAAGAGCCTCTCTTTGCTTTTTTTCTTCGTAACTTTCAAGCTCTTCTCTGAGCTTATTCTTAAATTCATCCACGCTTTTAAAATTGCCGAAATTTCTCACAGCTTCGGCGTTTAATTCAGGCAGAATTTTTCTTTCAATCTCTTTAACCGTGCCTTTTACCTTGACCCCTCTTTCAATATCGTCAAATTCAAAATTATCGCCGGTCTTCTTTCCTATAAGCGAAGATTCAAAACTTTTTTCAAGAATGCTCGAATTAAGACTTATTAAATAATCTTTAGCGCTGTCAATAACTTTATCTTCCTTATCTATGGTAACATAATCTATTTTAATAAAATATCTGTCTTTATCGTTAATACTTTCGCCTTCGTCAACCTTTACCGTATCGGCTACCCTCTCAAGCAGAAAATTTATCTCGTCATTTAATAATTCGTCGGTAATATCTCTTTTTTTAATGTTTTTTACTTTAATGTCAGAATAATTTATTTTATTTATATCCGGCATGACTTCAAAACTGATCTGGTATGTGTTTGTATCCATTTCTTTATCCACAGCCGGCGTTCCTACAACGGATATTTTTTTATCGGTTATCGCTTTTTTAAAAACATCGTTTAAAACGTCCATTTTAGCCTCTTCGAAAAGCTCTTTTTCATAATACTTCCTTATAATGGGCATCGGAGTTTTACCCGGCCTGAAACCTTTAATATTCGCTTTTTTTGCCGCTTCTTTAAGTTTTTTCTCAAGGATGTCCTTTGCCTTTTGCAAGTCTATTGTAACCTTTGCCCTTTTTTTTATAGCGCTTATATCTTCGATTTCGATTGCGCTATCCCCATTGGGTGGCGGCACCATAGCCGTATCAAGAGCAAGAGCTGTTTCGGCCATACCTTTGGTACTTAAGTCATTTTTGTTTCTTTCAGGTTTATCAGCCGTTATCATGCCGGTTGTTATACCGGCTATATTATCACCGGTATCGTTTTTAACTTCTTCAGGTTTATCCGGGAACAATTTTTCTTTCATTTAATATGCCTCCAAAAGAGAATAATTTTTAATATAATAATATAAATATATTAATATTATGTATTATGCCACTAATTTGCATTAGAAATTATCAATATCTTTCTCCCCCATAAAGTAGAAGGGAAGTTATGAAAATAATTATTTTTTAATGCGCAGATTAGAGTATGCTTATATTATATATATTATTATATATGATATATGTTTATATGTCTTATCTTATATGCCCGTATTTTAGCGCTTTATTTGCATATATCCATTAACCAGCAAAAGTAGGTCTTTTTGACAGCATCTCAGGAAGCATAAGACTTCTAAAAGGCATATCTTTAGTTTGCTCTTTCATTTCATTAATAAGATCTTCCATCGTCATATTAAAAGTTTTTCTGGCTTTATACCTGTTCCTGACGGATAACATTCCCGTATTTTTTTCTTTTTCCCCTACTACTAAAATATAGGGAATCCATTCCTCTTCGGCAAACATGATCTTTTTACCCATGCTAAAGTCCCTGTCGTCAATATCCACCCTGATATTAGACGATGATAACTGCTCCATAAGTTTCAAGGCAAATGAAGTATGCTGAGTAGAAACGGGTATGATCCTTACCTGCGTTATGCTTATCCATAGCGGCAAAGCGGGGATCTCTTTTTTAAGCGCTTCTTCAAGAATTAAATACATCCACCTTTCTATTGCGCCTACAGAAGAATGACATATTATACATCCTTCCTTTTCTCCTTTTTCATTAACAAAGTTGATTCCGTATCTCTTCGCATCCTCCACATCAAGCTGGACAGTGGACAACTGGCATGAACCCGACACCGAGTCTATCCCCTGAAATTCATGCTTTAATGCCCAGTAATGCTTCATCTTCGAAAGCGTTTCTATTAATGCAGGCTTTTTTGAATATGCAAGCAAGTTGACTATTTTATCTTTATGTTTATCGTAATATTCCTGAACTATCCTGAAAACAACCGCATATTCGATGCCCGCTGCTTCCGCAAGGTCTGAATACCGCCTGTAAAGCTCCCGGTATTCATTAAACCCCTCCTCTAAATTAAGGCAAAAGCTGTGAATATCCGGCATGGTAAAAGCCCTCAGCCTTCTTAAACCGGAAAGCTCGCCGCTTCTTTCGTATCTGAAACTTTTAGACGATTCGTAAAATCTCAATGGAAGCTGTTTATAACTGATTTTTGCATCCTTTAGCATCGAAAAAAGCCCAAAATCCCCGGCAAACCTCAATACAAACTCTTTTCCTGCGGCAAAAACCCTTGGGACGGCATCGTCCTTTATTTTATCTTCCGGTACCATGACGGAGTAGTGCCTTTCATGGAAAGACTCTCCCTGCCCTCTTATTTCAGGCTTATTCCAATTATAGATAAGCGGGGTTTCGATTTCCATGCAATTAAGTTTTTTTAAAGCAATATCCTCAGCCCAGTCTGAAATAAGCTTGAACATTAAAGTGCCCTTCGGATAAAATCGAAGATGTCCCGAATCGGAATTTTCTTCGTGGTCTGCAAGTTCGAGCTTTTTCATAACCTCAATCGAAGGAGGCTCGGCGCCGGTTTTTATTTTAAATTCTTCAAAAGCAATAAATTTATGTAATGAGGGATATTTTGCAAATATATCGTTATTAAGAACATTTTTATCCGTCAGATCTACCGGTATTTCACTGCCGTCATAATTTAATATAAAGAATCTGCTTTCAACTTCGCGGACGATATTTTCCCTTATTTTAATTTCATTTTTTTTTGTTTCGCCTGCAACGGTTAAAGCAGTTATATGCCTTGACGATTCGCTTAGCGGATGGCCCTTGCATGAAACATCAAAACCTTTATACCAGCCGAATGGCGCTCTATAAACTGGAATTTCGGGAATTTTAACGATAACCTTGGATTTTAATTCATCAAGGATCGGTATTGCCGACGACGGTAAACCAAGATCGTTTGAAAGATGTGCATAAGGATAGATAACGATATTAGACGGCTTTAACTTTTCAGAAAGCTCTTTAATATCTAAAGAAGCGGCCTCGGTTATTTCTCCGGCATTACCGGCATCCAATCTTTCAACCGTCGTAAAAACAATAAGGGCATTTTTAAAAGAGTTTTCTTTATGTATTTTATGATCAATATCTTCAGCAACCGGCGTTTTTCCGGTCAACCTGTAACAAAAATTATCGGAATGAATAAATAAAAGCTTCATAATTTAGCTCTTTTAGCGCTAAACATTAGAACATTAGATTAAGAAATTATTTAAAAGTTATTATTATTAATATATTATTAATTTAATATATTACATTTTATATTGACATAATTGATATATATATATTGATGATATGTTGAATAAAAAAATAAGCGCCTGTATCATCGGCGCTTAAGTATCTTAAGTATTATATAGTTATCTTGTAATTTAATTCTACAAAATTAGTTAGAAAAATTCAAGATTATTAATATGATTAATGTGTATGAAAAAAGGCTGCGTTAAAAATCGTTCGGGAGGGCTTCAAGTTCTTTTGCGGTAAAAACAGGTCCGTCTTTGCAGACATACACGCTTCCGACATTACACCTGCCGCATTTACCCAAACCGCATTTCATCCGGTTTTCAAGAGTCGTAATTATATTTTCTTTATCAAAGCCCATTTTATCTAACGATTTTAAAACAAATTTGATCATGATGAGGGGACCGCAAACAACGGCAACCGCATTGTCTCCTTTAAGTGGAAGTTGTTCAAGCACGGTAGGAACAAAACCAACCCTCCCCGTCCAGTCTTTTGTTTCTCCACTGGGATCAACCGTAATAACAACATTGGTATCAAGAGCTTTTTTCCATTCTTCCATAACGCCTTTATACATAAGATCGCTAACGGTTCTTGCCCCGTATAGAACGGTTATCTTGCCGTAATTACTTCTTTCGTCAATACAGTATTCAAGAATGGACTTGACTGGAGCCATCCCTATGCCGCCACCGATGAAGACAAGGTTTTTTCCCTTCATTTTGGCGGTATCGAAATAGTTTCCGTACGGTCCCCTAAAACCTATCATATCTCCGGGATTTAATCCATTCATACCGCTCGTCGCCCTTCCGGATGTCCTGAAGCTGAATTCAAGAAACTCTTTTCTAAGCGGCGAAGATGAAAAACCGAACGTGGATTCCCCTTCGCCTATGAACGAAAATTCACCGAATTGACCCGGCAGGAAATCAATACATTCATTATTATTAATAGTAATGCGAACGGTTTTCGTATCGGGTGTTTCCTGAATTATCTCTTTTATTACGGCTAATTTAGGCAAATAAATATTTTCCATCTAATTATCTCGTCCTTAAACTGATATTAAAATTATACGATTAACGTTATATTTATATATAGTATATATAGTTTATATTTATATATAGATTAATATATAATATATATAATATAAATATAAAAATATAAAATTAAAATGCTATTTGCTAATGCAAAATTTTAAAGGGATGCAAGTTCTTTAGTTATCTCCTTCAGATTTATATCTTCGGGACAATTTCTGGAGCATCTTCCGCAGCCAACGCATAGATATTTATTAAATTTTTCATTATAAATCTTGAACTTATGCATTAACCTCTGCCTGTATCTGTCACCCTGTGTAACACGCGGATTATGACCAGACGTATGAAGCGTAAATATCCCGAATTGGCACGAATCCCAGTTTCTAATCCTTCTTCCGCCTTTAAGCGTCCCTTCATCCTGAATATCGAAGCAATGGCAGGTAGGACATGTAAATGTGCATATACCGCAGCCTATACACGACAGGAATTTTTCCTGAAAATACTGGTGTTCAAAGTTATTGTCAAGAAAACTATGAGTTTTTTTAATATCATAAGAGGCTTTCCACTTTCCAGCCGGGGGTATCTTCTCTTTTGAAATTTCTTTGAACATATCTTTGAACATATCTAGGAACGGATTTATAATGTCCATGCCTTTTTCAGTAACAACGGTGACATAATAACCGTTACCACTCTTTTTCAACAGTATATCAGAACCGTAAGAACTCTCCGGAGAAAGCTGCATTTCAGTGCAAAAACAGTAATTATCGGGTTTACCGCATGCAATCGAAATGATGTGCAGATTTTTAAACTTTATATTAAAAAACTCGTCTTTATAATCCCAGTTAAAGACCTTTTCCATTATAGGACCTGCCGCAGCGTCGCATGGTCTTGCACCAAAAATTATCTTTTTTTTTGCCTCCCGTTCTTCATTTTCTAAGGGATTGTCTATTACGATACCAGCTCCAGATAATGAATATGAAAAAAGGGATTCGGTTTTTGGAAGAAGGTTTTCTTTAAACGAAAGCTTTGGAAGGAGTATATCTAAATTTGCTTCGTCAAAACTGTTTATCTTTTCATAAAAGGTATCTTCACCGGTCTTTTTAGGCGCTATAATTTCATAATTATTGTTTTCGATCAAAGAATTTACGAATTTTTTTATATTTTCTAAAGTAATTTCAAAATATTTTTCTTCCATAAATACTTCTCCTATGCAGGTAAACCGCTGTCCATAAACATAAAGATAAGATACAGAACTTTTACAGTATTATTATATTAAAAGAAATATAGAACCTTGTAAGCCAAAACGGGTTATTTTATAAACTCGTTAAAATCGCTTTCGCTGAAAGTACCGAATACAGGCTTGGAATTAATATCTATGCCCGATCTGTACCCAAATTTTTCGTATATATCTCTTGCCATTTTTTCATTGATAAGCATAAGAGGTATATTGACGGGGCATGCCCTTTCGCACTCGCCGCAGCCTATACACCTGCCAGAAAGATGATACGCCCTAATCATATTCCACTGGGCATTGCCTGTTTCTTCAATATTTGTATCTATCCATTGAGGCATATTTTTTTCTACTATGCATCTTGAGCAATAACATAGCGGGCAAACCTGCCTGCATGCATAACATTTAATACATTTATCAAATTCCTTTTGCCAGAATTTATCCCTGCCTTCTACCAGCATCGAGTCAAGTTCCTTTATTTTTGCATACGGTTTTACGCTGCCGGAAATTTTTATTTCAGGAATGTCAGATTCGACAAGATAGTCATAAATTAGCGGGGTATGAACATCGCAAATAAGGCATTTGTCATAAACGGTCGTTTCCAAAAGGTTGGATTCCCCTTTATCGGCAATATTTTGCCTGATAACGCCCATGCACTCTACGCCGATTATTTTTAACTCATCCCTCAAAACTTGATATTCCTGAATTAAGGTATTTAAAGCCTTTTCGTCGCATCCTTTAACTACTATCCCGGTCCTACCAAATTTTTTTACTTCCGGCTTCTTAAGAAATACCGCAAGATCCTGAACGCAATGGGGATTAAAATAAAGTTTATTTACATCCTCCGGTTTAGTAATAAAAACCGGACGCATCCGGAACGGATTTGAACCCTTCGTCCAGCCGATTACGACATTAACCGCTTTACTTTCTAAAAGGCCTTTTGCCGTCTTCTGCAATTTTTCGTCTATTTTATTTTTATTCATACATTTTATTTATACAAATAAATCGCGCAAATAAATTCCAGCAGAATTAACTATAAATTGTATATTATGGCTATCTGCTGCTGAATATGTCATGAACATCCGGTAAAGACTTGATCTTTTCGGTAAATTCGCTTACCACGCTAACCCATTTGTTTCCTTCGGAGGCGCTGATCCATGAAAATTCAACCCGGTTCAGATCAACGCCGAGATAATTAAGCAAATCCCGAAATGCCGCATACTTTCTCCTTGAGTGGTAGTTCCCGCTTGTATAGTGGCAATCTCCCGGATGACAGCCAGAAACCAGAACCCCTTTGGCGCCCTTTTTAAAAGCCT
The DNA here is from genome assembly GCA_021818985.1 of bacterium. Taxonomy (GTDB): domain Bacteria; phylum SZUA-79; class SZUA-79; order Acidulodesulfobacterales; family Acidulodesulfobacteraceae; genus JAKASO01. The sequence continues at coordinate 67,009 of JAKASO010000001.1, forward strand.
CTACTATAAACAGGGGATCTATCCTTCCTGAACACGGCAGTTTTATGACCCTTATATTATCGGCATATTTCATCCTGCTTGTGCCTGCAAGATCGGCGCCGCTATATGTACACCAGTTGCAGACAAATGCTATTATTCTTGGATCTTTTACATTTTCACCGGTTTTTCCCGCCATTAATAAAACGCTCCTTTATATCTTTATATCTTTATTAAAATCAAGAATAAGGCTTCTTTTTGCGTTATTATTATTATTGGATAAGATAATTTGAATAATTCGATATTATTATATCGCAAGGGATCTTATCTCTGCATATATCTGATCGTCCATATATCCTTTTACATCTATTGACTTTGAAAAACATGCATTTACACATGCCCCGCAGCCTGTGCAGAGACCGGGATTAACATTTGCGACAACTTTTATGACATTGCCGTTCCGGTCTTTTATTTCTTCTTTACTTATAGCACTGTAAGCACAGACTCTTTGACAGTAAAAACAGCCGACGCACGTCGTCTTATTAACACCGGCAATTGTTCCTTCAACCTCGTATTCGCTTTTTGAAAACAGCCCAAGTATTTTTGATGCGGCTGCAGAACCGGATACGACCGATTCAGGGATATCGCGCGGACCCTGCGCCATACCCGCCAAGTAAATACCGGCCGTTGAAGATTCGGCCGGACGAAGCTTCGGATGGGATTCGGTAAAAAATCCGTATTTATCATAAGATATTCCAAGCATCTGGGCAATCTTGTCGGAACCTTTTTTGGGAATAACGCCGGTTGCAAGAACAACCATATCGGCCGCTATTTCGACCTGATTTCCGGACAAGGTATCGGCGCCCCTGATAATAAGCTTATCTCTATCCTGATATATTTTGGAAACCCTTCCCCTTAAATAGACCACTCCGTCTTTTTCTATGGTATCCCTGATAAACTCTTCATAACCTTTGCCGGTTGCCCTGATGTCTATGTAAAAAACATAGCTCTGGGAACCGTGAACCTTATGGGAAAAAAGTTTTGCATGTTTTGCCGTATACATACAGCAAACCTTGGAACAGTAAGGCACGCCCTTTTCAGGATCCCTTGAACCGACACACTGGATAAAAACTATTGTCTGCGGTGTTTTGCCGTCGGAAGGCCGTTTTATAACGCCCTCGGTAGGACCAGAAGCGGACAGCAGGCGTTCAAACTGTAATCCTGAAATAACATCTTTGTATTTACCATAGCCATACTCCCCGTAAAGAGAGTTATCCATAAGATCAAAGCCGGTTGCCGCAACGATAGCGCCGACCTTTTCTTCGATTATTTCATCCTGAATGGTAAAATCTATACATTTAGGACCGCAGACTTCATAACATTTAACGCACTTCCCGCCTTTTTTAAAGTGAAGGCATGCGGCTCTGTCAATAACTGGAACAAGCGGAACAGCCTGAGGAAATGGAACATAGATCGCCGTTCTTTCGCTCAAGTTTATATTAAATTCGCTTTTAACGTTTTTATGCATGGGACACGCATTCCAGCAATCGCCGCAACCTGTGCAGTCTTTTTCTACGACGCTTTTTGTCATTTTTTTTATCTTTACGTTAAAATTGCCGATATATCCCGATACATTTTCAACTTCGGAATATGTATATAGTTTTATATTCGGATGCTGGGACACCTCGACCATTTTGGGAGTCATTATACAGCTTGAACAATCGAGTGTGGGAAAAGTTTCGTCGAGCTGGATCATTCTGCCGCCGATCGAAGGCTCCTTTTCGACAAGAATAACCTCGACTCCGCCGCTAGCAATATCTAAAGCTGCTTGCATGCCCGAAATCCCGCCGCCTATCACAAGCGCCCTTTTTGTAAGGGGAACGCGAACGTCTTCGATAGCCCTGTCCCTTTTTACTTTTTCGACCATCATTTTTAAAAGATCCATAGCTTTATAGGTGGCTCTTTCTTTATCTTCGTGAACCCACGATACCTGTTCCCTGATATTTGCAATTTCTACGAAATAAGGGTTTAAACCCTCTTTAACCGCCGCTTTTCTAAAGGTATTTTCATGCATGTGCGGAGAACATGCGGCAAGAACGACGCCTGTAAGATTCTTCTCCCTGATCATGTTTCTTAAGGAATTTTGACCCGGATCGGAACACATATATTTATAGTCAACGGCTTCGACGACGCCTGGAATTTTTGCCGCTTCCTCCGTAAGTTTTTTTACATCTACGGTACCAGCAATATTTGAACCGCACCAACAAACAAATACGCCTATTCTTGACATATTATATATACCTCATTATTTCATTATTTTATTATTAAATAATTAAATGCCGCATTAAAATTAAATACAGCCGCTTCTTCATATAACATCTTGCATCGTTTTGTTTTATAGTAATATTTAAGCTGCTTTGAATAAGCTGCATTGAATAAGCTGCATTGAATAAGCTGCATTGAATAAACTACCTGGAAGCGGCTAATATCTTTTGTAAAATCTTGTCGGCATTTACCATATGCCCGTCAATGGCAAGCTCTTCCGGGGATAAGCCGAAAGACAGCCCTAAAAGTTCGGTTATAAAAATAACGGGCAGTCCTATTCTTTCCGAGTATTTTCTTTCTATCTCCCTCTGTCTGACATCAAGATTCGAATGGCATAACGGACATGCGACAACGACAAGGTCGGCGCCATGTTCTTTAATATTATAAAGCACTTTGCCGGTCAAAGCCATAACAACATCCGGTTTAGAAAGAGAATTGATGGCGCCGCAGCAATCGGTCTTATAAGGATAATCAACTGCCGTTGCGCCCGTAAGCGAAACAAGTTCGTCCATAGACACTGGATTTTCGGGATCGTCAAATTTCATGATCTTGGGAGGTCTGACGAGAAGACAGCCGTAATACGATGCCACCTTGATACCGTTTAACGGTCTTTTTATATGCGATTTAATATTTTCCTTGCCAACGGCGTTAAGAAGAAATTCAAGCATGTTGCTAACGCCAAGCGAGGCGTTGTAAGGCATATCTAAAGAATCCGTTATTTTTTTTCTAAGAACGTCGTCCGAGCCAAGCTCATAGTTAGCCGTCTTAAGCCTGCTTGAACATGCGGCGCAAGGCGCAAGCACATTCTCAAATCCGTTATTTTCGGCAATGGCAAGATTTCTTGCCGGTAAAGCAACCGACAAGTTATGATTTATGCTGTGGGCAGCCGAAGCGCCGCAACAGTTCCAGTCAGGTATTTCTTTGATTTCTATATTTAAAACCTCAAGGACTTTTAGAAGCGACACTTCATATTCAAACGACGTTCCTTTAAGACTGCATCCCGGGTAATATGCTAATTTCATATAAATTTAGAGCTTTTTATTTAACTAAATATGGATATGGCAAAATAAAAGGCCTCCTCCTTAAAAAAAATTCCATAAATTCCATCAAAATCATCAAAAACCGTCAAAATTATTCAAAGTCTCTAAATATTTTTGCGATGCTGTTAATGGCCGATACTTTATCGCCGGACATTCTAAGCTTTCCTTTTTCTATCATTTTAGGGGCAAGAAACATATCCCTGAAAAGACGTTTTGTTTTAAGTCTGTATTTTCCAACAAGCTCCAGCTCAAAAATTCTGCCATTTGATTTTACATTGTCTAAAAATACTTTATGAAATACCTGAATTTCTTTTTCGGTTTTAGATTCAATGCCTTTGCGTGTTGCGATCTCCCTTAAAACGTCCATGATCCCGGCAACTTCAAATCCTTTGGGACAGCGGGTGGAACAGGTGTTACACGACACGCAAAGCCAGATCGTTTTAGAATTAAGAACCGGGTCCTGCATTCCGAGTTCCGTCATTTTTATGATCTGATTAGGGGTGTAGTCCATTTCAAAATTAACCGGGCAGCCGGCAGAGCATTTTCCGCACTGATAACACTTAGCAAGCTTATCGTGAAGCATGGTCTCGACCTGACTGACGAAGTTTCGCCTATCCTGTTCGTTTATTATCGTCTTCATCTTATTATCTTCCTGTTATCTTACCTTCCTGATTTAATAGCAAGCCGGCTTTTATTAATTAATTTAATAAAATTTAAAATAATTTAATTAATCCGGTTTAATTAATCAGCTTGCTATCTACTATAATTATAATATTCAAATATTTGCAAGCAGCCAAGCATTTTAATACCTTTCAAAATTAAAATTGTCGTAAAAATACTATAAGGATTTATTACAAGAATTAAGAATTTAAGAATTAATGTTCTAAAACAATGTTAAAACAATGTTTTAATGCACAGTTTTAAAATGCCGGTTTATTTATTTTAATGAATTTTCCGAATTAAGTCAAGGTGTAATTTTTTCTGTGTCAAGGCAATTTAAAAATGTCACCTTCTTAGCAAAATAAAAATGTCACCTTTTGGTTAAAATTAATATTAGAGGGTTATATTAGAAGGTTTTAAATCCTGTTTCGCAATGTATTAATGTTATATGTTTACTCGTATCTGAGGGCTTCTACGGGGTTCATTTGAGAGGCTTTGTACGCCGGATAAAAGCCGAAAAATATCCCAACGCACAGGGAAAATATAATGGATATTAAAATCGGTTCTACGGTAACGATAGTTTTAAGAGGGGTTAAAGTAGAAATAAGTCCGGATATGCCGGCTCCTGCAATTATTCCTATAATGCCGCCAAATAAACTTAAAATCGCAGATTCAATCAAAAACTGTTTTAAAATATCCTTTTTTGTTGCGCCTACAGCCATTCTTATACCAATTTCTTTAGTCCTTTCGGTAACCGACACCAGCATTATGTTCATGATCCCTATGCCTCCCACCAGCAAAGAAACGGCAGCGATGGCTGCAAGAAGTATTGTAAATGTAGTGGAAGATGTATTGGCGGTCTGCGCAATTTCAGTTAAGTTCCTGATATAAAAATCATTTGGTTGATGCGGCTGCGTTCTGTGCCTTTGCCTTAAAAGCGCCGTAATTTGATTTTCTGCCAGAGTTGTATCTGTGCTTGATACTGCCGAAACAAAAATTGTATTTACCCATGTTATGCCCGCTATTTTTTGCATCATGGTGGTAACCGGAATTACGACGATATCATCCTCATCCTGACCGAATGCGTTAAATCCTTTTCTCGATAAAAGCCCTATTACCTTAAAAGGAATATGTTTTATAAGTATTATATGCCCCACAGGATTAATAAGACCGAAAAGTTCGCTGGCAGCGGTTTGACCTATAACGGCAACATTTGCGGCAGATCCTACCTGCTGCCGGTCGAAAAAAGTCCCTTTGGCAACGGGCCATTTTCTAATATATGTAAACTCAGAACCCGTTCCTACAACCGTTGTTCCCCAGTTATTTCCCCTCCATATTACCTGCTCGCCCATTCTGATATTTGCGGCAGAGGCTTTTACCGCAGGACAATCTTTCCTTATAGCTTTTGCATCATTAAGAGTAAGGGTAGAAACTGTTCCAAAACCGGTTCTAACCCCTCCTAAAGCCGTTGTTCCGGGAAGTATCACCAACATATTGGAACCCATGGAATTAATGGTGTTCTGGATTTCAGCCGATGCCCCCTGCCCTATGCTAATCGTGGCTATTACGGAAGCAACGCCGATTATTATGCCCAAGGTAGTTAAAAAAGACCGGATCTTGTTTCTGGTAAACGTTTTAAAAGCAGATTTTAGATCGAGCAAAAATGGGAATTTCATTGTGAAGTTAAAGCTTCGAGATCGGATTTGATTATTCTTCCGTCTTTTAGGGTAATATGTCTTTTGCTGTAGCTTGCTATATCTGTTTCATGGGTAACTAATATTATAGTTACCCCTCTTTCTTCGTTTGTTTTTTTTAAAAAATTCATAATATCGTGGCTTCTGACCGAATCGAGATTTCCGGTTGGCTCATCTGCCATTATTATAGAAGCGTTATTCACTATTGCCCTTGCTATTGCAATCCTTTGCTGTTCTCCGCCAGAGATTTGATTTGGAAACGAGCTATTTTTGCCTGTAACATCCACTAATTCTAACGCCTCTTCCGCCATTTGCTTTGCTTCTTCTTGACCGATTCCAGCATAATACAGCGGAAGTTCAATATTTTCAATAACGGAAAGCCTCTGAATAAGATTAAAACCCTGAAAAACGAAACCTATCGTTTTATTCCTTATATCCGCCAGTTCATTCATGCTTAATTTAGAAACATCCCTTCCTTCGAGATAATATCTTCCGGAAGCAGGTTTATCGAGACAGCCTAAGATATTCATTAAGGTAGATTTGCCGGAGCCCGACGCACCCATAATAGACACGAATTCCCCTTTAGGGATGTCAAGGTTAATGTCCTTTAAGGCTTCATAATAAACATCCCCCGTTTTATACACCATACCTATATTTTCAAGTTTAATTATAGTATTATCCATTTTCGGTAAAACATTTCATATTTCATATAATAATAATAAAATAATGATAAATTGCTCTTTGTTTTGGTAAAGAGCTTCTATATTAAAAAATTACTAAATAAAAAATAAATGAAAAGAGGGAGTTACCTATAGATGCCTGTTAGAAAAATAATCTTCCTCCTCCTTTAAAACCTGAACTTTTAACCACATAGACGGTTTTTAGCCCTGTTATTACGATGCTTCCTGCAGTTATTTGCTTAGATATTACCTGCGTATATGTGTTGTTATTTATACCTAATTTTACGATCAAAGGCACAGGCTGATTATTTTTAAACACCCACACTACGCCCTGTCCGGGTTTTAATTTCTTTGTAATCTGATTTGTTATGGCGCTACTTATATTGGGAGGCATAAATCTTAAAGCTGAATTTGGGACGGCAATGACTCCTTCCTTTTTTTCCGTGTATATTTTAGGTGTTGCAGTCATGCCCGGCAGAAGTAAATTATTTTTATTATTAAAATAAACCGTGACAGTATAACTTACCACGCCTGAAACTATGGTTGGATTTATGCGGATGTCATGAACGTAACCATAAAAAACTTTATTCGGATAAGCATATACGGTAAAAGACACCTTGTCCCCTTTTTTTATTCCGGAAAGATCCGCCTCGTTTGTGGTGGTGTAAATTGCCATTTTATTCAGGCTTTCCCCTATCGTGAAAAGTGTCGGCGCCTGAAAAGCCGAAGCAACAGTTTGTCCAACTGAAATATTTACGTTAACGATGATGCCGTTAACGGGGGAATAAATCTTTGTGTAAGACAGGTTTGTCTCATCTATGCTTAACTGCTGTTTTATGCTGCTTAACTGGCTTTTAAGATATTTAAGGTAAGCTATATCCTGCCGGTATGTGGCTTTTGCGCTTTGTTCGGTTTGATGAGCTATCAGATTTTCTTCCCATAGTTTTTTATCCCTAAAATATGTTAATTTGTCAAAAGCAAGCAGGGATTTTTGTTTTAGTATATTTGCCGCGGCAGATTTCAGGTTTGCCTTATCCATTTCAACTTTTGCTATAAAAGACGTAGGATCTATCTCTGCAAGGAGTTGGCCTTTTTTAACTTTAGAGTTATACCATACAAAGAGCTTATCGATCATGCCTGAAACTTGGGCGCCAACAGCGACCCCCGGCGACGAAGTAGCGCCGGAAAGTGAATTTATCGGATTTATGGTGCCAGTAGTAAGAACGTATTTTCGAATGGTAACAGGCTTTACCCTGTAAAAATTGTAACTAACAGGACTTTTATGGAGCATTTCAAATGTTAAAATAGCTATGCCTGCTACCGTTAAAATCAAAATGGCAATTAAAATAACCTTTTTGCTTGTTTTCATATTTACCTTTTATCTTATATATCTATATTAATTATTATTATATTAATATTATTTTATATTATTAATTTCATTACCGGTATATTGAAATCATTTACATAATTGACATAATTAAATATTTAAATATTTATTTAATTAAATAATTTATTATTATTCCTTATCGAGATATTTGGCCTGCTCTGGCTTTGCCCTGCGCGATTACGGGCGGGTACAAAATCCCAAGATAATGCGGCAGCATTAAACCGAGATCCGAATAAAGTTTTGCCTTTTCGTAGCCATAAGTGAATTTTGCGTTTATATAGTTAGTTTCGCTTGATATATATTGGGCATCGGCAGTAACAAGCTGCACCATTGACCCAACCCCTACCTGATAACTTTTTAATGCCAGCTTATATGCAAGTTTAGACGCTAAATAAGACTGTTTTAAAGCCTTTTGTGTAAGGTATTGGCTTTTAAGACTGTAATAGTCCTGAGAAATTGAATATATAAGGTTATCTTTTACCAGCGCTTTATTCCATAACTGGCTATTAAGCGAAGCTTTGGCGTAACCTATTTTATTTGGGGTTAAAAAACCATTAAAAACTGGTATGTTTATAGAAATACCAACAATATAATTTCTGTTTAATGGAAAGGATGAATTGCTTCCAGTATATGTGAAATTCGCGTTCAGCGCAGGATAGTATCCCGTCGTTGCCTCGGCTACGGCGGCTTTTGAGGATTTTACGGTATAAATAACTTGTTTTAACTGAGGATTAAACTTTAAACCTGCATCAATCATTTCTTTTAATTTTAATTTAATTTTAGTAAATTTAAGGGTATTAATGAAGTAATAATTCCTGCTAACAGGAATACCTATCGCATTAAAAAGGGCAAGTTTAGCGATTTTTAGATTAAATTTAGATGTTATATAAGCCGCTTTGGCAGATTCCATAGTTGCCTTAGCTGTTTTTGCATCGAGGAGATCTCCGGTTCCTATTTTATAGAAAGCCTCGGCAGCTTTGTATTCCATTTCAGTGTTTTTAAGATTTTCTTTATTAGCCCGCTCAAGCTCTTTATCCCCAAAATATGTTACATAATCAAACACGACATTATAAAGGGCGCTATTTATTTCAAGACTATAACCGTATTTAGTTCCCATCATATTATATAGCGCCTGTTTATAGCCGTAATATCTCGAGCCGAAGGAGTAAAGCATAAGGCTTGCGTTAATATTGCCGTAATAATCGCTTATTGCGTAATTATTTGCAATATTCCCGATGCCGGAAACCTGCCCGTTATTTTCATTAACGTCCATGACGGTATTTTTTGAAAATCCGGCGTTGACGGATACCTGCGGATAATATAAATATGTTGACTGGTTTTTTGTGTAACCTGAAGCAATATACGTATATTTGGAAGAAAGTATGCCGGGATAATGTTTTAAAGCTAAAAGTAAAGCGCTTTTCAGACCTATATAGCGATGTTTCTTATTGGAAAGGAGCGTCCGTTGTAATCTTACGGCTTTTAAAGCGGGCTTAGCAAGTTTATAAGGTGCGCCATATGAGCGGCTCCCAAAAACTGCCGGAATAAAAATTATAAAGAAGGTTGATATTATAAAAATTGCTATTATGAAAATTTTAGAGATAATTAGGGGATAAAGCGTCCTGTCCATTTTATTTATACTATTTATATATTATATTTATATATTATATTATATACTTAATATACGAAAACCGCCGCAAGCCTGATACTTAAATTTAAAGTTATATCTTAAACTCTTTTATTTAATATCATAAATTTAATGCCATAAACATTTCTAAAAATATCTTTGAATGAGAAAAGCAAAAAATATGCCAAATTCTGCTGAATTTACTTTTCCGTTCTTTGGACCTGCCGTTTATTTGATTTTATTTGTTTGAACGGCTTATACTTATATATAATTATTAATTATAATAATGCCTGAAATTTATCTAATTAACAATTTGACAATGTCTAAATGACAAATAAATGACCTTATAGTCATTATAACATAGTTATTATGAAAATGAATATAAAAAACTTTCCATATCCGGTTGCCTATCAAACATATAAATCCTAAATCCTGATTTGGAAATCCGTTTTATGTTTAAAAATTCTTTAAATTCTGTTATATTAATACTATATTTATATACATATACATAACGGAGCAAGGGATAAAGATCAATTTTAATAATTTCTTGCGGCAATTTGGCAATTTATTTATAAATACGATGGACGGCTTGGCCTATCTGCAATAAAAGAATAAAATATTTTAATAAAAAATTTTAATGTTTAAGACCTTGAAGGAAAATATCAATTCCGTATTTGAAAGGGATCCTGCGGCAAGGAGCACATTGGAGGTACTATTGTGCTATCCTGGTCTCCATGCCCTATATTTTCATAAAATATCCCATTTTTTATGGGAACACAAACTAAGGCTTTTGGCAAGGCTTGTATCGCAATTTGCAAGGTTTATCACTGGCATCGAAATACACCCCGGTGCAAAGATTGGAAAACGGTTTTTCATTGACCATGGAATGGGGGTAGTTATAGGAGAAACAGCCGAGATTGGCAATGATGTGACGATATATCACGGCGTTACCCTCGGTGGAACCAGCTGGAAAAAAGAAAAAAGGCATCCTACTATCGAAGACAATGTCGTGATAGGTGTCGGCGCTAAAATTTTAGGACCGTTCGTCGTTGGCCATGACAGTAAAATAGGGGCAAATTCGGTAGTGGTAAGCGAGGTGCCGCCTCACTCCACCGTCGTAGGCATTCCTGCTAAAACCAGACAGCGGGACGAAACCGAACTCCACGACAACATAGACCTCGAACATCACAGGTTGTTTGATCCAGCTTTCTATGAAATAGCGTTACTAAAAGAAAGGATAACGGAGCTTGAAGGAAAAATCGGATATATTGAATCTGTTAAATCTATTAATAAAGATAAGTAATTAATAATAAACAACCGGCAAAATACGGCAATAACATAACCGGTAATGACGGACATAATACACGGGACATAATACACGCATAACAATAAAATAATATGAAACTTTCATCAAAGGGCGAATACGCCGTTAGAGCAATTATAGACCTTGCATACTATTCAAAAGGGAATATTATTCCGATAACCCTTAAAGATATTGCAAAGAGGGAAGCAATCTCTTTAACCTATTTAGAGCAGATATTTTTTGTTTTAAAAAAAGCCGGCATAGTAAAAAGCTTGAGGGGACCCGGCGGCGGATACATGCTTAATAAAAAAACCTCCGAAATATTTATAGGCGACATAATAGCTTCGGTCGAATCTATTGAAATCAGCAGCTGCCTGAGCAAAAAAAACAACAAAAGGGGCTGCGAAAGAAAATCTATCTGCCTTGCTTTCGATATGTGGAGCGTAATTTCCTTAAAGATAAAAGGCTTTCTTAATTCAATATCAATAGAAGACGTAATAAACGAATATAGATTGAAAATCAATAAAGATGTTAATTTGAAAAAACTTCAGAAAATCTCCTTCAAGTAACATTCTATAAGAAATAAATTAATATTAATAATAAATCTTAATTAATTTTGCAATTGCAAGGGCGGTTAAAACATAAATTTACCTTATGTGAAACCATTATTGCAATAGTAATTTAGTTCGATTAGCGTATGCCGAGAATTTATTTAGATTATAATGCTACAACGCCTGTAGATCCTTCGGTTCTGAAAGAAGTGTGCAGTATATTAAAAAACTACCCGGGCAATCCTTCAAGCGTATATGAAGAAGGCAGATCGGCAAGGATCCTCATCGAAGACTCAAGGCAGTTTATACGATCTTTCCTCGGGGCAAATCAAAAAGACGGGATTATATTTACGTCATCCGGCTCCGAATCTATTAACCTTGCCCTGATAGGAACCGTTAATTTTTACCGCAGGCAAAATAAAAAATCTATCCCTCATATTATAACAACGGCGGTCGAGCATCCTGCCGTGCTTAATGCCTTTAAATTTCTTGAAAATAGCGGAGTAGAAACTACTTATATAAGAATCAACAATTCCGGCGAATTAATGTTAGACGAACTGCTCTTAAGCATAAAGAAAAATACCATTCTTGTCTCCGTTATGGGCGCTAATAATGAAACAGGAACAATATTTCCGATCAGGCGGATATTTGAACAGGTTAAAAAGATAAATGAAAATATCATCGCCCACAGCGACCTTGTCCAGTTTATAGGAAAAGTGGATTTCTCTTTAAAAGACTTTCCGCTTGACATGCTTAGTTTTTCCGGGCATAAATTTTACGCACCGAAAGGAGCCGGAGTTTTATATTTCAAAAAAGGTCTGCATTTAGATCCGATAATACACGGAGGCCATCAGGAAAGGGGGCTAAGGGCTGGAACCGAAAACACGGCGGGAATAGCAGGCATGGCAAAAGCGCTTGAAATTTTTGAAAAAAACAAGGAGCAGGAGCTAAAAAAAATAAGCTCTTACGGCAGTATGTTCTTCGATATGCTTTTTTCATCGCTGGAGGGGATCCGTCTAAACGGACATCCTGTAAACAGGCTAAAAAACACCATAAACATATCTATTGACGGAGTAAAATCGGAAACGCTGCTGTTTAATCTCGATCTTTGTGGTATAAGCGCTTCGGCCGGCTCCGCATGTAATGCCGGAAAGTTCGTTAAATCCCACGTCCTTGAAGCACACGGCTATGACAGATCAAGGATCGAATCGTCCATCCGTTTCAGCATCGGCAGGTGGACTACTGAAGCGGATATTGAATATGCCGTTAACGCTATAAAAAAAACCACCTTAAAACTCCGCTCCATGACCTAATGATTAAGGCTTTCCGTCAATATTTATAAAATGATACAATATATATTATATTATGATCAGGTTAAAAAACGATAAGAAAACGGTTGCGGTCGCCATGTCCGGCGGGGTGGACAGCTCGGTAAGCGCGATTATTCTCAAGGAAAAGGGCTACAATGTGATCGGTCTTTCGATGCATCTTCTCGGTTTATCGCCGGTTAATGCCGAAGATAACGGGACGTGCTGTTCCATGTCCGATATTATTGATGCTAAAAGGGTGTGCGTAAGATTAGGCATTCCCCATTTCGTCATTAATTTCGAAGACGAATTCAAAAAAAATGTAATAGACTCATTTACCGAAGAATATTTAAAAGGGAGAACTCCCAACCCGTGCATAGCGTGTAATAAGATTATGAAGTTCGATATCCTTTTAAAAAGGGCAACCGAACTTGGAGCAGGTTATTTTGCAACGGGACACTATGCAAGAATTACGCACAATAAAAACGGACAATACTTTTTATTGGAAGCAAAGGATAAATCTAAAGATCAATCTTACGTTCTTTACAATCTTACCCAATACACCCTTAAAAGAATTATTTTCCCTGTGGGAAGCTTCTATAAAAAAGATATAAGAAAAATTGCCATGGATTACGGCTACGGCGAACTTTCAAAAAAAAAAGACAGCGTGGAAATATGCTTTACCGGCTCCGGCAATTATCATGAGTTCCTATCAAGCCGTATAAACGGCCGTTTGCCTGAAATAAACCGCGGACATATAAAAAACACCAAAGACGAGATAATAGGCAAGCATGACGGGATATTTCACTATACCGTCGGTCAAAGAAAAAGGCTCGGGATCTCTTCGAAAACCCCCCTTTACGTTACAAAGATTAATGCCGATACTAACGACATTTACGTGGGCTCTTTAACCGAATGTTACGGCAGTAAATTTTATATAAAGGATTTCAATATTATCGCAGGCGAGCATATTGCACTACTACCTAAAATGGACTTATCCGTGAAGATTCGTTATTCTTCGCCTAAATACAAGTGTTCTGCGGCTGTCAAAAACGATAAAATCAATGTTAAATTTAATAAACCGGCAAAATTTATAACGCCTGGACAATCCGCAGTTCTGTATTCAGGAATGAAAGTGATCGGAGGCGGTATTATTGACGAAAAATTATGAATATTATAAATAGCGGCAACATCGTTTTTAATATAAATGAAGATTTAAATTTAAACCTTCCACAATCCAAAAAAAACAAGGCTAACTGCGCCGTAATTTCATCCGGCTGCAAATTAAATCAGTTTGAAACATCGCAATTCGAATGGCTATTAAAAAAATACGGATTAAATATAATTGATCCTTACTCGAAGAGCTACGTGCCAATCCATTTATTCCTTGTAAACAGCTGTTCGGTTACGGAAAAAGCCGACATAGAAACCAAAAGGATCGTACGGAAAATTAAAAAAAGGTTTCCAAAAAGTCAAATAATTTTAACTGGATGTTTTGCCCAGTTAAATAAAAATATTTATTTGGACGACCCAAAAATAAAGCTTTTAGATAACGAAAAAAAGCTTAAGATGCTAAATGAAGCCTCTTATAGAAACAAAAATAGCATAATCAATCAAAAAAGAGTAAGGGCTAATTTAAAAATACAGGAAGGGTGTGAAATAGAATGTGCCTTTTGCATTATCCCCAAAGCAAGACCGGTTAAATGGTCTTTAGATTTTCACGCCGTTTTATCATCCATAAAAAAACTATCCGGTGCAGGCTACAAAGAAATTATACTTTCAGGCATAAATATCGGCTCATATGGGTCTTACGGCAAAAATTTCAAGGACATTTTATGCGAGATAGAAGCATTACCTTTTCCCGTAAAGATAAGAATAAGTTCTTTAGATCCAATTTATATTGACGATGAATTAATCGGCATTTTCGGCAAGAGCAAAAAACTTCAAAATCATTTTCATATTCCGCTTCAAAGCGCTAACGATAAAATACTTAAGGCTATGAAAAGACATTATACCTTTAATGATTATTCGGAACTCATAAAAAAAATAAATAATACGGTTAAAGACGCCGCTATCGGCACAGATATTATATCCGGCTTTCCCGGCGAAACGGATGACGATTTTCTCGAAACTGCAGCCAACTTAAAAAAACTGAACATATATTATATACATGCGTTTTCATATTCAGACCGAACTGGAACGGAAGCCTTTAACTTAAAGCCGAAGATAAGACCGGAGACAATAAAAAAAAGGACCGGTATAATAAGAAATATATCGTTCCAAAAAAAAATAGATTTTCATTTAAGGTTTAAGAACAGGGTGCTGGAATTTTTAAGCCTCACCGGAAATAAAGCGCTTAGTTCCAATTATATACGGGCGGATGTTGATATAAAAACGCCGCCTTATTATCTTGAACCTAATATCTTATTTAAAGGTTTGATACTCGATACACCCGAATTAACAAAAAAAGATAGCGTAATATGTAAAATAGTATGACCATAAACGGCATCGAAGATATGATAGGCTATAATTTCAAAGATAAAGGGCTGCTTGTAAAAGCGCTCACCCATAAATCGTTCGATGCAAACGAAAACTATGAGAGGCTTGAATTTCTTGGAGATGCTGTAATAAGTGCTATATGTTCGGAACTCGTATATATGAATTTTCCGATGCGAAACGAAGGAGAGCTTTCAAAAATAAAATCTGCAATCGTGAGCTTAAATACTCTATCGTCTATCGGCAAAAGCTTAAAGATAAACGATTTTATTAATATGGAAAAGGGTGAACTGCAGGCAGGCGGCAGGGGGAAAAAAAGGATTATCGGCAATGTTTATGAATCAGTGATCGGGGCTGTTTTTTTGGACTCCGGTTATGAATATGCCAAACAGGTATTTTTAGATCATCTGAATAAAACCGGCATACTTTCAAATATAGAAGTATTCGAAAATCCAGATTATAAGACAAGGCTTCAGGAGCTTGCCCAAAAAAGATTCGACACCGTTCCTAAATATTTTACATTAAATAAAGAGGGTCCCGCCCACAAGGTCGTTTTTACCGTGTGCGTTAAAATAAATAACAAAATTTACGGCTACGGAAGAGAACTTACAAAAAAAGCGGCTGAACAGATTGCCGCAGGTAATGCCTTAAAACACAAAGAATTCAAGGGATTAGATGACCAAAAAAAGTGATTTTTTAGTTTTGCTCGCAGGAAGGCCTAATGTTGGCAAATCCACCATTTTTAATAAAATTATGGGAACGGGTATCGCGCATACCTCAAAAAACGCCGGTACGACCATAGATATAAATATTAAAGCGGCTTCTTACATGGGAACAGATTTTTTGATAGCGGATTCCGGAGGATTTAACATTGATCCGGATAACGAAATTGAAAAGAAGATCAAGGAGATAGTTTCTAAATATGCCGAAAAATCCGGTCTTATCCTTTTGGTTGTGGACTACAAAACAGGGCTTATTCCCGAAGACATGGAAATTTACAGGCATTTTATTAAAAGCCGCGCAAAAATATTTTTGGTAATTAACAAGGTGGATTCCATAAAAGACGTAGAAAATTCATTGTCCGAATTCTCCCGTATGGGAGGAATTAAAAAATTCCCGTTAAGCGCCGAAAATTCATTATGGTTCGATGAACTTTTAGATGCCGTTACCCAAGAAAAAAAATCGGCAGGCGTAATTTTTAATAAACAGAAGCAAAAAGCAAACGAAGAAACTATAAAAATTGCCGTCGTCGGCAAACCGAACAGCGGCAAATCCACTTACATTAATACGGTTTTAAAAGAAAACCTCGTCTTCGTTAATGAAAAACCGGGAACTACAAGGGATTCCATAGACATCGAAATAAATTATAAAAATAAAAAAATTATTTTGATTGATACGGCGGGCATCAGAAAAAGGTCCAAATTGAATTTTAATTCAGAAGGCTTTCAAAAACAGACGCTCTCGGCTATAAAAAGAGCCGATATCGTAGCTATTTTCATTGATATTTTAGAAGGAATCACCCATGAAGATTTATCGCTTTTAAAGCTGGCGAACACGGAAAAAAAACAATTTCTAATAGCGTTTACAAAGTGGGATCTTATTAATGACGAAGATAAAAAAATAAGCTTGAATAAAGAAATTGAACGTGGATTAAAAGAATTTGGAAGTTTTCCTTATCTTTTTATCTCTTCAATAAAAACTAAAAATATTTATAAACTGATAGACCTTTGCGCCGAGATCTATCTTTCGAGTTTAGTCAGGATTAAAACTGCCGAAATTAACAGGTTTATAACTGAGTGCAAAAACGACCCTAAAACTGGAAGACTTTTTCGTTATATAACGTACGGGGTGCAAAAAAAAGAGCATAATATGCCTGCTTTTATATTTTTTGCGGATAACAAAGGAAAAGTTTTCACGATAAAAGACATAAAATACATCAGAGATACAATTAAAACCTATTTTGCGATAAAATCAAATGTAGAGGTATTGATGGAGTACAAAAAAAAAAGAAGATAAAAAGATTACTTTATTTTTTTATTTAGTTCGTCTATTTTATTTTCCAAATTCTGCACCCGCTTTGCAAGTTCTTCTATATCGTACTCGGTTGCAAAATGCATTTCATCTAACAGAATATCGGATAATTTTTCTTTAAGTCCTTTAAGCATGACTTTCGATTCGTATGTAATGGTTTGAAGTATCTGCTCGGCTGCTTTCCTGCTTTCATCATCTGAAACATCTACATAATCATCTAATCTTTCCTGTGCAATGATAGAAAATCCTTTGAGAGCCTTAAGAATTAAATTTATATTCCCTGACATATTTCCCTTTACTCTTTAAACTATTAAAGAACTATTAAAGAAAGACCGTATTAAATAATCTTATTCAAACAATCTTACTTTAGATTTATGTTAGCCATAACAGGCTTCAAAGACACATTGTGCCTCGAAAATCCCATCTCGGAATAGCTACCTCCAAGAGCAACGCCGATCAGCTGGGGTAAATGTAAAACAGGAAGAGAGAGCTTCTTGCCTATACTTTTTGCCGCTACGTTTTGATATGTATCAAGGCTTAAATGGCACAAAGGGCACGGTGTTACCATAAGATCGGCTCCCTGCTCCTGCGCCTCAAAAATGGCATTACCGGATAAAGAGGTGGAAGATGCCTCGTCAATAAGGATAGTTTGGAAACCGCAGCATTTTGTCCTTCGGACATAAGATACCGGTTCACCGCCGACCGCTTTAATCAGCTCTTCAAAACCGGAGGGATTTTCGGCATCGTCAAATTTAATTACTTCGCTCGGCCTTAATATATGGCATCCATAAAATGGCGCAACTTTTATGCCGTTCAAACTATTGACAACGACATCTTTAAGTTTGTCCAAACCTATGTCATCCCTTAAAACATAAAGCAGGTGCTTTACTTTGACATTTCCTTCATATTTAAGCCTGATTTTAGAAAGATAGGCATTGGTTTTTTTCATCAAAGCAGGATTATTTTTAATCTCCTCATTAACCTCGCTTAAGGTAAGAGTGCAGGTATTGCATATAGTAAGAATATCAAACCCGTTCTTTTCTGCAAGGGCTAAAGTCCTGCCGTTTATAAACAGTTTTAAATTAGCGTCAAAACCGTCTATAATGCCGCCGCCGCAACAGGATGCTTCGGGCATTTGAAGCAGGTTTATTCCAAGCTTTTCTGCAATGAATTTAGTCGCGTTATCTAATTCTTTACCGCTTTCCTGCGCAACACAGCCCGGATAATATACATAAGTTATCATTCTTCCTCCCGATCCAGCTCTTTAAAAGCAAGCCTTATATCGTCCATATCTTTTATAAGTTTAAGCTTAAGCGACGGGATTTTACCTTTAAGGCTGGCTCTGAAAACAACCGGCAGATCGTTCATAAGCCCCAACAAGCCCACCGTATCAATAGCAACCTTGACCTCATTGAGTCTTCCTGTTTTATTGATCGAATTGGCAATCCCGATAATATGTTTTGCGCCTTTAGAAAAGGTGATAGAATTTTTAATAGCCTTTTCATGAAGTTTAACAATGGATTTTACCGGGGAAATACTTTTGGGGCAAAATTGTTCGCAAGCCTGACAGTGAACGCAGTCCCATATTCCATTAGGTTTTGACGCATTTACAAGACGGGATCCATCTCTGTCGTTATCCCTCGGATCTTCGATATATCTGTATAATTTAGCAAGCGCCGCAGGTCCAAGATATTTTTTGTTTACAACCTCGGTGCCGCATTCCGAAAAACAACATTCGCATAAAATACAGTTTGGAGTATCGTTATTACCAGTTAAAGCCTTGAATTCGGATTTATGAAAGACAGGCTGGGTTATCTTTTCCCCGTCTTTTAAGACATGAAATTTTTCATCGGGGCTGTTTTCCCTGATCCCGAGCAGATACGGCTTGATCTCATTTATCTTACCAAAAAAACTCTCCTGCTCGACAACAAGGTCGCGAACTACGGGTAAATTGCCAAGCGGTTCGACTTTTATTATGCCGAATTTTGTAATCTCGGAATTAACCTGTGTTTTGCATGCCAATTTTGAAATGCCGTTTATTTTCATTGCACACGAACCGCATATAGCGCTGCGGCATGAACGCCTGAATGTCAACGAACCGTCAGTTTCGGATTTTATTTTCATCAAAGCGTTTAAAACGGTCATACTGGGAAAGCCATTTAGAATATAATCTTTATAATAAGGCTGTTTGTCAACTTCCGGGTTAAACCTATAACTTCTAACCGTAAATTCCATTGCCTAAAACTCCTTAAACTCAGACGATTTTACATAAGTCTTTAGTCTATTTATTAATCTATTTAATTTTAATTAATAAGTTTTATATTGATAAGTTAATTAATAAGTTCTTGGTTGCGGCTTAAATTTTGTGATCTTAACCGGAGTAAAATTAAATTCTACTTTTCCTTTGCCGTTTAATCTTGCCAATGTGTGTTTTAACCAGTTTTCGTCATCTCTTTCAGGAAAATCATTCCGGTAATGGGCGCCCCTTGATTCTTTTCTCAACACTGCGCCTCTGGCTATAACTTCAGCTATAAGCAGAATATTATTAAATTCAAAAGCTTCAATTATGTCGGTGTTAAAAAGTTTTGATTTGTCGTCCAACGCTATGTTCTTTGAACGTTCTTTAAGCTCCTCTATTTTTTTAATTGCATTTTCCATTAATGAGCGTTCCCTGAAAACGCCGACATTTTTTCTCATATCTTCCTGAAGTTCCGTTTTAAGTAGTCCATGTCTTTCGTTCCCTTTAGAATTCCTAAGCCGTTCAAAAATTTCCTCGTCTCTTTTTACAAGGGAGCCGTCAAAATCTCCGTAATCAATATCTTTTATATATTTTGCTATGCTTATACCCGCTCTTCTTCCGAAAACAACGGTATCAAGCAAAGAATTGCCCCCAAGCCTGTTGGCGCCGTGAACGCTGACGCATGCGGATTCACCTGCGGAATAAAATCCCTCGACAAGCGTTTTTCCGTCGTTATCCGTTTTAATGCCGCCCATGGAGTAATGAGCGCCGGGCCTAATCGGAATAGGCTCATAAATCGGGTTTACCCCCTCAAAATCTATTGAAAGCTGAAGTATCTGGGGCAGCCTTTCCATTATCCTTTCTTTTCCCAAGTGGCGGACATCAAGAAGTATCGCACCGTCAACCCCGCGACCTTCGTTTATTTCAGTCTGCTCAGCCCTTGCCACGATATCCCTCGAAGCCAATTCCATAGCCTTCGGCGCATATTTCGACATAAACCTGACGCCCAGCGAATTCAAAAGATAAGCGCCTTCGCCTCTTGCACCTTCGGTAACAAGGATGCCAGTGCTTTTAAGCGTAGTAGGATGAAACTGGACAAATTCCATATCCATAAGCGGAACACCAGCCCTTAATGCAACAGCCATCCCGTCGCCCGTATTAATAAGAGCATTCGTATTAGAAGAATAGACCTGACCGTAGCCGCCGGTTGCGAACAGGACAGCTTTTGCGGCAATCCCTTCAAATTTGCCTGTTTTAATGTCATATGTAACGACACCCGTAACCCTGCCATTATTTACAGATAGACCGGTAACAAAATATTCATACAGAATTTTCGTTTTATATTTAAGAACATTATCAAACAATCCATGAAGCATCATATGCCCTACTGCATCGGCATAATAACATGAACGAGGGAAACTTTGCCCTCCGAACGGCCTTTGCGCTATACCGCCCTCGTCGTTCCTGTTAAATATAACCCCCATTTTTTGAAGGTCCAAAATATTTGCCGGCGCTTCGCTTGTAAGAATCTCGATCGCATCCTGATCGCCAAGATAATCGCTTCCTTTTACAGTATCAAAGAAATGAGATTCCCATGAATCGTCTTTGTCAAAAGCCGCATTAACCCCGCCCTGGGCGGCGCCCGAGTGTGACCTTGTAGGATAGACCTTGCTGACGATAATGGCATCTATACCATTTTTTCTTAATTCGACGCAGGCACGCAAACCAGCAAGCCCCGCTCCTACTATTACGACATCATGTTTTAGCATTTATAGCCTCGTTACATTAAAAAAAATCATATTACATTAAGTACTTTTAAGGACTTAAATATACTGCCGGTAAAATCAATTATACATTATACAATATATAAAAAATAGTTACGAAATAATTACGAAAGGTTTGAATATTTTACAATAATTCAAACATTAATTTCAACAAAAAAATAAATAGAAATTGATAAAAATTAAACTTTTTTTCTAAAAAAATATGCCGATTAATTTTTTTAATCAACTTCTTTTAGAATTATATTTGTAAGTTTCGCTTTTGCCGCCCTCTTTTCTAAGAAGGCAAATATCAGAGATCACCATTGATTTATCAATAGCTTTAAGCATGTCATAAATAGTAAGAGCGCAAATAGAAACAGCCACGAGGCTTTCCATTTCAACACCGGTTTTACCTGATATTTTAACCGACGCTTTTATTGTTATACAATTTTTCTTCGTATCGGGTTCAAAACTAATATCGCAATTTTCAATATTTAAAGGATGGCATAACGGAATCAGTCCGGCTGTCCTTTTTGCCGCCATAATACCCGCTATTTTAGCAGTGGCAAATACATCCCCTTTCTTGCCTTCAGCGCTCACGGCCGCTTTAAGGCTTTGCGAAGACATAAAGATCTTGCCGCAAGCAACAGCTATCCTTGCAGTTTCGGCTTTTGAAGATACATCCACCATTTTTGGCATCCCTTTTTCATCTAAATGGGTCAATTTATTTTCCAGCATAAATCCTCCGCTTTATTTCTTAAAACCATGAAATTAAATAAATATAGACAACTTTACAACATTCTTTAGTCAAACGACTTAAAATACCATCTCCTGATATTATAACCTATTCCTGCAGGAGCGGGTTTTATACCTTTGATTGTACTTTTTACAACCGGCATAGCCTGTGGTACATATAAATAGGTATAAGGGGAGGCTAATGCAAGCAGTTTCTGAATTTTAAAATAGTATTTCCTTTGTAGTTTCAAATTAAAAGTGCTTCTTGCTTTTTTAAAAAGCCTGTTAATTACCGGATCATCAAATGACGTAAAATTAAGCCCTTTAGGAACAATCTCGTTGCCGGAGAACATAGACGATGCATCGGCTGGATCCGGGGTGATCGTAAATCCCAGCAATACCGTCTGAAATCTTTTTTTCATTATAAACTCAGAGATTAAGGATGTCCATTCCATTACCCTTATATTAACCTTAATGCCGATCTTTTTGAGATTTTGCTGAATTATTTCGGCAGCAGAGAGCCTTTCCGGATTTCCCTGGGGGGTTAAAATGCTGAATTTAAAACGAGAGCCATCTTTCGTAAGCCGGCCATTTTTAAGCCACCAGCCTTTTTCTCCCAGTAAAGCAAGGGCCTTTTCCGGATTATATCTGTATTTTTTGACATTTCCGTCATAGTAATACGTTCCCGGCATATAAGGACCGTAGCAATGCCTTCCGAGACCGAAAAGGGAACCTTTAATGATCTCTTTTTTATTAATGGCATAGCTCAATGCCTGCCTCACTTTGACACTTTTGAAAAGGGGATCGAGCAGGTTATATCCTAAAAAAGTGAAACTTAATGATAAGTGTAGGTATTTTTTAAATTCCATTCTAAATTTTTTACCGCTGCTCTCGTATGTGTATTGTATAGGGGTAAGTCCCATATAATCTATGCCTCCTGATTTTAACATAAGGAACATCGAAGAAAGATCCGGAACAATTCTGTATATTATTTCTTTTATGCGCGGAGCGCCCCTAAAGTAGTGCGGATTTGCCTTTAAAATAATCTCGTAACCATGGATCCATTTATAAAATTCGTAGGGTCCGGTGCCGATAGGGTGACTTCTGAGCTTGGTCGTCAAAAGATCTTTTCCTCTAAGTAAAAATCTGGGCAGGATGCTTAATCCCCAGCTTGCCAGCGCCGGGGCATAAGGCTTTTTATAGGTAACCTGAAAAATATATTTGCCTATCGTCTCAGCCTTTTTCACCTTCAGGTAATCGCCAGAATACGCCGTCGGGGTGTTCGGATTTATCATAAGATGATAGGTAAAAAGGGCGTCCCGTGCAGTAAAGGGATGGCCATCCTGCCAAAGAACATGGCGATGCAGGTAAAAAGTTATGGTCCTCCCGCCGGTTGTAATCTTCCATGATTTGGCAAGATCCGAAACAATTTTAAAATTCCTGTTATAACGAACAAGCCCGTCGTAAATCTGGGACGTAACTTCCGCAGTGGGGGCATCGGCAGCCATATTGCCAATAAGATTTGTAGCATCGGCAGAAAGCCCAATTATAAGAATATTTTTACCGCTCTTTAGCGCCTTATGTTCTGTTGCTACACGAGCGCAACCCGAAACAATGAATGGAATAACAAAAATAAAGAATATAAATAAACCTGTTATAAGCCTTTTATTTTTCATGAACGGCATTAATTAAATTAATATAAATCGGTATGGTTATATGACCATCGCCACGCTTTACGGATATGGAGAGTACTTATTTATTCCCTGGCCGGCTTCTATCCCGAACATAAGGTTCATATTCTGAACAGCCTGAAGGGAGGCGCCTTTGCCCAGATTATCTATCGCGCTTATGAGAATGAAATAGCCGTTCTTTTCACGAATCGCAATGTGGCAGTTATTTGAATATATAACATTTTTAGTATCCGGAAGTCCGCCGTTTTCAAGTAACGAAACAAAAGGGCTTTTATCAAAAAATTTATGATAGATACTTTCGGCATCCTTTTCGCCAACCCCTTTTTTCAACCTTAAATAGATCGTGGTCAGTAAGCCTCTTACAGAAGGGATTACATGTGGTGTGAATATAATTTCCGGTAATGGCTTATTTTCTGCCGCCTGATATATTTTTTCTTTTATCTCAGGAAGATGACGATGCGTCCACACGCTATAAGCTCTGATTGAACTTTCTGCTTCGCAAAAAAGGTTTGGGATATTTAAGCTTTTGCCAGCACCCGAGATGCCCGATTTTGAATCTATTATAACTGGAAAGTTAAGGTCTATCGCGCTCATTAGAAAAAGCGGAAGCAGGGGGATTAATGCTCCAGCAGGATAACAACCCGGGTTGGCAACAAATTGCGCATTTTTTATTTTATCCTGAAAAATGTCGGCAAGACCGTAAATAAAAAGGTTGTTCAATTGGGCGGCGCTATGTTTTTCATAACTCGCTTCATAAGTAGCTATATCGCTGAATCTGAAGTCGGCGGCAATATCAATTAATTTAATATGCTTATTTTTTGATACAAGCCCGGCGGCAAGTCTCGAGCTTTCGCCATGTGGCAGGCATAAAAAAACTACATCGCTCGATTTGGCGATAACATCTTCGTCATATTCTTCAAAAATTAACGAACCAAACTTATAAAACGAAGGAAATATATCATTTAAGTATTTTCCCGCATATTGTCTCGATGTGATATGTTTAATCTCAACGTCTTTTCTTGAAGAAAGATTATAAATTATATAAATGCCGCTATAGCCGGATGCTCCAATTACGGAAGCGTTTATCATTTAACAACCACGCTTGATATTTGAAATTAATAAACGGATAAGGGGATGCGATAACCTGTAATACCCCCCCCTTGCTTATATTTAAAAGTAAAAGCAGGTAAAGAGAATAATTATCTTTTTGAAAACTGGAATCTTGCCCTTGCAGCTTTCTGACCGTATTTTTTTCTTTCTTTAATCCTCGGATCTCTTGTAAGCATGGAAGCCTTTGACAGGGTTGACTTTAAATCCTGATTCAATAAAATGATCATCCTTGCAAGAGCAAGTTTTATCGCTCCGGCTTGACCAATAAGACCGCCGCCGGAAACATTGACAAAGATATCATATTTATTTTCTATCGGAAAAAAGGAAAGAATTCTCGTAGCTATGACCCTCTGGTTTTCAAGAGGAAAATATTCGTTAAAATCCCTGCCGTTAACGGTAATTTTACCGGTTCCTTCCTTAAAAAATACCCTTGCTATCGAGGTTTTTCTTTTGCCGGTAGATTGTAATATATTCTTTTTAGTCATAAGCCGAGTCACCTTAATTATTTATTATATCGTTATACCGTGTAAGAAGATTTATACAAGATCAAATTTATACAAGATCGATTTTCGTCGGATTTTGGGCAATATGCGGATGATTTTCGGACGGATAGACCTTTAATTTTTTAAGCATGACATCCCCGAGCTTGTTTTTCGGAAGCATTCCCTTTACTGCATGAAAAATTGCAAAGGTCGGATTTTTTTTCATCATATCTTTATAGTTAAAAACTTTTAATCCGCCGGGGTAACCGCTATGAAAATAGTATTTTTTGTCATTAACCTTTCTGCCGGTTATTTTGGCTTTTGCGCTATTTATTACTACTACAAAATCACCGTTATCAACATGATGCGGTGCAAAATCCGGCTTATCTTTACCCATAAGTTTGTTGGCAGCAAAACTGGCAAGCCTTCCTAAACTAACATTCTCAGCATCCAACAGTATCCAGTTCCTTTTTAACATTTATGTCCGCCCCCATAAAAAATCCATAAGAATAAAGTATTATTTTCTAATAAAAACCAGTATTTGTCAAGGCATTTTTTTTACGCCCGAGTTCTTCGACCTGCTTTACTTTACGCATCGTAACGGCTCCGAAACTACACAGATCCCTGCATAAATTACAGCCAGTGCAAAGATAAGGCTCCAAAAATATGCTTTTATTTTTATATTCAAGAGCTCCGGTGGGACACAGCTCCCAGCAGTTTCCACAAAAAATGCAATTATTATTAAATCGTGGGAGCCTTATATTTAACAAATTTAAGGAATCTTCGCCACTTTTTAAAAAAGAAAAGAGTTTATATCTTTTTTTAAAAAATAATTTGTTGGATTTTTTATTTTCTACGGAAATAAGCTCCGAAAATGGGAGTTCATCTAGCGGCAAGTCTTCTATTACAGCGGCCGCATGCTTTTTAATTGTTTTCCCAACCTCCTTAAAAAAATGCCTTCTTTCCATAAGATCTACCTGAGGTTCATCGCCGGCAGTTATGCGGCTTTGTGTTTTATCTTCAACATCTTTAATGTCTTCAGCATTGCCAGCGGCATCATTAAGATAATTCTTTATAATCGAAAAATTGAATTCTTTAAAATTGACCGCTTTGATCCTTTTGCCGTCATCTTGTTCGCCGTTCTTTTTGCTGTTTGCGGCAGGACTGCCTGCATAGCCGGTAAAAAAACCTGCCAATTTTTGTGTCTGCTTTATTTTGCTTTTGTAAAAAAAATTATTTTTGCACGAGCCGCAGATGCCCGTTACAAAATATATATTTTTATCCCTTTTTAAATGGTTTATTATATCTATTTCGTCAATTTCGTTGATACACGATACCGTTTTAATTTCTTCAGACTTTGCTTTAACTTTATTTTTAATTTCGGAACAAAAATAATAAACATTTCCGGCAACGGTTATGCCGGCATCAAGAATATCTATGCCTTTTTTAATATCAAAAACATAATTGGGACATATATAAAAACACATCTTGCATAAAGTACAGCTGCCAGATATCTTAATGGATGTATCGGAAATCTCCACGGCAAGTTCCGGACACCTGTTAATGCACGAATAACAACTTGCCATAGGGCTTTTTAATCTTACACAGTATTCGGCATTTATAACAAGCTCATTTTCACCGCTATTTAAAAATCTCTCCATTAAGCTTAATAAATTCATAGCAAAGCGATCCCTGTATCCCTTAAACGCCACCGATAATTTTTTCTTCAAGAAACCGGGCTATTTTTTCAGGTTCATTTATGCTGATCTGGGCTTTAGTCGTTCCGTTTATAAAAACATCGCCGCAAATTAAGATGCAAGACGGGTCGTTAATATATTTAAGCTCCAGATCGGGATTTATTTCTTTTCTAAAAAGTTCTATTTTTGGCGTTTTAAGATCCTTAAACCCTTCTATTATTATTATATCGGAGTTCTGAAAAAATCTTGCGGCAATATCTTCGAGCGTTAAACCGCCTTTAACGTCGCTAAAAAAAGCCATTGAATAGTTTGAAACAAGCATCGTCGAAAATGCCCCGGCGTTCTTATGTCTCCATGAATCCTTGCCTTCTATGTCTGCCTTAATTTTATGGTCGGTATGTTTTATCGTTGAAACCCGGTAATTTTTACCCGAAAGGATTTTTATCAGCTTTTCGATAAGCGTCGTCTTGCCCGTTCCGGATTTGCCTATGAACGATACTACTTTAGGATTTTTAGAGCGATTTTCCAATTTTATATCTTCTTATGTTTTTTCTATATTTCTATTTTTTTTAATATCTGCAATATTTCCCCGGCACTTTTTGCGTTATTTATCTCGCCGCGCATTTCCTTCGAACCATTGAAACCGGTTAAGAAACTGTATAAATGCGGTTTTATAAGTTTATATGCTTTCTGCCTTCCATAAAATATATTCATTTCATCCAGCAATTCCATAAGAATATTCAGCTTTAAATTAATCCCCCCAAAAACCCACGGTGAATTTTATTTTATTGGACTTAGCTGATTTAAAAGAAAGGTTATTTCGACTCGGCCAGTATAGCCGAAGCATAGTTTAAATATTTTATAAATTCGGTCTTTGTAGGAGTTTTTTTAATTCCTATATTAAATAACTTGCGTTTCTTCTCATACCACCGCTCAAATTCATTTTCCGGAATATCTTCAGCCTCCAAAAGAAGTTCCTGAATTATGCCGGTATTATTATTATCATTGTCTATAATATGCATGCTACCGCCAGTTGGTCCTTGAAAATTCGGGCAGATCTTTAAAATCTCCCCTGATTGCATAGCCTTCGTTAATGTTATATATTTCAAACTCGTTGTCTATAACAAATGAAAATATATTCCCTTTTAAGAATTCGTCTTTATAACTTAAACACTTGGCTCCCTGCCTTATTATGGCGGAAAGTATTCCTGCCCCGTCAATATTGCCAAGCAGTATCGCACCCACAAGAATTTCACCGCTATAAACAAGTTTTCTATATATCGTTTCGCCTTCCTGATAGGTAAAAACAGACTGCGATGGATCATTTGGATTTGTCAGTCCGATAGTGATAATAGGAAGACCGTAAATTTCAACGGAATTCAAACCCATGCCACCCGGGTATTCCCTGTAAACGCCCGCCATATTCGCACCTGCAATCCTTCCCTGTTCGCAGGCAAGAGGAACAATAGCTATTATATTGGGGCGCTTATTGATAACATCATAGGTAACCACGACATCTCCGCCGGCATAAATATCTTCAACACTGGTCATCATGGTTTTATCAACTATTATGCCCCTGTCTACCTTAATGCCGCTGCCTTCTAAAAATGCAACGTTTGGTCTTACGCCTACTCCAACAACTACAATATCGGCAATGAGCTCTCTTCCGCTTTTTAATGTAACGCTTTCAGGATTGCCTGTCCCGTCAAGATTGATCTTTATAACCGTATCATTAGTGACGGTATCAATGCCATTTTTGTTCAGCCTCTTTGCGGTTATCTGACCGGATATTTCATCAAGCGCAAGACCCAAAACCCTTGGAAGAAGTTCAACAATGGTTACATGCATCCCAAGGGCGCGAAGACCTTCGGATGCTTTCAAACCGATAAGCCCCCCGCCTATAACGATGGCTTCCTTATTTTTTGCAACTTTAGAAGCCGCCTCCATTTTTTTTGCATCATTCAATTTTGTAAAAGTACCCATCATAGGAGATGCGGGATTAAACCCTTCGAGAGGCGGAACAAACGGAACACCGCCCGTTCCAATGAAAAGCTTGTCATATTTAACAATGCTCCCATCATCTAGAACAACATTTTTAGAGGCGGTATCTACCGAGGAAACTGTTTTGCCGAACATAGTTCTTGCATCGTTTTTTTCATAATAATTGTCATCCTTATACCATATGGTCTCATCCGTTGTTTTACCCTCAAGATAATAAGAAATTAAAGGCCTTGCATACGCCTTGTAAGGTTCGTCCGAAATTATAGTTATCTCGCCGGTTTTATCAAAACGTCTTATCGCATCAACGCATGAGAGTCCGGCATAAGAATTGCCGATAATCACATATTTCATGTTAGTATCATCCCCTTTTATCTTTTATAATGCCCGCATAATGCATCTTCACATATGGTCCGTACATCTTTTTAGCAACCATCAATCTTCTTTCGTAGGAATAGTTTTTGATGCCCGTTCTTAGCAACGCGTTTCTTTTACACGCGGAAACACACTTCGGCACATCTTCGTCAATACAGCCGTCGCATTTTGATGCAAAATGGCTCCCTTCAACCCTTTCAATAGCTCCGAACGGACAAACCATGACGCACATCCAGCACCCGACACATTTCTTATAATTCGTTAATGTCCATCCGGTTTCGGCATCTTTATATCTTGCCCCGGGCATACAGGCGTCAACGCAGGGGGCTTCATCGCAGTTATGGCAAATAACTGGAAAGAATTTGCCGTTTTTCTTTTTAATGGAAACTCTTGCGCCGCTATATTTCCCGTATTTTTCTTTCATGTGTTCTTCACAGGCTTTGATGCATGCATGAAACTCCTCTCCCTCACAACCGTCGCATTTGGAAGGATAAAGCATTATCTCCGTCCGCCCTTTTTTTAAGTCTGCTTTTAAGTTTGTAAGTTTAAATTTATCCATAGCAAGCTCTCCATAAATTTTCCGTAAATTTTATATATTTATATATATTTTAATTATAATTTAATTCTATTTTCCGGTCAATCCGCATCGTTATTTCACATCGTTATCCCAAAGTTGAAGATAACATTGAAGATAACATGTCTTTTATTTTTGACGCCATGAAAACAAGGCCTTTTTTATTGTAAAAACCGGCTTCTTCCTTAAAAAAATATGATGCTTTCTTCAGATAGGCGCTTTTCCCGCTCTTTTTGTATAGTTTCATATAATAAAGCCCCTTAGCGGTCCAGCCATAAGGCTGTTTACCCATTTGCCGCACAGAGTCGTCCGCCGGTGCAAATACGTTCCTTCTTTTTATTTTCACGCTGCCGGTATTTTCCGGCATATCTGTTATATCGGGATAATTGTGATCGCCGGCATGATATTCTTCAAGGTTTTTTTTATCGTTTATATTTATAAAAAATTCAGGTTTTATGCTGGGATAAGTTTTAATCATATCTTTTATGCTATAAAAGCGGACAACCCGCAAAAGCCTTGAAAGAGTAACCGAGTCGCTTAAAACAAGATGCACTTTCACGGCATACCCGTGCAGCCTGTTCAGTATGTCAATAGTCTCCGTCCTTTTATAGCATGCGAGTAGCGGCTCAATGGTGCTGTCTGGCCATATAGGCACCACGCCGCTTATATCGCCATTTAATCCGCCTGAAATAATCTTTACGCAGAAAGAATTAAAATACGGGGCGTCGCATTCTATAACATAGACAAAATCGCCTTGCAAAAACTTAAAACAACTGAATATACCTCTAAGCGGACCTTTAAAACGGCACCGAACGTCATCGGATATAAAGTTTATATTATTCTTATTCTTTAAACTACCCCTTAAAACATTGTTATACCCGCTTATATTTTTTTCTTCCCCGACCGAGACTATTATATCGTCTGAAACCTTTAAGGCAGTGCCTACCGCTCTTTCTAAAAAGGTTCTCCCTTCAAAGTTATAAAGTGCCTTGTTCCCGCCAAATCTTTTTGATTCCCCTCCCGCAAGAACAAGACAACTCAGCTGATTCATCTTGATTTTATTTAACCCTATGCCGATTTAATTTTATTCTTAGAAATCACGAAGTTTATTTCAAATTTATTCTGACCCTTCCGCGCTGTCCACGTCCTTCGCTTAATGTAACCTCTATATAATTAAGCGATGCAAATGATGCAAATGATCCGTTTTTTTTCAGATCGCCGATAAGTTCATCGGCAAAATATATTACAAGATCCTCTATGTTAAGGGAAGGTATTTCAAGTTTTAATATATCGGCCTCCGGTATCAAATAAAATTTATTATTTATCTCTATATGAAGATGCGACCCTTCCTTGACAACTTTTTGCACCGTTTCCGGATAGTTAGCCAACAGTATCTTATCCTCAAAAACGGAGCAAAGCCTGAGACAAGCCGCTTTTAATTTGTAAAGATGAACTATCCTTCTTTTGTCGTCAAATTCACCGTCAACCATAACATCGGCATAATGAAAATGCGGGTGTATCCTTGAACAATCACCTTTGCCCGGAACTATATGTATGCACTCAAAGGTAATGCCTGCTTCTTTCCCGATCAATTCGACTATCATATTTTAACCTTATCCGTCATTATCTTACCCTTCGCGGTATTATTCACGGTATTATTTATTATATTAATATCATTAGCACACATATTTATTTTATGGTACGAGTGCAAAGCGGATCTTAAAAATAATAAAACCCTCTTAATTGCCCATTTGGGAGCATTCGTAAGCCGCTGCATCTACCGTCTGACGAAAGAGCCGTATTCTTAACGCTTCTACAGAGGGTTATTTTTACATTTTTATATTTAATAAACTTCCTATCGTTGTAAATATCGGTTCTGAAATCAAAACCTGCCTTTTTAAATGTTTTAATTGGATCAATATAATATTTTTTATAAATATTTTCTGCACTTAAGGTGGATAACTCGATAAATTGTAAATTAAAATTGTTAGCGGAACAATAATCTATCATATCTTCGATGTTTTCTTTATTGTTATTCACATTTTTAAGCAGCAGGCAGTCTATTTCAACTTTATAATTTCTTTCTTTTAAGAGCTTTAACCCGCCTAATACTTCATGTAAAAGATTTTTACCGGTTATCATTCTGTATTTTTTTTCATCTAATGTATCAAGACTTACCGAGATCTTTTCTATTGCCCCTAAACTTATATCGCTTATTCTTTTTTTTATCAAAGTCCCGTTGGTTGTTATAAATATCTTTATGTCGCCTATATGTTTTATTCCGTAAATAAGCTCTCCCAGCTTCTTAAAAAGAAACGGCTCCCCGCCGGTAAGCTTGACCTTAACCAAGCCGAGACTTTTTAATGAATGGATGGCATTTAAAATATCTCCTATTTCAAGGCTTGATTTCATTGTAGAAGGAATGCCTTCATTATGGCAGTAAAAACAGCCCTCGTTGCAATCGGCCCTTAATGATATTCTTAACGAACTTATTTTCAATTCATTATTTTTTAGACTCGCCGCAGGCTCATCGCAATAAAGCTTACCATTATTTATACCATTTATATTATTAAAATTATTGAATATAAAATTTTTCATTATAAAAATGCATTATAGTCATTTAGAGTAACGTTAACCGTTTCGCCCTTCGGTATAAAGGTAGTATCTTCATCCATGACAAAACTTCCGTGAGCCTTGATCATAGGGGAAATAGACCTTGCAGCAGAAGGCGGCTTTGGCAACGGCATAATTGATGCAAATATATTATCTTCTTCTTTTGTTAATTTAACCTGAAAATATTTCCTGACGCCTTTTTCGGAACTGGCATCTTCCTTCAGCTTAGCTTTGACATTGGGATATTTTTGATATACATTTTTGATATTGGTCATTTTCTGTATGAACGGCCTGAGAAAAAGACCGAAGGTCATTATTACCGAATACGGCCATCCTGCGAGGGCAAACATCGGCGTATTTTTTCCTACAATGCCGAAAGATGTCGGTTTTCCCGGAACAAGACGAACACCGTGGAAAAGAAGTTTACCAGTTTTTTCGATAGCCGAAGGAACAAGGTCATAAAAATTGGTTATTTCTTTATTCTCGAGGACTAAAAAACTTGCCCCGGTTCCACCCGTCGAAATTATAAGATTGTATTTTTGGGATTTTGCCGCCTCTCCAAGTAATCTGGTTAATTTATCAATATCATCTTCAACTACGCCGATTACTTCCGGAACCCCTCCCGCATCCTTGATAAGAGACTTAAGCAGCGTAGTATTAATATCGTATATTTTATTAAGCGGGAGTTTTTTACCCGGCTCTATAAGCTCGTTACCCCCCGATAAAATCCCCACGACAGGCTTTTTATAGACCTTTACATTCTTTAAGCCTATTCCCGATAAAGCCGCAATGTCGCATAGCCTGATTTTATGCCCGCTTTGAAACAATAAGACGCCGGAGCGTATATCATCCCCAACGGGCGAAATATATGAACCAGCTTTAACACTTTTATTATAAGTTATATAACCGCCCGAATATTCATTAACATCTTCGATAAGAATAACCGCGTCCGCTCCCGGGGGAACTGGCGCGCCCGTAGTAATAAATGCAGCCTGCCCGCTTTCTATAGATTTCAGCTCGCCGGAATAACCAGCAGTTATATGCTGGCTTACTCTAAGTTTAGTTATTTTATTTTCTCCGGTATCGGACGCTATTAAGGCAAACCCGTCAACCGCCGATCTAACAAAAGACGGCACGGCTACAGCCGGAATTATGTCTTCGCTCAGAACGCGATCAAGGCTATCCTCTACGGAAATATCTTCGACAGCCGTAATCTTCGTAACATATTTCTGTGATAATTCAAGCAGGTCGTCGGCTTTTTTATTTGGCATATCGCTATGATCAAGCATCATTAACGTAAACTACCTGTTTTAACAGATGTGTAGCGCTCAAAAAAAGATGATAACTTATTAATGTCAAGCGTAAACTACCTGTTTTAACAGATGTGTAGCAGATGTGACTAAACTTATTTATTTTAAAAATAAGGTTCGATCGGGTGCATATTTATACCGGCTATCTTAATTAATTTCTTAGCTTTTGCTTCATCATCAAGATTAACGAATATTGTAGCGTGATAAGGGGTAACGCTGGCGACATTTCTTCCCACGATGGATATTTTTGCATTTTTTAAAATTTCTTCAGCTTTATCAAAATCGCCATTGATATAATCAACCCTTATAGGGGCATTTATAACCGTTCCAACTGCTCCTGCATCAGCCATGTTTTATAAGACCTCCCTTATAAGTTAATTAGTTAATTTGAAATTATCCTACTTTTGAAGTATTTTCCGAGTCTATCCCTAAAGATGTTCCCTGTAAAGATGCCGGCAGGTCAAATCCGAAAAAATGCTCAGTCATTTTCCGTGCGGTCTTTTCCCTGTCAATCGTGGAAATCCTGTTTATATTTCCAAACCACAAGGCATCGGTAGAGCAAAGCGTAACACATGCAGGCAGAAGCCCTTTATCAACCCTGTGTCCACAATAATCGCATTTTGTAACCTTTCCCGTTGCATCATTAAATTGCGGCGATCCAAAAGGACAGGCATGTATGCATGATTTACAGCCGATACAAGTCATCGGGTCGTTAAATACTATCCCGTCCGCTCTTTTTTGCATTGAACCTGTCGGACATGCCCTAACGCAGGCTGCATCATCGCAATGAAAACAGTTCATCGGCAAATAAACGGTTTTAAGCTGACCCTTCTTTACAAAATAGGGTCCAACCTGAATTACTCTCATTCTTCTCGGACCGACCGGAAGATTATGCTCTTTTTTACATGCAATTTCGCATGCCATACATCCTATGCACCGGTCAATATTAACTTTCATTGAATACTTGGGATTTGAAGACCGCAAAGTTACTCTGGCAGCCCTTTCTTCCCCAAGATGAAACCTATCAAATCCATATTCATAAGACATTTGTATAGCTCCTTTTTATTTTTTATTATTAATTGATTTTATGATTTTATTAAATTTTTATATCTTAATATTTTTTGATATCGCATGCCTCGGGCGTGCATTCAACCGGTTCTTTAAAATTAACGAGTTTTTTCCAGCCGATGCTGAGTTCATGATATTCCTTCCAGTGATCTTTCCACTTTCCGATAATTACATCCATATCCTGACGTTTCGGATCCCAAACCTCCGGGAATTTATTTTGAAGAAATGCAAGAACATTTTGGGCAACAGCCTCCGGATGAGGATCGCCTTTTTTATAAACCCTGCATAATATAGCCTTGAACTGGATCTGACCGTAAACCGGATCTTTGATTATGTCGTCTATGACCGTATTAATGGATTCGTATGGATGGAAAGGCTGGTATCTGTCAAATCCAAAATTTGCCCATATTCCATCTTCGGGGACCATTTCCGTGACCCATGCCGGACCTTCGACCCAACCCCTGTCGTTTTCTACTATGACCTGGTCGCCATCTTCGATTCCCATGACAGCGGCGGTAGCCGGATTAATTTCTATATTTCTGTCCGGTTCCAGTTCGTCGTTCCACGGCCACCAGTGACCGCCTTCGTGAAATGACTGGGCAATACGCGTCGTATTTAAAACAAGCGGATATTTTTTCGCCCTTTCATAGTTGCCTAACGGCGATTCTGAACTTTCTACCTGAGTAGGCACTTTGTACCACCCCACTTTCTCTAAAGCTTCCGAAGCAAGCTCGATCTTGCCCGACGGGGTTGGAAACCTCTTGTCCGATTCGGGAAAGTTCTCACCATCTTTATACATTATCCATTTGCCGCGCAGAACCGCTTCTTCCTCCTGGAAAGCAGCTTCTTTTTTAGAAAAGACCGGCCACATAAGACCGCCCTTCGGATTTTTTTCCGGATTTAACACATCATAAGTAATGCCTTTGGTAAACGTTTCCTGCTGATTAAACCAGTCCGTCATTTTAATTTCGTTAACTCTTCCTTTGTCAGGACCGTCTTCATAATAACCCCATTGGTTAAAGTCAACTTTATCAAAATGACCGACAGCGTCTTTAAGCCTCTTTGCAATGCCGTCAAAAACATCAATATCCGGTCTATGTTCATGCTGATACGGTATTACTTTGTTATGCCATTGTATAAGCCTGTTGTTTCCGTGATGGCAGATACTATCGGTCTCAACGGTTATTGCAATTGGAAAGGCGACATGGCTGAACATATATGTATGATTTGGATATATAGAAAGATGTATGTTTATAATATTCCTTCTCATCGCCTCTTCCATTTTCCATGAGTTAGGGAATTGAGGCAAATGATCTCCATTCCATATTATACCTTTTACAGGATACGGCTTTTCATACATCATTGCGTTTATTATGCAAGGTACTGAACTATCCGCCCATGATATTAATTTATCGGTAATTTGCGGCCTTTTTGACTGCGGCAGACCCTTAAGGTCGCTACCGTAATTAAGAGGAGGACGGCAATTATGCAGCCAGTTCCAGCCGCCGCCTTTAACGCCGATAGATCCAGTCAGCACAAGTAAAGCGGCAATAGATCTATTTACGTTATTCGAGTTATAAACCTGGGCCGTCCCTAAATTGCCCGTAACGGATGCCGGTCTTGCCGCACCAAATTTTCTTGCGGCTTCGATGATCATTTCTTTTGGAACGTAAGTAAGCTTTTCGGCACGTTCAGGAGTCCATTTTGCGCATTCTTTTTCATATTCTTCGAATCCTGTAACCCACTTATCAACAAACTCTTTATTATAAAGCTTTTCTTTAATTATAATATTTCCCATTGCAAGAAATAAAATTGCATCGGAACCGGAACGTATTCTCATGCCGATATCGCATTTTGAAAGTGTAGCGTTAAAACGCGGGTCAACACCAATCAGAAACGCCCCGTTATCTTTCGCATCAAGCAAATGGGTCATCGTAATAGTTTCTTGCGCAGCCATATTTGTGCCAACTACTAATATGCACTTTGAATTTTTCCAGTCTTGAGAAGGGTTCATTAATCTTCCAAGTCCTTTTGCGCCAAAAACGTAATTCGTTGCAACACCGGGACTTTCACAACATATAGGACCCTGTCCGTAAACATTGGGAGTTCCAAAAATCCTTGCAAATCTGGCGGCTCCTTCTTTATTTCCAAAGGACGACCTTCCGGTTCTAAAAACCGCCAGGGCTTCAGGCCCGTATTCATTGTAAAGCTTTATAAGTCTTTCAGCCGCAAAATCAAGAGCATCATCCCATGAAACTCTTTTAAAGGTATCTGTCAAAGACTTTCTTATGTGAGGATAATGCACCCTTAAAGGGTCATACCACCACTGAATCTGACCTGCGCCTTTAGAACAAAGACCGCCCCTGCTCTGCGGATGCTCCGAATCACCCATAACATCAACAATGCGTCCATTTTTTAAAAATATTTTAAGTCCGCATCCGCTTTCGCACATATTTGTGCACGTAGAATACCTGATCATATCATAATCCTTGGAAGATTCCTGAGGACGATGATCCGGCTTGATTTTAGTTAGCCTGTTATCTTTTACTCGAAGAAACCTTTCCTTTTTTAGTTCATCAAAATCCATTCTTAACCTCCGTAATCATAAATTTATTAACATATGTAACATACATAACCGAAATGCCCACTCATAATTAAAGAATAATTTTAAAGACGATTGTTTATATTTAATTTATAAATTTTATAAATGACGGAAAAAATCAGTTTTGCCTTATTATAATAATTACAATTATTTACAATTATAAATTATAATTAACTAATGATAACTAATAAATTTTATGATCTTTGATCACAATAATTATTATTTATGCAGCTGGAAATAATCTCGTCGAAACTTGTTAAACCGCATAAATATCCAATAAATTGTTCTATACCGATTGCCGGGGCAAATGTTTCAAGATCGGTAATGTCCATTCCGTTTTCGATGTTTTGCCTGCACATCGAACATATCGTAAGAATATAATCGAAACCTGCTTCATCTGCTTTTAGATTGATCGATTTAAAAAAAGCGCTCAAGTTATTTGCGTTTTCTATTCTTTTAGACCTGAGCGGAGTAACATTTTGATGCTTCTCGCCGCCGCAGCATTCCGAAAACAACTCCGCTTTTGCGCCAAGTTCCACAAGCATGCTTTTTAAATCTTCTATCCTTGCCGCGTCGCTATAACATCCACTATAAAGCAAAATAGATTGACCATTTAGATCTTTCACAATATTTTTTAAAAGATTTTTCTTGATTTCCGGATCAAAAAGAAGATCAAGAAAATGCCTTGCCCCCGTTTGATCCTTATTAATATTTTTTAATGCGGCATCGAAAGGCTTAAGGCTATAGTCTATTTGATCTTTATAAATCGCCGTTGAATTAACAACATCAAGAGCTTTATTGATAGTTTTAGTGCAAACAGCGCAGCCTGTGTACATAATATTCAAGCCTTGTTTTTGCGCCAAACCGAGGTTTCTGAGGGGTAAAACGACTTTATTGAAAAATTTCGGATCATAAAAACCGG
The DNA here is from genome assembly GCA_021818985.1 of bacterium. GTDB lineage: Bacteria > SZUA-79 > SZUA-79 > Acidulodesulfobacterales > Acidulodesulfobacteraceae > JAKASO01. The sequence goes on from JAKASO010000001.1 coordinate 105,265, forward strand.
GGGAGGCACCGCAGCAGTTCCATTCTTCAAGGAGTTCAGCGGCTATACCAAGTACTTTAAATAATCCTATATGATCATATCTTCCTGATTCGATATTATTCGCTTCGATACATCCTAGATAATATAATATTCTTTTCCCCAAAATTAAACCTTTATTTTAATTAGGTCTATTAAAATGAGCCTATTAATTGGAATACCGAGAATTTTAAAAATGTCTTTATTTAAAAACCGTAATGTAAAATGCAGCAGAATTAAAAACGCAAGCAAAAAATATTTTAAACCAAAGCCTAATTAAAAGTCAATATTTATTTTCCCAATGTCAACCCAAAATTGCCAATAAAAAATTATTTTTCCGCGTTACCGCTCCTTCCCGGCTTTTAACCCCGTGAAGCTCTTTTAGATTTTTTGTTATTTTCTGCTTAATTAAAATATTGACTTTCATTATTATCGTGCTAAAATATAAATATGTTTATAAAAAGAACTCTTTATAACGACATCATTGAGCATTTAACCGCAAAAGAAATAACGCTTATCGTGGGACCTAGGCAGGCCGGCAAGACTACTATAATGGAAACCATACGCGGTGAGCTTGATAAAAAAGGCGAAAAAACATTATTTTTAAGCCTTGATTTCGAAAAAGACGTTCCCCATTTTAAATCCCAGAGTGCTTTTATAGAAAAAATAAACTTAGAGACGGGCCGTAATGCCAAAGCATTTATCTTTATCGATGAGATACAGCGGAAAGAAAATGCGGGTATATTCTTAAAAGGCATTTACGATATGCATCTGCCTCATAAATTGATAATATCCGGTTCCGGCAGTCTCGAGTTAAAAGAAAAAATTCATGAATCCCTTGCCGGCAGAAAACAAATTTTTGAAGTTAATACGTTATCTTTCGAGGAGTTTATAAATTTTAAAACAGATTATAAATATTATGACAGGCTTATAGAATACTTCAGGATAGAAAAAGAAGAGTCTAAAAAATTGCTTCTTGAATATTTGAATTTTGGAGGTTATCCGCGAGTTGTTATCTGCGATACGGTTTTGGAAAAAACAAAGATTATGAACGAAATTTTTCAAAGCTATATTGAAAAAGATATTTCTTATCTGCTAAATGTCGAAAAAATAGATGCTTTTAAAAATTTAATCAGGATTTTAGCCTCCCAATCAGGCAAATTAATCAATATAAACGAGCTTTCTTCTACTCTGGGAATATCCGCACCTACAGTTAAAAACTATTTCTCTTATGCCGAAAAAACCTTTATAATCAAGTCTATTACGCCTTTTTATAGAAATGCCCGCAGTGAAATTACAAAATCGCCGATAATCTATTTTAACGATATAGGACTCAGAAACTTCAGCACCGGCAGATTTGGAAATATAAATTTTTTTGACGAGGCCGGGTTTGTTTTTCAAAATTTCATATATAATAAATTACATGATAAATTCAAATATAATAACTCGTCCATTCATTTTTGGAGATCTAAAGACGGCGGGGAGGTTGATTTTGTCATATATAAAGGAACCAAAATTATACCTGTAGAAGTGAAATGCTCCGAATTAAAAAAACCGGTTATTGCAAGATCTATAAGAAGTTTCATAGAAAAATACAAGCCGAAAGAAGCTTGGGTAATCAATCTTTCGTTAAACACCGAAATGGTAAATAACGGCACCGTAATAAAATTTATGCCAGCGGTTAATGTAATATAATATAATATGAAATAAATAAATCTGTCCTTATTATTCCAAATATTTTTTATATTACTGTTCAACAACAAAAATTATTGTAATTAGCGATTATTTGTGATAGACTTTAAAAACTTTAATATTACTATAATCAATATTATATTGCATAATTATATTGCATAATTATATTGCATAATTATATTGCATAATATTTATGTATTTATAGTAATGGTATTATGTTACGCCGAGATAGCTCAGTCGGTAGAGCAGAGGACTGAAAATCCTCGTGTCGGCGGTTCAATTCCGCCTCTCGGCACCACCTTAAAGCCGCAGTAAATAAACCTTTCTAAATTTAAAAAAATCATGAAGAATAGAAGAATGGCTAATAAAGACAAAAATAATCATGATCATAATAAAGATAAAGGATTTATGAAAATATGGAGATTATATCTTTCTGAATTTATAGGAACTGCGCTGCTTATAGGTGTGGGCGTTTCTTTTGTTATTTTTGATTTTGCCAAAGGAAGCCCCGTATCTGCAATGATTTCAAGTGTTGGATTAAGGCGTATTATTACCGGTTTTTTGTTCGGAAGCACGGGAATGTTAATTACATTTTCGCCTGTCGGCAAATGGAGCGGCGCTCATATAAATCCGGCAGTAACACTCTCATTTTGGTTAAAAGGAAAAATTAAAACTTATGTAGCTTTAGGCTATGTCATATCTCAGCTTCTTGGCGGCATTGCCGGCGCCGCCGCTCTTCTTGTCTGGGGAAAATTAGGAAAAGGGGTATTCTACGGAGCTACTTTTCCAGGAAAAGAAGGGGTTTTTGCCGCAGTTATCGGAGAATCTATAACCACATTTTTTTTGATTACAGGTCTTTTTTTCTTCCTGGGACATAAAAAATTAAGACCTTATACCCCGGCTATTTTTGCATTTTTATATGCTATTATGGTTTATTTTGAGGCGCCTATTTCGGGAACAAGTACTAATCCTGCACGCAGCTTAGGTCCATCGTTGATATCGGGAATGTGGAGTGGATGGTGGGTATATTGGACAGGCCCAGTCATCGGCACCTTTATCTCCCTTTTTATACTTAGTAAATGGGCACCATGGCTTAAAATAGAAGTTGCCAAAATTTATCATTTTGAACACGACCCTTATAATATATTTAAGAATACGGAAAAACGCTTCAAGTCGTTACTTTAAGTCGTTAATTTAATATAGGATTAACATGGCGGGATGGGATGTTCCTCCCGATTTTCACTTAAGTTTTTATTTGTACATTAAAATCACTTCCCTCCCAACGGTTGGCGTTTATCCAATAAAATGTAAAAGCTATTTCACCGTCTTTAGGAATATCTGAAGAAGGTAAGTCGGCATAATAAACCCCTAAACCTGAATCTTTTGTTTGCGTATCTTTAACCGTGTGCCAGCCGTCATCGCTCCAGTGGACTAAAGCAGGGGAGAGGGTTTCGATACGCAATGTTTTGCCATACGGCATCTCATGCAGTTTATGATTAAAGCGCCATTGCACGATATTTGATGTTACGCCATTTTTAAGGTAACGGAAAACCGTCTGGGGAGGCATATCAAATACCCTTTCTTCCGTAAGCGAACGGACAAGTTTTAAATATTCGGCATGAGCCCATACTAAAGGCATCGCCGAACCCGTCGGACGGCCGAAAAAAAGGCCCCGCTCAGGTATATCGGGACTGTCCCATATCTGTTCGGGTAAAAGACCGATGCCGTCTGCCATACCTTCCATAGTTTCAAGCAAACGCTTCGCTTCTTTGAAATTTCCGGCGGCTATTGCATAGTTGGCGCGCTCGCCGGTGAGTAAAGGCCATAGCCGCCCCCTGCCGGTACCGTCAAAGGGGCTTCCGTCTTCGTGTTCGCCGTAACCGTCCCCGTTATACCTATGCCAGCAGGGTCCCGAAGGAGTTTCTATTTTAAGTAAAGCGTCTATAACCTTTAATGTGTTAAGTATCCGCTTGTCGTCCGCATTTCTTAACCCAAAACGAACCAGAGCTAAAGTATCTGTACACACCACGGAGGCAGCATTGGGGTAACAGGAAGCGGGAGGACGGTTTTTAATGCGTATAGTATCGTCGCCTTCTTCGAAATCAGGGGGAGTAACCCTGACATAATAACCTTCAACCCCTATTTTATCCGCAAGCTCCCCGCCTTTTACATAAAGCCAGCGGTCTATGCATGAATACCATGCATCTGCGGTCTCGCGCAGATAAGGAGCGGCGCCGGCTTCACCCGCTAATTCGGCAAGCTCGGCGCCTGTTATAAGAGCGGCAATTTCAGCTGCAATAGTAAATGGAGTATATCCTCCGTTTTCTTCCCAGCGATCCTCTTGGGTAACGGGTCCATTTTTAACGATATAACTAAGAGCTTTTTTTATCATAGGCCAGAAACGGTAAATATCGCTTTCTAAAAGTGCCGTCTCCCTGCGGGCAAGGTCAAAAAGGAGAATGGGCAAGGCTGTTTCATCCATCTGGATGCCGCTCCAATATGGAAAACCGTCAATCCACATATTTTGCGGCCAATGTCCGTCCGATTCCTGCGTTGATTCAAGATAAACAAGAAAATTCATCACTTCCGTTTTAATGCCGGCGGCAATAAGAGCGCCTGCAGATTGTGCCATATCACGCGGCCAAACCAGATGATAACCGCCAAGGTCTCCATCACCCTTGGAAAAACCCCATGGTACAGCAAGGCTTGCAAGAATAGCTCCAGGAACATATTTAGAACGGTGAATAATGATAACCATAGCGCTTGTAGAAAAAAGTTCATGTTTTTCGGCATAGAAAACCGGTTTTTGCTTTTGCCAGAATTGATGCCATGTTTCGCTATAAGAATCAAGAAGGTTTTGAAAGCCTTCGTGGAGGGATGCTCTTGATTGCTGGGCAGCTTCCGTAGAATTGCGTCCAAATCCGAGCGCTAAAACGAAGGTATCGTTTTTAAGGTCTATTTCGCCTGTAAGCGCTACATTGCCGTTTTCAGCCCTTGTATAAAGTAAGGTAAGGTTGCCGTGACGGGTTAAATCCTGCCATCCGTCGGAAAATCCGACAAAACCCACCGAACAGGCTTTAAAGCCGGTATTATTCATAAGACAAAGGGAAGTGTTATGGCGGGAGGCAAAAAGCCCTGTCATTCCTTTGTAATCACCAACCCATGCCGTATTGCCGGCGCCGTAATTGCCGATATGCGAACCCGTGATTACATAGAGCCTGTAATTGCCGGGTTTTAATGGAATAAACCTTCCCCTTATAAGAACAACCGGCCTATCCGGATCGGTTATGATATCTTTTTCTAAGCGGTAATATCCCTTAGCGCAGACACTTTCAAGATGATAAGCGGGAACGCCTGCATAAAAAAGCGACGATGAATGAACGGCGTGCCGTTTTTCTTCGGAAAAAAATCCATCGTCCGCCGTAATAATAAAGCCGAGATCGCGAATAGCGGCCTCATCTATTCTTGGAGAATAGACTTCATTTAAGATGCCGTGGGAAATAGTAAACCAGACGGGGCTTCCTTTAAAAGCGGTTCCGACCCCGCTTTTATTAGCGCCCGTCCATCTTCCAGGAATTCCGGGCCATCCTGGAGCAAAAATTGGTTCCGACATGTTAAACCTTTTTTAAATATATTGCCGTTCTATTGCCGTCATATTTAACAACTTTAACCATTCCGCTGTTTTATTAATTAAAACTTTTCTTCTATATTTAGGACACCATACTACATGATATTTGCAAGAATAAACTGTATAACTATATTATTATTATATAATATAATACAAGAAAAATTTATCGCCTTATATCCCCATTGCTAAAGCAAGGGGTTTTACGACAACTGTCGGTAAACATAATGTATAAGTCCGGCATCTGTAAAAGATGCGTGGCATTTCCATTTTACATTGCAATTAGATAAGTATAACCCTCGTTTATTTTCTTAAAAACCTGCAGGGTGCCACCGGGAACTATCTTTACGAAGCCGGGTATGTTTTTAGGGTTAATGCCGTTTAACATCAAGGCGTTGCCGCTGACCCTGAAACTAACGCCTTTACTTCTGAGCATATGAAGCGTCTTACTATACTGCTTGTGTGAAGGAATTAGCGATTTTACAACCGGTCCGTAGATAACTACCTGAATGGAATATTTTTTACCTTCCGATCTAAGATATTTTACCGCATGCATTACATTTGCCATAGAAATAATAAATTGCTGCCCCGGCAGATTGACGCCAACGACTATCTTTACGGGTTTATTATAGTTTTTATAAAACCCGCCGTAATTAAGCTTTTGCATAGCAAATGCGGAAACCGAACCTAAACCTAAAATTAAAATAAGAACCGAAACAGCCGTTAAAAATAACCTAATCTTAAACATAAGCATAATCCCCCTTCTAAAATTATTAATTGTTTATAATATATTCTATAATCGATTAATAATATATTTAATTATTACCATATACAAGACATTTTTTTATTTTATGTTAATAACTTTTAAAATGTCTATCTATAAATAACTTTAAATAACTTTTAATTTGTCTATTCCTTAACTAAAAATAAAAAAACAAGCGGATAATATCCAAAGCTTAATTTTATCATTATTATAAATCTTATAGTTAAATATAATGTCAGGTCTTTTTTAAGCCTATAAATTGCGATATAATTATATATAAATATAAAAATTAAAAATGTCACCAAGATGATGGAATTTTATTGCTTTATGAAGTTATGATATACTGGTATATATAATTATATACAATTGCAAATTTTGCTCGACCTTGCACTTAACTATAAGGTTTATATTTATAATATATATATATATATATATAAAGTATAATAATTGTACTCAGCTACTGATAATAAATAATACATTGTGCTATGGACGGGTATAACAATAAAAACCGGAATAACGAGTTTTATATACAGTGGCATTTTATAGACTCCTGCAATCTAAGGTGCAGCCATTGTTATCAAAAAGACTATAACCACAAAGACATAAATTTTAACATGCTTAAATCTATTTTTTTAAAAATAGACGAAGCTATGTCGAAATGGAGAATGAATTGCTTTATTTCGCTGACCGGCGGAGAGCCTTTTTTAAAACCAGCAGGTCTTTTTTATTTAATAGATTTAATCGAAAAATCGGATAATTTTAAAAAATTTGCGATATTGACCAACGGCACATTAATTGACAACCGTATAATAAACAAAATTAAGGATTATAAAAAACTTTCCGAAATTCAAGTATCTTTAGATGGCCACGATGAAGAAACACATGATAATATAAGAGGCAGGGGAACTTTTTTAAAAGCAGTGGAATCTATCAAAAAACTTAAGAATGCCGGCATTAAAACATCGGTGATGTTCACCCTTCATAAAAAAAATATGGGGTCTGCCGTCAAGATGCCCGCACTTGCGGATTCCCTGAAAATAGATGCCCTGACTGTGGAGCGAATGACAACTATGAGCGAGGCCGAAAAGGAGGAATTTTTTATAGATGCCTTGGAATTAAAAAAAGTTTATTCCGATGTTTATTATAAAGCGAAAAAGGAATTATCGGGCAAGGATACCAAATTAGTAACATCAAGACCGCTGTGGAATCTGATAGACGAGAATACCGGCGGTTACTGTCCCGTCGGGTTTTCTTCTATTTGCATCATGCATGACGGAACATTACTGCCGTGCAGAAGGCTTTACCTGCCGCTCGGCAACATCCTGACCGACGGACTTTTCAAGGTATGGTATAATTCGGATATTTTATGGCAAATGAGAAAAAGAGATGCCACGAATGAATGCTCAAGTTGCGCCCATATCGAAAGGTGCGGCGGATGCAAAGCTATAAGTTATTATAGCAACAAAGATTTAAACACAAAAGACCCGCAGTGCTGGATATAGTTTCTAATACAGGTTTTTATTTAACATCAGCCGCCGTGAGTAAAGTTAGAATAGTCAATCATAGCTCCGTCCACAAATATTGTGCTTCCTGTTACATAAGAAGCATAATCGGAAACTAAAAAGGCGGCTACCCGGGCTACTTCTTCACATTCCCCCATTCTTCCAAGCGGTATTTTTTTAAGAAGATTGCCAAGGGTCTCAGGATTATTCCAAACACTTTGATTAATAGGCGTTTTAATTGCGCCGGGAGCTAAAGACATTATTCTTATTCCCAAGGATCCTACTTCCTGAGCCATAGTTTTTGTCAACATAGATAAACCTGCTTTTGCAGCGGTATATCCACTGTAACCGCTCCATGGAATATTTTCATGAACCGAGGTTATATTCAAGATTACGCCGCTTTTTTGGGCTACCATATATTTTAAAACTTCCCTGGCACAATAAAACGGTCCAAAAAGGTTAATTTTTACTACCTTTTCCCACTCGGATATATTGGATTCCCATACAAGAGAGCGAACTCCGTCAATTCCCGCATTATTTACAAGAATATCTATTCCACCCCATTCTTTTACAAAGGTGTTTATCATTACTTCAACCGACCCTGCATCCGAAACATCCGCCTGCAAAGCAAGTACGCTGGCTCCATTTTTTCTTATCTCTGAAGCTATCTTCCCGGCTGCTTCCGCTTCCGAATGATAGTTAAGACCTATCTTTGCCCCGTCAGCCGCAAATTCCTTGGCAATAACCTCGCCAAGCCCTGAACTTGCGCCTGTAATTAAAGCTCTCTTGCCTTTTAAACTGATATCCATAATTTATCTATAATTAAATTGATGTAAAAAAAATTACCCCAGAATTATTCCTTTGAAAGGATTTGCATAGAAAAGTATAAAGGTGATTAAAAGCGCGTACAGGGCTAAAGATTCCATTATAGCCATACCGGTTATCATCCAAATTATTAATTTCTTTTCCATTTCTGGATTTCTTGACATTGCTTCCAATGCGCCTCTTACGGCACTTCCCATACCCGCGCCGGCTCCGATCACGCCTAAGCCTATAGCAAGCCCGCCCCCCAAAGCCGACAAACCAAAATACAGGCTTTTGGCAAGCAGTATAGTCGAATGATTTGAAAGCGTCATATGACTTGCCGTTTTAGCTCCCACACCCGCTGCAAAAGTTTTTGCACTACTCAATAAAAGTACTGTAAACGTTAAAATAGAAGCAAAGAATTTAACCATTTTAGCCCTCCTCCTCTTTAATAGTGTCACATTCTGAACAGTATTAGTATCTTATTTTATCTTATTCTAAAAATGTTGCATACTAACACATTAATATATTAATATAAAGATATCTTTAAAAAATTAATGTTACTATTCTAACGTAAAAGCAATATAAATAATTGCAAGTAAATAAAATACAAAAGCTTGCATAAAATCAGTAAATATTTGCAAATACATTATTATTACGGGAATAACCCACGGAAGCAAAAATAAAATGACGGTTACCATAAACTCTTCCGCAAAAATATTTGCAAATAGTCGCAATGCATGGGAAAGCGGCCTTGATAAAGCAGTCATAATCTCAATAATTACCATTAGCGGGGCAATAAAAATAAGCGGACCCAAAAATTTCTTAATATATCTAATTCCGTGTTTTTTAATGCCGACAGCATGAGACAGCAAAAATACAATCAATGCTAAAGTGGCAGTGGTATCAATTGTAGCCGTGGGAGATGTAAATCCGGGAATGCTTCCAAGTAAATTAGAAAATAAGATAAACACGGCAAACGAGGCTATTAATGGAAGATATACTTCCCCTTCTTCACCTATTATTTCCTTAAGAAAGTATTCCGTCATTACGATTACGAGTTCAAAAAAACTTTGAATTCCATTTGGAACAACCTGTAAATTTCTTCCCACAATAAAACTTACAAGAAGAATGAATGCCATAACAAGTATGGTCATAGTCCAATATTCAGGTATTCCGGAAATACTTAAAAGGATAGGGGCTTTTAACATAAATTTTAATTTTTCAAAACTTTAAATTGTTATATTATTTTTATATACATATAGCCGCTTTCATCTCTCCTTTAAAAATAAAAAGGAGAGGATTCTCGCTCTGGTTTCCTAAAATATTCCTTTAAATGGATTTGCGTAAAAAAGTATAAATGTAATTAAAAGCGCATATAGGGCTAAGGCTTCGGCGATTGCAACGCCTGTTATCATCCATATTACCACTCGTTTTTCCATTCCCGGATTTCTACCCATTCCGTTCAATGCTCCCCTTACGGTACCACCCCTGCCTACGCCAACACCAATAACACCTAACCCGATGGCAATTCCTCCACCCAGGACTACCAAGCCAAAAAATAAGCTCTTGGAAAGAAGAGTGATCGAATGATGCACAAGTTCTCTATGGGGTAAAATTTTAACTTCAGCGACCTTTCTTACAAAAGCATTTGCATTATTAAAGAAAAACAATGTAAATCCCGAGATCATACTTAAGATTACGATAAAAAACCTGACCATTTCAACCCTCCCATTAATATTATAATATTGATATTATAATTTAAAAATCGTTTCTACGCCTTTAACTTTAAATTAAAAGGGCGAAAATAACAACCACAAAATTGCCATTGAAAGTGGAATTATCGTAATACCCATGGCTAAAATAACAAAATTAAACTTAAAAAAATTAAAAACTATTATAAGAAAAATTAAAACCAAGAGCAAGTCTCTAATTAAAATAAAATTTATTCCAAATACACTTATCTTTTGCATATTTTTAAAGACATACAAAGTAAGATCGGCAAAAACAAAAAAAGATAATAGAAATCCGATTAAAATACTTAAAAATATATTTGGAATTTTAAATACAAGCTCTACCGCTCCGCCTATAACGCAAAAAAGAAAGCCAACACAGAACTCAATTACTACTATTTTGTATTTTAAAGAAAGATTGTTAAAGCTTTGTGTTAAGCTCTTTTTTAATTGCCTTATAAATTTCATAAATTCCGGCAGCAAAACCAAGTAAAGTAAAAATTATCATAAAAATAAATTTAAAACCGAAATATTTATCAATTAAATAACCTATAAAAAAGCCTACTAAAGAAGATATCAGCAGATTAAGCCCTAACGAACTCATTCTGGCAACTTGTTTCATGAACTCCTTATCTTTCTTATTCATTTTTTGCGGTCATTTAAATAATAATATAATAAACTAAACTGCAAAGAATAACAATGCATAAAACTAAACGCGGCAGATCGTAAAATAAATAAAAAATAAATTTTAATTATAAAAAAATAGGCATTTACTTTATAAGTAAGTAAATGCCTATTTTTATACTAAACGCTCATTACAGATAATATTTTTTACCTAACTTTTATCTTAATTGTCCTGACACCGGTTATTTCAGCGATTCGAGATAATCGGTTTTTTCTTAACTTTTGGGATCGCGGCTGCCGGCTTACCCCATGGCAATGATACCGGCGGCACCCATTTTTTATGTTCTTTTTCAAGATGCAGGTTATAAGCAATAATGTTTAAAGAGTTAAGATAATGGATTATTGTTTTGGCATCAGCCGTCGTTACAGGACATCCGTTAGTAACCTTCATTTGATCAATAACTATATGTTTCCATGACCCGTATGATTTTCCGTTATATTTTTCAACCCTGTTTAGAGTATGGCATAAAACGCATTTATCGTGCAATAATCCAAACCCTTTTTTAACAGGCCACGGATATGCAATCGGCAGAATATATTTCATCCCATCAAGCTTCATAGTATTATATACAATCTGATTTTGTCCTCTAGCCTCTATCTTCATGTAGCCCATTAACGGAATATTAAACGCAACGCTTAAGCCGCCCACTATTAAAAAAACCTTCGATATCTTGGAAATACCGCCGAACTTAAAATTAGGCGTATTATCTTTAAGATAATAGCCGAGCACTAAAAATCCCGTAAGGAACAGGCCTGCAAGAGAAAGATATTTTACCGGCTGCATATTTCCTAAAATACCCATCGAAAGCGGAAGCATTCCAAACACTAACGACACAATGCCGACGATAATAAAAAATATTATCAACCCTACCGACACCGTCGGCTTGCTTTTATCCCGTCCATTTATTAATTTCCACAGCATATGGATAAAATTAAGGACTAAGGCAGACCCGAATGTTCCCGTAAAAGCGTACATTATCCACTGGTATTTGCCAAGCATTATTCTATTAAAACCGTCGTTAGAAGTTGCCCTGAAATGTTTGAACCATCCGTAATAAACAATCGGATACATTACAAGAAACATAACCGTAATTATACCGGCAAAAGAGCTAAGCCAGTCGTAATACTCTTTTTCGGATTTTTCGGAAGACAGTATATACCTGATGGCAGCCCAGAAGGACAATATAGCGCCGGCAAGCGCAAAGATCTCTATATTCTTTTCGATTATCAAAAGTAGAACCATTGGCGTGGCTATCGGGGTATGCGGTGTCGGGCCTATGGTATAGCTTTCGGCTATCGAATAAAACACATCTGATCCAAATCCAAACAAAAAAGCTATGATTCCGATAAAGACATTCCATCCCTGATGTTTATTAGATGTTTTACTATCAAAACCATAATAATAGACAGCGCCGAGAACAAGAAACCCTAATAGCCCTATCATCGAATAGCCGATTACGCCGGGTTGAAGTTTGTTCATAAGTATCCAGAAATTAGGTATTCCGTTACGCAAAAGACTTAAAAAATAAAAATACAAAATAGTCTGGATCGTTCCTATTATAAGAGAAGACATGATTAGCGGTTTAGCTAATCTGAAATATCTGTCCTCTTTTTTAAATATGCCTATATAATGGGCTATAAAAGCAATGGCAAGAAACCCCAGCGCCAGCCTATTTAAAAAAAGATTTGTTATATCTAAAAACCCTAGATTCATCTCAATTTGCTCCTTTTTTATTTAAAAGAATTTTAAACAGTAGCAGGCGCCTTAGGCTCGCCTCCCATTAAGGTTAAATAAACCAGCACAAGGAGAAATAAAATTCCTAAAACGGTAGCTGCCGGTCTTTTAAACGGGCTCCTTTCATGCGTTCTATCAATAAACGGAAGCACAAATAGCAGCCCAAAGCCGATGGACGGTATCAGAAACGTCGGAAATATTATAAGCCCATGTCCTGGAAAATATTTAAGCAGCTCTTCATTTGCAAGAAAGTACCAGTCACCTTCTGGAGCAAAGTTCAGCGCTAACGGTCTGTACATAGGACCGATAGGAGCGCCTATTACGACTGCAAGAATATAAACAATTGCAAATACTCCAAGGGCTACAATCATATCTTTGTAAAATTGATCCGGAAAAAACGGAACTGTAGCATCTGGATGCCGCCATTTGTTTGGATCATCGTCGGACAGTTTGCTATTTTTATATTCTAAAGCCATTCCTTGATGTCCCGTCTTCCTGATTAGAAACAAATGTATAGGAATAAACAGCATAACGATACCCGGTAAAAGCCATACATGAACTGCAAATATGTGCTGCATAGTCAACACGCTTGTTTCGGTACCGCCTCTTGCTATTATTCTTATAAATCCGCCTATAAACGGCGTATGGGAAGCAACGTTTGTAAGAACATTAATCGTCCACCATGAATTTTCATTTCCAACAAGCATGTATCCGGTTAAGCCAAGAATTACCACGATTGAAAATAGAACCATGCCGGCAATCCATTGAAGCTCTCTCGGTTTTTTATATGCCCCCGAAAAATACACTCTTGCCATGTGTATTAATATAAAAAATATCATGGTAAATGCGCCCCATAGATGAATGCCGAGAAGCACGTTGCCAAAAACAACATGATATTTAATAAAATATGTTGCATTTCTTGCTATGGGAAAATACGGAACGTAGTAAAATAACAAGAATATCCCGGTAACGACCTGCACCGTAAATAAAAAAGCAAGCAAGCTCCCAAAGGTATATGCCCATCCCCCTCTTCTGGGGATGCGCTCGCCGTTAAATTCCTCTATTGTTTTTGTAAGTTCTATCCGTTCATCAAACCAATTTTGAATTTCTTTAAACATCAAATCCCCCTGTCTTTTGGATTATCAATGAACTTATTTTGAATGTAAACGGCATCATTTTCTATTTTATGCACCCACTTATAAAGCGGTCTTGGAGGCGGTCCGCCGACTACTTCACCCAAAGCATTGAACATGCCGCCATGACATGGACATAAAAATTTTTGTCTTGCAGGAACCCAGTGTATAGGACACCCTAAATGAGTGCACTGATTTGAAAAAAATAAAAATTTTCCGCCGATTGTTTTTACGACGATAACTTGCCTTGGAAGGGTATTAACCGACCATCCTTCTTTTACTTTAAAGTAAACGGGAATGAATTTTGGCGCTAACGGTTTGATCTCGAGATCGCTGAATTTTCCAAGTTTTGTCCAGACTATATCTCTTTTGCGGAATAAAGGACTAAGAACAACCCCAAGGACAGGAATGGTCAAAGCTACGCCTATTATGGAAGAGATTAATCCTATGATAACCATCATAAAAGTTCGCCTTGAAGACGATTCTTCTGAACTCTTTGCCATTGTAAACCCCCTTTAATGAATTTTATTATTAAGCTTCTAAAGAATTAAATCATTAAATTAAACCATAAACAAAAAAACAAATATAATATTAAATCTATTTTTCTATCATTTTTGGAAGATAAAGTCAATATTTTTAAATCATGTGTCAAGGCAATTTAAAAATGTCACCTTCTTAGCAATTTAGAAATGTCCGCTTTTGGTTAAAATTAATATTAATATTAAATGATTTTTTAAATCTTTTTTAATTCAATCAATATTGCTTCTCAGGGTGGACGAAAACCCAGAGCAATACTCTTGAAGCGAAGCGAAAAGAGGTAAGGCTCAAAAGAATTAAAATTAAGAAGAAAGGGGTAAATTCTGCGAATAACTTAGCTTAATGCAGCGGCTATTTCATGATTTAATTCCTTTTTTAAATACATACCGGTCAGTGAATCTTTATTTAATATAACTTCTTCGGGTGAACCGCAGGCAATTATCTCTCCTCCGTCATCTCCTCCTTCCGGACCAATATCTATTATATAATCCGCGGATTTGATCACATCCATATTATGTTCTATTATGAGAACCGTGTTTCCTGAATTAACCAAAAGATTTAAAATGCCCAGCAGTTTTTTAATATCTTCGAAATGAAGGCCCATCGTAGGTTCATCAAGTATGTAAAGTGTTTTATATTCGCTCGGCCTCGATAGTTCTTTAGAAAGCTTGATTCTTTGCGCTTCGCCGCCAGAAAAGCTGGTTGCGAGCTGACCAAGGGTTATATAATCAAGCCCCACATCTATCAGAAATTTGATTTTATGCGAAAGCGCATAAATATTGCTAAAAAAACCAGCTGCTTCCTTAAAGGTCATATTTAAAACATCATAAATATTTTTGTTTTTATATGTGATCTCAAGGGTCTGGTTATTGTATCTCTTGCCCTTGCACACATCGCAGGTAACATAAACATCGGGCATAAAGAGCATTTCTATTTTTTTTACGCCATCACCGGCACAAGCTTCACATCTTCCGCCTTTTACGTTAAAACTAAACCGGCCGGGGGCATAACCCCTTGCCCTTGCTTCTTTTGTTTCGGCAAAAATCGTCCTAATCAGGGTAAAAACACCGGTATAAGTAGCTGGGTTAGATCTCGGGGTTCTTCCTATGGGGGACTGGTCAATATCCACAATCCTCTCGATCCGATCAATGTTTTCTATCGCGTCTAAGTCAAATCTTTTAAGATCCATGACGCCGTTTTTATAACTCTGAACAGCCCTATATAAAGTATCTATTGCCAGTGTGCTTTTACCCGAACCGGAAACGCCGGTCACACAGACCAGATTAGCAAACGGTATAGATATATCTATATTTTTAAGATTATTCTTTCTGGCTCCTTTTAAGATCAGAAATCCTTTATCTTGCTTGCGCCTTACGGCAGGCACTTCTATTGAAAGCCGTCCGCTTAAATATTTTCCGGTCAAAGAATCGGGGTTCTTCATGATTTCAGACGGCGCACCGGAAGCCACAATATATCCGCCATTTTCGCCTGCCCCGGGCCCCATATCAATAATGTGATCCGCCTTGAGCATAGTTAAAGCATCATGCTCTACTATGATAAGGCTGTTGCCTTTATCGCGTAAATTAAGAATCGTCTTTAAAAGTCTTTTATTATCGCGCATATGTAGTCCGATACTCGGTTCATCCAAAACATATAAAACACCAGCAAGTCCGGAACCGATCTGGGTTGCAAGCCTTATTCTCTGGGATTCGCCTCCGGAAAGAGTCTGGGCGGACCTTGAAAGGGTAAGATAATCCAGTCCTACATTAACAAGAAAAGAGAGCCTTTCGGCGAGTTCATTTATAATCCTGTATGCTATGTTTCCTTCATATTCGGTAAGCCTGATATCTTTAAAAAAATTTAACGCCTCCTTAATGCTCATTTTGGTAATATCTATGATTGACTTATTGTTTATCCTGTAATTTAACGACTCTTTTTTTAGCCTGAAGCCGCGGCACTCAGGACATAGTTTTTCGCTCATGTATCTGCGCGGATCTATAAGATAATTTGAATTTACCGATAAACTTCTTTCAAGAATAGGTATTACACCCTCCCACTCTTTCATAATAAACGAGTTTTTTTCGGAATGCTCATCGTAAAATCTGATCTTTTCCCCTTTCGAACCATAGATGATAACATATTGAACATTGTCATCCAACTTTTCGAACGGGACCGCCGGATCAATTCCATAATGGCTTGATAAAGCTCTTATTATCTGATTCCTATATACAGGACTTGAATTTCTAAAAATTTGGATTGCCCCGTCTTTAAGCGATAATTTCTTATCGGGGATTATAAGATCGATGTCAAAGTAGGTTTTATAACCGAGACCGCCGCAAATTTGGCATGCTCCTATAGGGCTGTTGAACGAAAACATGGCCGGTTCGCTTTTTCCGTAACTAATCCCGCATTCGAGACAAGTGGAATGTTCGCTAAAGAACTCCTCCGTCTCGTTGCCATTTATATCTATAAATTTAAGCTTTAATACCCCTGCAGCTAATTTTAAAGCAAGTTCTATGGAATTAGCGAGCCTCTGCCTGATATCCGGTTTTATTATAAGCCTGTCTATAACGATATCTATATCGTGTTTTTTATTCTTATCCAAAACAATGCGGTCTTCGAGGTTATATTCTTTTTTATCTATATGTATCCTTGAAAAACCGTGTTTCAAATATTCTTCAAATTTTGTTCTAAATTCCCCTTTTCTGTTTATAACTACTGGGGCAAGGACTATTAGTTTTTCACCATTTTTATGCGATAGAGCTAGACCGACCATTTGATCAACGGTCTGGGATTCCACCTTCTTGCCGCATTTATAGCAGTATGGAACACCGATCCTTGCAAAGAGCACCCTTAAATAGTCATATATTTCCGTTATTGTCCCGACCGTCGAACGCGGGTTTTTGCTTACCGATTTTTGCTCGATGGATATTGTAGGAGACAGACCTTCTATAGAGTCAACATCCGGTTTATCCATTTGTTCCATAAATTGCCTTGCGTATGATGAAAGTGATTCTAAATATCGCCGCTGACCCTCTGCAAATATAGTATCAAAAGCAAGACTTGATTTTCCGGAACCGGATAATCCTGTTATAACAACAAGTTTATCTTTGGGTATCTCTAAGTTTATATTTTTTAGATTATGCTCCCTTGCGCCTTTTATTACGATTTTTCTTTCCATTTTCTTCTATTTTTCGATAACTTATAAGCAAGCTTTATTGCCGATAACATGCTTTTTTCATTAGCAATATTTTTTCCTGCGATATCGTATGCCGTCCCGTGCACAGGCGATGTTCTTATTACCGGAAGGCCTATCGTAACATTTACCCCGTCATTAAAGGATAATAGCTTAAACGGTATAAGACCTTGATCATGGTACATGGAAACGACAATATCATATTCTTTAAACTTTTTTGCATAAAAACTATCGGATGGAAAGGGGCCATCCACTAAAAAGCCATTATTTTTAAATTTATTTATTACCGGAATTATTATATTTATCTCATCCCTGCCTATCCTGCCATTTTCACCTGCATGAGGATTTAATCCAAGAATGGCAACTTTAGGATTTATGAGATTAAAATCTTTTTGAAGCGAATTAATTGAAACTTTAATTATTTTTTCCAGCGAGTTTTCCGTAATATTATGTCCAACATCTCTTAAAGGCAAATGAATAGTAGCAAGCACCGTGATAAGCCTTCGGGAATAGAACAACATCGCATACTCTTTTGCCCCAGTCAAATGAGCCAGAAATTCGGTATGAGCCGGAAATGCCGCGCCGCCCTTCATCATCATGTCTTTATTTATAGGGGAGGTTGCAAATCCTAATATTTTTTCCTGAAGGGAATACTGGACAGCCTTTGAAATAAAAAACTCGACGTCTTGGGCATATTCCGGATTTTCCGTTCCGTATTTTATGTTGCCGTAATCCATTGTGGAACAATCAATTACGTTGATCATGCCGGTTTTATAGGAGTCGCGAAGATCGCTCTTTAGATCAATCGGATTTATCTTCAAATCTGCCTTAATTATTTTTTTTAAGACAAATTCAATATGAGCGGAAGAACCAAAAATTACGGTATCTAAAGTATTTTTTTTTTCAATAAAATATTTAGAGGAAAGAGTCGAGATCTCGGGACCGACTCCGCCCGGATCTCCCATTGTTATGCCTATTAAATTATTTTGGCAGTTCAAGTAATATTTAAGTAATATTTAAGTGGCTATAAGTATTTTTATATAAGCGTTTTTACGCGCTTGTTTTAATAGCTTACTCAAATATTTTTCCACTTTGTATTTTTCAAGTACTGAAAATATTACGGGTTTCACATCTTTAAAAGACCTGAACGCTCCCATTTTCTTTCCCACGGACTTAAGTATAGTATAGCCAAAAGGCGACGGAATGACCTTGCTTATTTGACCAACCTTTAACTTAAATGCAATACGGGAAAACCGGGGAGACAATTTGTTTTTATAAATATATCCGATCCTTCCGCCGTTCTTTTCGGAAGGGTCATTTGAATATTTTCTGGCAAGCGAAGAAAAGCTAGCACCGCCTTTCAAGGCAAGCTGCCTCACCATTTCAGCTTTTTTATATATTTTGTTTCTCAAAGTTTTACTGGCTCCTGCCGGAACAGCCAAAAAGATAAGCTTTATATCTGCCATCGGCATGCCGCGGAATTCTTCGATATTTTTTTTATAATAATTAACAAGTTCAGCATCGGTGATTATCATCCTGTTTCCATAGATCTTTCTTAACATTTCAAGCTCGAGCAGGTGATCTTTAAGACGTTTTTTATAAGCTGGTAAATTAATGCCTTTTTTCTTTAATAGATGTATAAATTGTTGCGCGGTTAAATTATTCGCTTTTGCAACATCATCCATATATGAACTCACTTCTTGAGAAGAGATATGAACGGCATTTTTTTCTTCTTCTTGTTTTATCAGCAGTTTATCTATAAGAAAACCAACAGCTTTTTTTGTTTGAGACATTATCATAATATCCCTGTTGGTAAATACGCCGTGGGAAGCTTCGTTCTGCATATATTCATAATCTTCGAAAGCGGCTTTATCGGATTTGGCAAAATCATACAATGTAATAGGCGTTTTATTTACTTCTGCTATTACCTGATCAATTATCACGGCGTGAGCAGGGTTCACACCCGAAAAAGAATAAAAAGCTATAAAAACTATAATAAAAACAAAGAAAGAAAGGGCAATATTTTTTATATCTTTTATATCGCCATTTCCGGTTTTTAGTTTAAATTTATTGAAGCTATTAATTGTGACCATTGTAATCATTTCGCATTTTTTGCGGACTTGGGTTTAGGCGCCAGGCCGGGTTTAGACACCGGTAAATTATTATAAAACATCTTGATTTTGGCACTTTTCTTGAGTTTAGCCATATAATCCTTGAAAAGCTTTTCGCCCTTTTTTTCTTTTAAGATCGTCAAGAGTTCACCTTTTAATTTTGAGAACGGTTTTGGCTTTCCCTGCTGAATTTTATTGAGTTTGATTATATCAAAATTTTTTCCGACCCTGATAATATTTGAATAGCCGCCGACTTTTTGAATTCCGAAAGCCGCCTGATTAAAGGCAGGCTGAGTTTGTCCAAATTTTATCCATCCGAGCCCCCCTCCAGTCTTGGCATTTGGGGCTGTTGAATATTTCTCGGCAAGCTTTGAGAAGGAAACTTTTTTTTGCAAAGATGACAGCACTGCTTCCGCAGCCTTGGAAGAAGCGGTTTGAATATAGCTTATGTTTATTTTCGCCGGAAGGTTAAACAAATTATAATGCTTTTTGTAGTAAGCTTTGGCTTCTTTTTCGGTGACCGCCGTTTTTTTCTGAATCTTTTTATTCAAAAGTATCTGCACTAAAAGGCTTTGTTTGAAATCAGAGAGTTGGGTTTTATATGTCTTTGATTTATTTAAGCCGTCTTTTATAGCCTGATCGGCTAAAAGCTGCCTTTCAACTAAATTTTTGAGGAACTTCTTCTCGCCCTGGGGCGTGGATATATAAGCCTTAAGATTGGGCGGAAGTTTTACGATCTCCGATTCGAATTCGGAAATGGTAATAGGTTTACCGTTTACTATAGCAAGGACTTTTGAAGACGGAGCAGGTTTTTTTGCGCATCCGTAAAGAACTAAAGAGATAGCGAACATAAAAACCGCAAGAAAAACTAATTTGGATTTAAAAATTTTAATATCTTTAATGGACATAAAAATGGACATAAAGTTCTCCTTCTTTCAATTATTTATAATAACAATTATTTATAAAATATTAACATAGCCGTATATCCGTTGCAAGATAATTTTAGCAACCTCAAGGGAAGGCAAGTTTCCACCTGCCGATCCCTCTAACACGGCATCCTTCCCCCAGTGTACCGGAATATTATCTTTTTTCTGCGGAAGACCGGAAATGGAGGCGGTCCCTTTAACTTTAAAGGGGATAGCCTTTTTTAATCTAATCTTTAATTCATATTCGCCGGAGAAATTTATAATATAATCGGAAATAACGGCTTTATCGTTTACAAAACTAATTATCATGCTTGATAAGACCTTCGCCGATTCATGGAATTTAATGTTAAAACAATTTTCTTTTTTTATTTCAATACGTTCGACCTTTACATTTTTCATGTAGATCTTTAGTTCCGAAACGGAAATCAAGTTTGCTGCCTCCTCTGGAAGCCTTCCAAACCTGTCTTCAAGTTCATTTTTAACATTCATTACCTCGTCTACTGACCCGCATTGCGATAATTTTCGATAAAAAATTAATTTTAGCCTGCTATCCTGAATATAGCTGTCCGGTATATATATGCCGGCATCAATATTAACTTCCGGAAAGATTGACGGCGGCAGGACCTGCCCTTTTATTTTATTGATCTCGTCTTCAAGCATCTGCATGCACATCTCTAAACCGACCGATTCTATGTGCCCGGATTGGGCTCCCCCAAGTATATTTCCCGCCCCTCTGATTTCCAGATCTGCCATGGCAAGCCTGAAACCTGAACCAAGTTCATTATATTCTTGAATGGCCGCAAGCCTTTTTGCCTGTTCCCGGGATAGGTTTTCAATATGCACGGTAAGAAGGCAATAAGCCTGCAAATGGGATCTTCCTACCCTCCCCCTTAATTGATATAACTGGCTTAAACCGAATTTTTCCGCCTCGTTTATAATAATAGTATTAACATTAGGGTTATCTATTCCGGATTCAATAATAGCCGTACTTAAAAGCATGTCGTATTTTTTTTGATAAAACCTATGCATCACTTCTTCAAGTTGTCCCGGGGTTAATCTTCCGTGCGCAATGCCGATGTTTATATCCGGCAGCATCGTTTTAAACCTTTCGTATATTCCATCAAGGTGCGATATTCTGTTATCGACAAAATAAACCTGCCCGCCCCTTTTTAATTCACGATAGACATAATCTTTAATTATTGTTTCGTCGTACTGTATAATCTCGGTTACCACGTTCTTTCTGCCGGCGGGGGGCGTATTTATAATACTGAGATCCCTTATACCGGAAATAGAAAAATAAAGCGTTCTGGGGATCGGCATGGCGCTTAAAACCAGAACATCTATTGATGATTTCATCTTTTTTATTTTTTCTTTTTGAAAAGCTCCGAATTTTTGCTCCTCGTCTATAATAAAAAGCCCGGGATCACGGAATTTTATCTTACCGGAAAGAAGCTTGTGGGTACCTATGAGTATATCTATTTTACCTTTTTCCAAAAGGGATAGAATCTCTTTTTCTTCTTTTTTTCGTATAAATCTTGAGAGACAGGCAACTTTTACCGGATATTTTTCAAAACGCTTTTTAAAATTAAGATAATGCTGCTCCACAAGAAGCGTCGTCGGAGCAAGCAAAATTGCCTGCTTGCCATCCATTACAGCTTTAAATGCCGCCCTGATGGCAACTTCTGTCTTTCCATAACCTGTATCGCCGCAAATAAGCCTGTCCATGGGCATATTAGACGACATATCGCTTAGCACGTCTCTGATGGCTTTAGCCTGATCCTCTGTTTCTTCGTATTCAAAATCTTCTTCAAATTCCCTGTAAATTTCATCTTCTTTTGAAAAGGCAAATCCTGTTTCCGATTTTCTTCTTGCATAAAGTTCCTTAAGATCCTCCGCCACTTCTTCTACGGCTTTTTTTGCCTTCTTTTTAGCTTTTTCCCAGGATTTGCTTCCTAATCTACTTAATTCGGGTGCCTTTTCATCCGAAGACGAGATATACTTATGAATTAAATATATCTTTTCGGCAGGAACATAGACCTTATCGCCGCCCGCATAAACAAGCTCAAAGTAATCGGAAGCGGTGTTTTTTGCGCTAAGAGTTTTTATCCCTATAAATTTAGCTATGCCGTGATCTTCATGAACGACATAATCTCCGGTATTAAGTTCGCGAAAGTCTTCAAAAAAATCCGGCTGTCCCCTTTTATAAAAAGCTTCATCGGTTAAATTGATATGCTCTTTGAAAAGTTCTTCCTCTGTAAAAACAAGAATTTTCCGGTTTCTTGCCATAAATCCTCCGGAAATTTCGGAAGTCGCAATGTAAAAAACACCTTTGTCTTTATATTTACCCTCTGAAATCCCGATAGAATCAAATATTTCCTTGATCCTTTGCGCATACATTTCTTTTTTGGCAACCAGAATAACAATATATCCGAAAGCAAGAAGCGATTTAAAAAAAGAGGCTGCCCTTTTCAAATTTAGTTCCCCTTGTTTTTCTTTAAGGCATCTAAGAAAGGCGACATCCCCGAATGTAAACTTTTCTTTAAGATCTGTCCCCGTCAGCAAACAGAAACGCTCACATAAATAAAAATAGCGGACAACCTTACTGGAATCTTCCTCTAATTTTTTATAAAAGCTCCCGTTTAAAGTAGCATTTAAACCGGTATCTAAAGGGGCGGGAGGAGGAGTATATAAAATACCGGGATACCGGGCACCGGCAATGGTCTCGGAATCCTCAATAAATATGGAAGAGCCGGGGGGCAGTATTGATAATATATTGGAATTTCTTTCGTAAATATCCTGTTTTATCGGGAATATCGTAAAGCTATCCGTTTTTTTAATGCTTCTTTGAGTATTAAGATTAAAATATCTTATATCTTGGATCTCATCGTCAAAAAAATCTATTCTGACAGGCTTATCGTCCCAATTCCCGTAAATATCAATTATTTCACCCCTCACGGAAAACTGGGCAGTATCCTCAATCTCCGCTACCATGTCAAATCCATAAGTTAGCAGAGAATCTATTAATTCGTCCCTATTAATATTTTGTCCATTTTTCAGTTTTATTACACTTTTTGAAACGTCCAGCGCAACCGGAACTTTAGCGATAAAAGAAGCTGGGGTTAAGACAATGATAATATTATTATTGTTCTGAAGTTCGTATAAAACGCTGGCAGGGATTATCTCTTCGCAGAGAAACACGCTCTTTTTGTTTTTTACGGGGTATATATCTTTTAAAGATTTTAGGTTTCTATTTTTTTGTTTATTTTTATCTTCAGATAAAAGAAAAGACGAAAAAAAACTTATGTCTTTATAGATACTTTTGGCTGTTGCACTGTCCTTGCACAAAAAGATGGTAATATTTATGCCGTCGTTTAAAACAGAGGTTTCAAAAGCAAATGCCGGCGAGACAGCTCTATTTTCCCCGGTGCTTTTATATAGCCGGAAAGATGTGTAATCTGTAAATGGTGCTTTTATTACTTCAGTTACTTCAGCTTTCAACTACCGGTTCCTTAAGCGCTATATTTTCGGATTTTATTGCAGAATGGGCGGCAGAGACTATTGCAACCGGTACTCTGTACGGCGAACAGCTCACATATTCAAGGTCAATCATATGGCAAAATTCGATAGAACTTGGATCTCCTCCATGCTCTCCGCATATTCCAACTTTAAGGTCTTGGCGCGTATTTCTGCCGTTTTTAGTAGCGATCTTCATAAGTCCGCCTACTCCGGCTCTGTCAAGCTCGATAAACGGATCAACCTTTAAAACATTATTATCAAGATAATCCGGCAAAAAAGATCCTATATCATCCCTCGAAAAACCAAAAACGGTCTGAGTAAGGTCATTTGTCCCGAAAGAAAAGAACTCGGCTTCTTTTGCGATATCCCCTGCTATCATACAAGCTCTCGGAAGCTCGATCATAGTGCCGACAAGATAATTCAACCGGACACCTTTCAATTTCATTATTTCCTTTGCCTTTTTATCCACTAAAGCCTTTAACATCTTGACCTCTTCATAAATGCCGACCACCGGTATCATGATTTCGGGGGTTATTTCATTGCCGTTCCGGCTAAATTCGCAGGCCGCTTCTATAATCGCTTCAACCTGCATTTCATATATTTCAGGATAACTGATCCCAAGCCTGCATCCCCTGTGTCCTAGCATCGGATTAACCTCGTGAAGTGAAATAGCTTTTAAATTAAGCCTTTCAAAAGGCACGTTCATAATTCCGGCAAGCTCTCTTATCTCTTTATCCGTTTTAGGCAGAAATTCATGAAGGGGAGGATCAAGAAGACGGATCGTTACAGAATATCCTTTCATTTCATTATAAATAGCAAGAAAATCTTCCTTCTGCATCGGGAGCAATTTTTTCAGCGCCTTTTCCCTTTCTTCTTTTGTATTGGCAAGGATCATTTCCCTGACGGCTTTTATCCTGTCTCCTTTAAAGAACATGTGTTCGGTTCTGCAAAGTCCGATCCCTTCGGCTCCATAATTTCTCGCGGTTTTTGCGTCTTCCGGAGTATCGGCATTAGCCCTTACTTTTAACCTTTTAAATTCATTGGCAAAATTCATTATAGTAATAAAATCTTTATTAAGTTCCGTTCTCGCCATTGCAACATAACCACTGTAAACTTCGCCGGTCGAGCCGTTTAAAGTAATAATATCCCCTCTTTTTATAATCCGCGATCCTATCATTATTTCACCATTTTTTTCATGAATATCAAGAGCTGAACAACCAGTTATGGCACATTTTCCCATACCCCTTGCAACGACGGCGGCATGGGAAGTCATCCCCCCCCTTGCGGTAAGTATTCCTTCCGAAACATTCATCCCATGAATATCTTCAGGAGAAGTTTCAAGCCTCACGAGAATAACCTTTTTGCCCTTCTTCGTTTCTATTTCCGCTTCACCGGCCGAAAAGACCACCTCTCCGGCAGCCGCCCCCGGGGAAGCCGGAAGGCCTTTAGCTATAACATCTTTTTTTGACTTTGGATCAACCACCGGATATAAAAGCTGTCCAATAGAATTTGGATCAACTCTTAAAACGGCGGTTCTTTTATCTATCAATCCTTCATTGAACATATCTACGGCAATTTTAACAGAGGCTTTTGCCGTCCTTTTACCTGAACGAACCTGAAGCATATACAGGACGCCTTCCTGTATCGTAAACTCGAGGTCTAACATGTCTTTATAATGGTTTTCCAAAAGGGCGGCATAATCAAGAAGTTCACTGTAAACCTCGGGCATTGTTTCTTCCAATGATACATCCTCAGGACCTTTTTTAGACAATTTATTTATCGGTCGGGGTGTCCTGATGCCCGCAACGACGTCTTCCCCCTGGGCATTTATAAGATATTCGCCGTAAAAACCGTTCTCTCCGGTGGAAGGATTCCTTGTAAAAGCAACTCCAGTGGCAGATTTGTTTCCCATGTTCCCATAAACCATGGAAACTACATTAACCGCCGTTCCCCAATCTTCAGGAATACGGTTTAGCTTCCTGTATGTAACGGCCCTTGCAACGTTCCACGATTCAAATACGGCTGAAATGCCCTTCCATAATTGATCTTCCGGGTCGTTTGGGAAATCAAAACCCCTTTCCTTTCTGACAACATCTTTAAATAGATAAGTCAACTCTTTTAAATCCTCTGCCGGTAATTTATTGTCGCTTTTAACACCCCTTTTTTTCTTTTTCGATTCAAGGATTTCTTCCATAATTTTAGAGTCAACACCAAGAACAACGTTAGAAAACATCTGGATAAATCTCCTGTAAGTATCGTAAGCAAATCTTTCATTGCCCGATCTTTTAATCAGCCCTTTTACGGTTTCGTCATTTAAACCAAGATTTAAAACGGTATCCATCATACCAGGCATAGAGATCTTTGCCCCGCTTCTGACGGATACTAACAATGGATTTTTTATATCTCCAAATTTCACTTTCATAGTTCTTTCGATATTTTTAAGATTTTCCGAAACTTCATCTTTCAGATTTTTCGGATATTTTTTACCATGATCGTAATAATATGTGCAAACCTCGGTAGTTATAGTAAAGCCGGCGGGCACTCTTATACCTAATTTCGTCATCTCTGCAAGCCCGGCGCCCTTACCCCCAAGCAGGTTTTTCATAGAGCCGTCGCCTTCAGCATGTTTATCGCCGAAAAAATACACATACTTAGCCATAAAATTCTCCTTTATTCTTTATTATATAAATATATAAATAAAATATATAAATTTAATACTTATTATACTTTATTATAATTATACTTAAACTGCCGCACGTCTAACGTTTAACGAGTCTGATATGTTAATGCTAATGCTAATAAGACAACTTTGAAAAGTCGCATAACTTTTTTAATTCCGCCAAAATATTATTAAGAAGCCCGATCCTCGAGCTTCTAAGAGGTATATCCTCAGTTAAAACAAGAACGTTGTCGAAGAAGCTATTTACGGGTGAAACAAGCTTATGATATGCTTCCATAAAACCAACATAATCAAAGGGGGGGGTAGCTTTTTGGACTTTATTTTTAGCCGCTTCAAAAGACCTGATAAGGCGTTTTTCCTCCGGCAAAGCTAACTTGGACAGGTCAAAGGCGTTAATGTCGGAATAGTTTGCCGTTATATTATTGATTCTTTTGTAAATAAAAGTTAATTCATACATCTTTTCATGCATTTTATATCTTGAAATAAAATCTATTTTTAAAAAAGAGGTATAAATATCGTCAAATAAAATATCATCAACAACCGAGGCTATTTCGTCATATTTATAACCCATACCCAGCATGATATTTTTAAATCTTGCCTTTGCAAAAGAAATAAAAGAAGCATGCAAAGCCGGCAGATTTTCTACCGCTATTTTTTTAAAACCTTTTTCAAAACCGTAATCGAACACTTTAGGCAATAAACCTGAACCTTGAAGGATTTTTTCGCCTTTTTTAAAAAAATTTTTAAAATAAAAATCGAACACACTATTTAACGAAAAGATATATTTTTTATCCATCGTAAGTTCGATAATGCCGATCATCGCCCTTCTAATCGCAAATGGATCCGATTCCCCGTCGGGAAGTTTATTTAGCAGGGTAAATGAAATAACGGTATCAATCCTGTCCGAAATCGAACAAAGGGCGGAAACATTATTGGAGGGCATTATTTTTTTACCAGCACGCGATAAAGGGAAATAGTGCTCTTCTATTGCTTTTGAAACGGTCTTGTCTTCCCCGGCTTTTTCGGCATAAATCCTTCCCGCTATACCCTGCATCTCCGGAAATTCATGAACAATCTGACTGGCAAGATCGAATTTTAACAATAGCGAAGCCTTTTTAAATTCAGATAGTTCCTTTTCTGAAAAACTGGCAAGTTCGCCGATGAGCATCCCGACAGTACTTAACCTGTTTACTTTCTCATAATAAGAACCAAGCCCTTCATAAAATAATATATTTTTGGTTTTCTCTATAAAATACTTTACCGGTTTTTTCAGGTCATCCTTATAAAAAAAATCGGCATCGTTCAATCTTGCGGTTAAAACCCTTGAATAGCCTTGTTTGATGTTATTATAGATATTTTTATCGTCCGCTGCCGTGTTAGAAATCCCGACAAAAGCCGGCAAAATGCCGCCATGTTTATCTTTTAAAGGAAAAAACCTTTGATGTTTTCTCATAACAAGCGATAAAAGTTCCGGCGGCAGGGATAAAAATTTATGGTCAAAATTGCCGGTAACAGGATAGGGGCATTCGCTCATGCCTGTTATCTCATCCATGAATTCATCGTCGTATTCCATAAGGACAGCATTTGCCTTACCGCATGTTTTAGCTAACATATTCTTTATAAAAGACTTTCTATCATCATTATTTAAGATTATCCCATTTTCTTTTAATTTATTAAAGTAATAGGGGATATTTTTTATTTTGACCGACGGGCTTCTAAAAGAGCAATTCCTTAAAAGATATGAGATATTACCGGAGCGGATATCGCCAAGGCTAAACTTTACAACGTTATTATCAAATAATGCAAGTATCCATAAAATAGGTCTTGGATAACGAACATCCGGACTTGTCCAGAACATAGACTTTTTAAACTGAAGCTGTTTAATCATCCCTGGTAAAAATTCGGCAAGCGCCATATTTATGGATTTGCCTTTTATTTTTTTTACGCAGGCGACATAAGCACCTTTTTCCAACTTGACAATCTTTATTCTTTTAGCGTCGGATATATTATTCTTTTTCATAAACTGAATAAGCGGAACTGCCGGGGCGGAAGAATGATCATAAGCTATCTTTAAAGGCGGACCAATAACCTCTATTTCTCTATCCGGATATTTTAAAGGGAGATTCTTGCTGAAAATAACAATCCTTCTAAGCGTAGAATAACTCTCGACAGACAGTTCTCCGCCCATCCGGAGATTTAATTTGAAAAAATCCAGTATGGCGGAACCTATTTTACTATGCAGTTCACGGACTTCTTTATATGGAAGTTCGCCGGAACCGATCTCTAAAAGAAATTCGCTCATAATAACACGGTATAGCTTGCAATAGCTCTATGATACCGCTGTTTCCTTATAAAGGACAGCGCATGATTTTGCTAAGGATCTTACCCTTAAGATATAATTCATTCTCTCCGATACGCTCATTAACCCTCTTGCCTCAAGCTGATTGAAAACGTGAGAGCATTTAAGGCAATATTCATATGCCGGTTTTACCAACTTGCATGCAAGAAGCGACTTTGCTTCTTTTTCAAATAGATCAAAAAGAGAGAATAGAATATCGCCCGACGAATATTCAAAATTATATTTCGAAGATTCAAATTCATCATTTTTATGAATATCGCCGTAAGTAAGTCTGCCGTTCCATGAAAGATCAAAAACACTTTCTTTTTCCTGCAGATACATCGCTATCCTTTCTAATCCGTATGTTATTTCGGTAGCGATAGGATTGAGTTCAATGCCGCCGATCTGCTGAAAAAAAGTAAACTGTGTGATCTCCATCCCGTCAAGCCAGACCTCCCAGCCAAGTCCCCATGCCCCCAGGGTGGGCGATTCCCAGTCGTCTTCGACAAATCTTATATCGTGCCTGCAAGGGTCTATATTGACGGATTTGAGGCTTTTTAAATATATTTCCTGAATTTCTTTTATATACGGTTGTATAATGACTTGAAATTGATAATAACGCGCCAATCTGTTGGGATTTTCACCATACCTTCCGTCGGTAGACCTTCTGGACGGCTGGACATAAGCAACTTTCCAGTTTTTTCCTTCCAAACATTTAAGAAAGGTGTAAGGCGCAAAAGTGCCTGCTCCTACTTCCATATCAAAAGGCTGCAGGATAATGCATCCAAAATCGGACCAGAAGTTCTGAAGTTTAAATATCAGATGCTGAAAATCCAAAAAGTTATCCCTTCTGATATTTTTAGCGTTACTAATCAAGATAATTTTATATTTTATTAAATGTCTGATTATAAAGCAAGCATGTTTTCGATGGATTTTCTTGCCTTAATCCTGATGTCTTCAGGAACCTCTATAATATTTTTCATCCCTGTAAGGGATTCGATAATATCTTCTAAATGTGTTCTTTTCATATTGGGACAAACAAGTCCGCTATTTGCAGGAATAAACACTTTACCCTGATTTTCCCGCTCCATCTTATATATAATCCCGCGTTCAGTACCTATAATAAAATATTTAGCGTCGGTTTCTTTAACATAGCGATACATTCCAGAGGTTGAAGAAACGTGATCTGCAACGTCAATAGTTTCGGGTGTAGATTCGGGATGGGCGACAAATACGGCTCCCGGGTATTTTTCTTTCAAAGCTTTAATATCTCCGGGAGTCGTCCTTCTGTGAGGTGGACAATAACCCGGCCAATTTATTATCTCTTTATCGGTAAATCTTTGCACATAACTGCCCAAATTCTTATCGGGCACCATTATAACCTTTTCCCCAGCTAAAGAATTAACTACTTTAACGGCGTTTGCAGAGGTGCAGCATATATCGGAAACAGCCTTGCACTCGGCAGATGTGTTAACATATGCAACAACGGGAGCGCCTTGATAATCTTTTTTTAAATTAATTATATCATTCGGGGTTATCATATCAACCATTGGACAGCCCGCATTTTTATTCGGGAGTATAACAATTTTATCCGGATTCATTATCGCGGCGCTTTCCGCCATAAACCTGACGCCGCAAAACACTATAATACTGGCATCGGTTTTATTTGCCTTAATAGAAAGCTCTAAAGAGTCGCCTTGAAAGTCGGCAATATCTTGAATTTCTCCCCTCTGGTAGTTATGAGCCAGCAAAATCGCGTTTTTTTCTTTTAATAGATTTCTTATTAAATCCTGTTTTACTTTTATATCCCTGTCTTTGTCGTCTTTATTCAATTTATCCACTATATTTGTGTTTAAATATTCTTTCATTAAAAACATCACCCCTACCTTCTAAATCTTGAAAAATTAAAATTTCTCATTAGCAATATGCGATATGATTGTAATATAATATGTCTATATAGTATATTATCATAAACTTAAGCCGATTTCCATTTTATTGCGTTTCTTTAATTCCGCAATTCCGCGTTAGGAAATAATTATGGCATTTAATAAAACCCAAAAAAGAACTATTATGGCAATGAGCTCCGTGGTGGGATTTAGGATGCTTGCGGTATTTCTTATCCTGCCTGTTTTTGTCCTATTTGCCGAAAAATTTACGGCAAATCTTATCCTAATCGGAATTGCGTTTGGCATTTATGGATTATCGAGGGCAATTTTTCAAATACCTTTCGGTTATCTTTCCGACAAAATCGGAAGGAAAAATGTGCTGTTTTTTGGAATGCTTTTATTCGGTATCCTGACGTTTATAATAGGATTTACCTCTAATATTTATGAACTGATTTCTTTTAGATTTTTACAGGGAGTTGCAGCTGAAAGCTCCGTTGCTTTTGCACTCGTCTCCGATACCGTTTCGGAAAACGATAGAGCAAAAGCGCTGGCATATCTGGGTATCTCAATTGGACTCAGTTTTGTTGCCGGTATCGTTATGGGACCATTTCTGTCATATTACTTCGGCTACCCCTTTTTATTTTATCTTTCAGGCGTTCTGGGCATATTTTCAGCCTTTTTTATACTTGTTTTAGTAGAAGAACCCAAAAGCAAAGAAATGCTAAAGGAAATAGAAATTACCTTTAAAGACGCCATAAAGGTCTTTAAAAATAAAACATTGGCAAATCTCTCGATTCAGGGTTTTTTATTATCCTTTTTTATGACGATTTTCTTTTTTAGTTTGCCGTTAATCGTCAAACATGAACTTGGAACGGGCTATTATTATAAGATTTTAATTCCGATGGTGGTTTTTTCCCTTTTTGCCATGACAAAAGCGTCGAAAAAGGCGGATATGGGATATGAAATTCATTTACTAAAATTTAGTTTTGCGTTAATGGGTATTTCCAGCATTTTTATGTTTTCCAGTTTTAATAATTACACCCTGCCGATAATCATTTTAGGAGGCATTCTTTTTTTTACTGGTTTTTCGATTACCGAGCCTATAATGCCTTCATTAGTGTCCGCATCATCCGATAAATCGTTTGTAGGTTCGTCAATGGGCGTTTACAACACGATGCAGTTTTCGGGAAGCTTTATAGGGGGGAGTATTGCGGGGTTATTATTTAAAAATTATTACGGCTTGATCCCTGTCGTACTTGTTATTTCTTCATTATTATGCTATCTTTTAATAATGAGGGTAAAAAAATAAATTTGGAAAATATTGATGTCCAGATGTCTATAAATTATCTATTTTAAGAATATGTAAGAATATGAAACCCGACAAAATTAAAAATATATCTCAGCTTATTTCTCTTTTTATATTAAATGTCTGGAAAAAATTTTTTAATGTTTCTTTAAGGATTAAGTTAATCGGCCTTTTTATATTTGCGGTCCTTTTTCTGGGAATTTCCATGCTATATCTTACACAGGTTTTAATTTGATTCGGCAAGGGCTAATTATTTTTTTATTTTTTAAATCTCAAACTCTTCCCCGATAAACTCTTCTTCTATTATCATTTTCATCTCTTCTTTTTTTATCGAGGTATTAATTGCGATGAAGTAAAACAGGACGGCAATTAAAATTACGGCAATTAAGTCGTAAGGCGATTTAACCATATTATTTCCGCCAAAATTTTTACTGCCCAAAAAGGATATGATTAAAATAGCCAGTATATAAGATATAAACCAGAGTCCGGGTATGACCGTTTCTTTGAATTTCTTTTTAATTTTATTAAAGTTTGTAAAAATAAACAGTAAAACCCCTGCCGATATTCCTATTCCGAGTTTCCATAAAATACCAAAGCCGGACCAGTAAATAATCAATGTTCCAACTATAAATGCCAGTAAAGAAACAGTGTTTGCAAACGGGAGATAAAAAGGTCTTTTTCTATCCGGGTCTAATCTCCGAAAGGTCATAAGCCCAACCGGTCCTAAGATATAAGTAAAAACTATTCCCGATGTGATTATGCCGACTAAGGACTGCCAGCTTGGAAAAGGAAGAAGATATAAAACCGAGAGAAAAAATGTGAAAATTAAGGATATATAAGCCGTTCCATATCTGTTAAAATTCAAATGAAAGCTTTTGGGTAAAAATTTCATCTTGGACATAGCAAATGTTACTCTTGATGTGGTTCCCATATAGACGAGTCCCGTTGCAAACGGGGATATTATAGCTCCAAACATGACAATCAAAGCAAATGCGGGCAGTCTATAAAGACTCAATAAATTTACAAAGGGCGATGAAAAATTTAGCATATTCCATGAATTGTTTTTTACCTGCGGAACCGATATTATAAAGCTAAATGCAAGAAAGGTATAAGCCACGATTCCTATAATGACCGATAATATAGTTGCAATGGGAATATCCCTTCCAGGTCTTTTGGCTTCCCCTGAAAGGTCAATAGCCTGCCTGAAACCAAGATATGAAAATATTATTCCTCCTAAAGATATGCTTTTCATAATACCGTCATAGCCGTAAGGCATTAAATTATAACTTGCAAGATTTTTGATATTGCCGTTTTTAATGGAAACATAAATAAGCACGGTTGCGATGATTATAAGTATTAAAATTTTAAAATAGGTAAGAAAAGTGTTGGTTTTGGCAAAGATTTTTGCCCCGAACAGGTTAAGTAAAAAGAAAAAAATAAGTATAAAAAAAGCAAAAATTAAACCCAAATGTGTAAGTGTTTGACCGGCAAAAAGGTTATGTATATAAAAATTGAGATATTGGACGGTTGCTTCCGTCTCAATAGTGCTGACAGCCGCGCCGGCTATAATGAGTATCCAACTTGCTATAAATCCTAAAAACGCTCCGTGGGTATATTTTGGGTATCTTGCAAGTCCCCCCGCAGCGGGAAGCATAGCTCCAAGCTCGCTATAAACCAATGCTATCAGCATTATAGCAAATCCGCTGATAAACCATGAAAATATCGAAGCCGGTCCCGCATACTTTGCGCTGACGTACATGCCCAGAAGCCATCCCGAACCGATAATTGCGCTTGTCGAGGCAAATGTAAGTTGTAAAAGGCTTAAAGATTTTTTCATTTTATAATGTTTGGTTTAATTTGATTTAAAAAGTTAAATATGTTTAAATTATGTATATAATTAATTATGATCTCATTCTTTAAATTAATATTACATAACTATCTGCAAATAATGCAACACTTAATTTATTTATATTAGGATATAATTGGAGGATAAGGTGCAATGGTTTACGATCTAATAATCATAGGCGGGGGACCGTCAGGTATGTCGGCAGCGATTTACGGGCTGAGGGCAAGACTTAATCTTATATTAATAGAAAAAATGGCGGTTGGGGGACAGATAGCCGTTTCCGATAATATTGAAAACTACCCGGGTTTTCCATCGCTTTCCGGCGCCGAGCTAATGCAAAAGTTCGATGATCACGCCAAAGGGCTTGGCCTGCAAATAGTATACGATGAGATAAAAGATGTTAGCGATAATGGCGATTATAAAATACTGCACGGCGTAGAAGGCACTTACAATTCCAAAACCATTATCGTTGCAACAGGGGCAAGCCCTAAAAAAATCG
Source organism: bacterium (assembly GCA_021818985.1). Classification (GTDB taxonomy): domain Bacteria; phylum SZUA-79; class SZUA-79; order Acidulodesulfobacterales; family Acidulodesulfobacteraceae; genus JAKASO01. The sequence goes on from JAKASO010000001.1 coordinate 139,792, forward strand.
GCATTCCGGGAGAAAGGGAGTTCACTGGCAAGGGTGTTTCCTACTGCGCCACATGCGACGGTCCTTTTTTTAGAAACGAAGATATAGCCCTGATAGGCGGCGGCGATACAGCGGTCAAAGAAGCAAATTATCTTATAAAAATTGTCAAATCAATTGTTTTGATTCATAGAAGAAAAGAATTCAGGGCGGAAAAAATAATTCAGGAAAGACTCAATAATGCAAAAAATGTCATGCTTAAACTCGAACATACCCCTATTTCTATTAACGGTACAAAAACAGTAGAATCCATAACGATAGAAAATATCAAAACCAAAGAAAGAAACACTCTTCCGGTTAAAGGAGTCTTTATTTTTATAGGCATAAAACCGCAAACATCTTTTATACATGTTAACAAAGACGAATACGGCTTTATTAAAGCCGACCCATATACTCTTATGACATCAATGCCGGGAGTCTTCTGCGCCGGAGATGCCTGCGCAAAAAAACTGCTTCAGGTAGCTACCGGCGTCGGGGAAGGCGCTCTTGCCGCGACATCAGCCGAAGAGTTTATATGCAATTATTGTTAACCGTTAAATCAAATAAATCAAGATTGAATATTTGAATATGCCAATAAAAAGGGGGGTAGCCGCCTTTTTACCAATAGCGCTTAATTTTCAGTTAACCGCGGTTAACTGAAGACAGCCCCCGCGCCGGCAACTAACGGTTAATAAGCAAGAACCTTTGTATCGTCATCCATAGTTTTCTCTATAACATATGCGCCTCCGACAATCCCGCTGCATTCAGGTATAAGATCGTCTTTTGCAAGAGCATTCAATTCCAAGGATGGCGTACATACTTTCAGGACAACGCCCGCATCATATGCATCTTTAATAAAATCATAAACCGTTTTAGGGCTCCCTTTTATTATTCTTATATTTTCGGCAAAGCCTTTTTTCATCAGCAAACCAGCATCAGCAGTAAGGACCATCTCTACTTCATAATCCATGGTCGCAGCCGCAGCAGCTTGAAAAAAAGGGGCACCTAATTGATGAGGATTCGCCGGCGAAGTGTTTTGCAACATTATAAATAATTTGTTAGCCATTAATTCTTTCTCCTTTATGATATGATATTTTTATTTTTATTAAGTTATTATAAGGTATATAATCAAATACGAATGTTATTATATGCGAAAATTTATAAATTCTCAAAAATATATTTGCATAGCATAAACCATTAATTTATGATCTTACAAGAAAAATTATTCGAAATAATCTAACTTCATATGCGATCTAACCTCTTTTAAAGTTACTTCTGCAATCGTTTTAGCTTTTCCGGTTCCTAAAAGAAGTATATCCCATATTTCTGGAACATGCTTTTTATAGTATTCTCTTTTTTCGTTCATAGGTTCTATAAGGGCTTTAATTCTTATAAAAAGATTATTCTTACACTGAACACACCCTATCTTGCCATTTTTACATTCATATTCAGTGGTTTTAATCATATTTTCTTCCGAAAATGCCTTATGATACGAAAAAATTGTGCATATGTCGGGATGCCCTGGATCATTCGGATGTATTCTTGCTTTATCGGTTAATGCCATTTTAATCTTAGACCTGATTGTTTCAATATCATCGGATAAATAAATAGCATTGCCGTAGGATTTACTCATTTTCAAATTGCCATCAAGTCCGACAAGTTTCGGAAAATTGCTCAAAAGTGCCTCAGGTTCTATTAAAGTCTCACCGTAAAGATCGTTAAACCTTCGAACTATTTTTCTGGCTAATTCTATATGCGGAAGCTGATCAATGCCGACCGGAACAAGATCCGCCTTAAAAACGGCAATATCGGCAGTCTGACTTACCGGATAGCCGAGAAAACCATAATTTAATTCTTTATAACCCCTTTCTTTTGCTTCGGTCTTTATAGTAGGATTATGCCTTAAAGCATTTGCAGTTACAAACATCGAAAAAAATATGGTAAGATCGGATATCCCGGGAACCATGGATTGTATTATTATAGTTGACTTTTCAGGAGAAATGCCTGCAGATAGATAATCCATCGTAATTTGAAGTATATTTTCTTTAAGCTTGTCCGGGTGTTCGAAATTAGTAGTAAGCGCTTGCACATCGGCTATCAATATAAAAGTTTCGTATTTATCCTGAAGATCCACCCTGTTTTTCAAAGAACCGCAATAATGTCCCAAATGAAGGGGTCCAGTTGGCCTGTCGCCAGTGAGTATTCTTTTATAACTTTTTTTTGCTTCGTTTGCAATGGCAGGATTTTTAAAATTCATTAATAACTAATAAATGCTCCGTATTATCATAAAAGTATAAAAATATATTAACGTAAATAGTGAAGTGAACTGTCAAACTCTAATTAAGTTAAGTCCCGAGCCAACCCACATCAAAGCAATTCATTTAAGTTAAGTTAAGAAATTTCAGCCAGCAATTTCGGATTATTTCCCCAACCGGATCTGACGGGACTGGTAACTCCGTATCGCCCTTAAAAAATCAATCTTACGGAATTCAGGCCAAAAAGCGTCGCAAAAATAATATTCGCTGTAAGCGCTCTGCCATAAGAGAAAACCTGAGAGCCTTACCTCCCCGCTGGTCCTTATAATAAGATCTGGATCGGCTGCATCCGAAGTATAAAGGTATTTCGATATGGTATCCACTGTAACAAGCTCGGATAGATGACTCAAATCAACAGACGGATTATTAAGACTGAAAGTGCCCGGCACGGTTCCGTTTGTTATATTGGAAACATTAATGATTTTATATAAGTTATCGGCAATAAATTTGCTGAATGCATCGCAGATCTCCTGCCTGCCTCCGTAGCCTAATGCAATATATAGATGAAGGTTTGAATACGTCCGGGTCTTATCCTCCAATCTTTTAATAACGCTTTTAAGCTCTTCTGGCAAAAGGGACTTTTTACCTATGATTGACACCTTTATCTTATTTTTATTAATAAAATCGGAGTTGATATAGTATTCAAGCTTGGCTCTTATAATGTCGAATAAGGAAACAACCTCGTCTTTCCCCCTGTTAAAATTATCCGTTGAAAAACCCCAGATCGTCACAACCTTGATCTTAAACTCTATACACCATAATATTACTTCGTCTATCTTACCTGCGCCTGCTTTATGCCCATATGAAATACTTGAATACCCCTTTGCTTCAGCGTATCTTCTATTGCCGTCAAGAATAATACCTACATGCAAAGGCACTTTCTTCTTTAAGACTTCCCTCTTGAGCTTTTTTTCATAATAATAATAAATTAACCTTTTTATAGTAAACATCCTTATTATTTATTATCTTAATATTAAATAATATTATATTAATTAATAGATTGTTTTCAAAATATTTTCGATATCTTTTTTGGTAAGCGGAGCTATATTCTTTTGCATAGCCGGATGATCAAAAGATTGTTCGGCTATATCGGAAATATTTTCCTCTTTAATGCCAAGTTCCCTTAAACTGCACGGGGCGCTGAGATTTTTCTTTAAAGAATCTATCTTCCCTTTCATTTCTTCGATGTCTTTTATATCGAGCCTGCTAAATATTTTATCGAATTTTTTTGATAAAAACGGGTAATTTAATTTAAGAACTTCGCCTAAGGTTAATGCGCAGGCAAAACCATGAGTAATATTTGAATAGACCGCAATAGGATAAGATATTGCATCCGATGCGCCTGCACGGGTATGAGATATTGCTATTCCGGCAAGCATGCTTGCCATAGACATATTAACCCTTGCCTCTTGCGCCCTTTCATCAAGAACGGCGCAATCACATCTAACAGCATAGTCTATATTTTCAAAGATGAGCTTTATTGATTCTTCGGCAAAAATATCCGTTATGGGCTGGCTATCTTTTGACCATAAAGATTCAAAAGCATGGGAAATGGCGTCAAGCGCAGTAGAAGCGGTAATATGCGGCGGCATCTGAAATGTAAGTTTTGGATCGATTATTGCTATTTCGGGATATAAAAAATAAGAGCCTAAAGCGATCTTTTTATTTAACTGTTTGTCCCTTACGGTTACAAACGGCGTTACCTCGCTTCCTGTTCCCGAGGTTGTGGGCACGGCAATTAACGGGATAGGCCTTTTTAAAACCGGGCTTTTCCCGTATAAAAGATCTTTCACATTGGCACCGGCATTAAAAACCGCAAGGGAAAGTTTTGCACAATCAATAGCGCTTCCGCCGCCAATACCAATTGCTGCATCAAATTTTTGCGCCACTAAAATCTTCACGGCTTCCTCAATAACATCCGAAGGCGGATTCGGAATTACCCTGTTAAAAAAATATATATCAAAATTTTTTAAGATTGACAGGAGTTTTTCTTTCGTTCCCGAATTTTCCAGAAATTTTTTGCCGGACACGACAAATAAACTTTTACACTTTAGCGTCTTTAATTCATTTTCCAACTTGTATAAAGAATCAACGCCGTATATAATTTTAGTCGGATGATTGAAAACGGAAACAGCCATGATATTATTGCCGCTTAATTTTTTAATTATTAATTTAATTTATAATCAATACAGCTTAATAATATATCACATATTACCGTATTTTCAAACTATATCTATTCATTTAAATTATAATACTAAAATCAATAATGCCTTTCGCAAATATCAATAACGAACAAATATTTTATGTTTTGCACAGGTCTAAAGCCGGCGAAAATAAAAAAACTGTCATCCTAATTCACGGCGCCGGCGGAAATCACTTGTCAATGCTGCCTCTTTTCAATTATATTAAAAATAACCACGGAAGGTCTTTTAACATTATTGCTCCCGATCTTCCGGGACATTTCCGGTCAAAACGTTTGTCTTCTTTTTCGGAATCCGGTTTAGGTAACCCTTATGGCGCTTATAATATTAACCACTTTGCGGCAACAATAAAACACCTTCTTTTAAAATTACAGCTAATATACAAAAAAAACGCGATTTTGATAGGTCATTCAATGGGAGCGCCTGTCTGCTTGTGTTATTCTTCCCTTTTCCCTGAAGATGTGAGCGCTATCATGGCAATAGCCGGATGCACAAATATTACTATAAGGGACAGCTTCATCGCAAACCTCGAAAATAACTTTGAAAGAACCATTAAATTATTTTTAAAAGATGCTTATCCTTTCGGATCCGATATCTTTCCGGCGCTTCTTGACATCCGCAGAACCCCTCCGGCAGTGGTGATAAACGATTTTAAGTCCATAAAAAGTTTGAACAAAGAAAAAACGATTAATTTTAACACAATAAATAATAACAATATCTATGTCCATCTTATATATTCCGGGAGTGATAAAATAATCAAAGAAAATTGTGTTATCAGCCTGTCAAAAATGCTTAAAAACGTTAAACTTAAAAAAATAGCGTCTAAAAGCCACATGGAAATGCTCTTGAAAAATCCCGAACTCGATCGGGAAATTGATAATTTTCTATCTGCTCTTTTTTGAATAGCACCCACCCGGATCATATACTATTACCATAATCTTCTAAATATAATAAATTTTAATTCCAGCTTTTTTGGCGGCTTTGATTAAATCCTCATCTAAGGTAGCCAATGAAAGGTTCTCCCGCATGGCTAATTCCAGATATGAAGCATCGTAAGCAGATAACCCGTAGCGCCTTGCTAAATTAAGAATATCGTCGAGCGAACGTGCAAAAGTCTGAACGTCGGCTTCTATATCGAGTTCTTTTAACATTTCGAGAAATATAGAACTTCTTGCCTCCACTACCAAACCTTTGGCTTCCGCCTTTGCAATAACATTAGATACTTCAAGCCCCCATATAGCCGGTACTAAAGCTGTAACCAACCTCATAGCCTCAAGCACGTCTTTTGCATAGTTTATCTCTTTTGGCTTTCCGTCCCCAAAAAACCACCTCATCGTTACTGAATTATCAAGAACGAATTTCACGCCCTACCCTCGGAAATTATATCTTTTATGTTTACGCCGCTTATTGGATTATCTAACATAAGAGCTTTAATTTTTTCAACGGCAAGATCTTTATTTTTTTTATTTATATTCAGGCTTGGTATAAGCTCGGCTATCTCTTCTCCGCGATTGGTAATAGTATAAGACTGCCCGCCTCTAACATTGCGCAATATCATAGGAAGTTTAGTTTTTGCTTCGTATGCTCCAATTTTAATTTTCATTATTATAATGTCTCCCCCACTTTTCTATTTCATAATAACCTTAACAATTAAACTTAGTTGCTTATATTATTATTATATTATTAATATTAACCATTATATAGACCAGTATATAGTATGGTCTATATAATGTCAAGCCCTATAAAAATCTTAAACGGATATTTTGCTATGGTTTAACCCCTATATTGTTGGAGTAAATTAAGACACTTTTGATTATAATTTACCTTTATATATAAGTTATAATAAAATACTAATGTTGTCAATATATTTTTTGTGTTTTTATAACCTTTTTCAGTCCCATTTTTTAACTTTAGGTTGACTTAATTATAGTGTCTAATTTTATTCCAGTCAATTAAGGGGCTAATACAACATTAACAACAATATTAATTAAACTAAAAAGATTTAAAAAAACCCTTCTAATATTAATATTAATTTTAACCAAAAGGTGACATTTTTATTTTGGTAAAAAGGTGACATTTTTATTTTGGGTTGACAATTATTAAATTTTTATTGACATAATTACTTTATAAGATATAAACTTAAAAATTGAATTTAAAATAAGCTATGTCAAAAATGGAGAGTGAGAGGCTCTTCGTGAAAACCTTAACAAAAACTTTGAAAAGGACATTGTGCGAAGAAATAAACGAAAACGACAAAGGTCTAGAATTTAACTTGAAAGGCTGGGTGATGCATTATCGGGATCACGGCAGTCTTATATTTATAGACTTAAGAGATTACTCTGGAACAATCCAGATAGTTTTCGATGAAACAATATCCCCGCAGTCCTTTAAAACAGCTAAAAAAATCAGGAATGAATTCGTCGTATCGGTTTTGGGTGTTGTCCGCATTCGTCCTTCAGGCACAGAAAATCCGCATTTAAAAACCGGCAAGATAGAAATCGAGGCAAGATCCGTGGAACTCCTGAACGATTGCGAAACCTTGCCGTTTCAGATAGAAGAAGAAAAAGAAGCCGGCGTAAATGAATTAATGCGCCTTAAATACAGATATCTTGACCTTAGAAGGAAAAAATTAAAAGAAAATATAATATTCAGGTCCAATTTTACTTTTTCGATAAGGAATTTTTTGCAAAAAAAAGGGTTTTTTGATATTGAAACCCCTTTTTTAACTAAAAGCACACCGGAGGGTTCAAGAGATTTTTTAGTGCCGTCAAGGCTAAATATTGGTAGTTTTTACGCCCTGCCGCAATCGCCGCAGTTATTTAAACAGATCCTTATGGTAAGCGGATTCGAGCGGTATTATCAAATAGTAAGATGTTTCCGTGATGAAGATCTCAGAGCGGACCGTCAACCGGAATTCACGCAATTAGATATGGAGATGTCCTTTGTAAATAAAGACGATATTCTTTCCTTAACCGAAGAACTTCTTTCCGGCGTATTCGGCGAGCTGTTAAATATTAAGTTAAACCTGCCTTTTCCAAGATTGAATTACGATGATGCGATGGATACTTACGGAAGCGATAAGCCGGACACCAGATTTGAAATGACCCTTAAAAAGCTTTCGCATATATTTGTAAATTCTTCGTTTAACCTATTTAAAGATACCATTACCGGCGGCGGGGAGGTCAAAGGCATATGCCTGAAAACCGGTTCAAACCTTCTTTCAAGAAAAGATATAGATGAGCTCGTTTCCTTTGCAAAAGAATTTGGAGCAAAGGGGCTGGCATGGACAAAGGTTGGTGAAAATAAAACTTTCGACGGCGGAATATCCAAATTCATAAGCATTGGGGAAAGATCGAATTTAATAAACGAATTAAATGCCGAAAACGGCGATATGATTTTTTATCAGGCTGATTTGAAACGGATTGCCAATGCGGTTTTAGGTAAATTAAGAGTGCATCTTGCAAAAAAATTTAATTTAATACCAAAATCTAAATTTAATTTTTTATGGGTGGTAAACTTCCCTCTTTTTGAATATTCGGAAGAAGAAAAAAAGATCGTATCCGTCCATCACCCTTTTACGTCTCCAAAACTAAGCGACATTGACATACTTATATCTGATCCATTAAAAGCAAGGTCGGAAAGCTACGATTTTGTGCTTAACGGCGAAGAAATAGGCGGGGGCAGTATAAGAATACATAAAAAAGAGCTTCAAGAGCAAATATTCAAGATACTAAAAATCACTCCAGAAAATGCAAGGTTGAAATTTGGCTTTTTGCTCGATGCTTTAAGTTTTGGCGCTCCCCCGCACGGAGGCATTGCATTTGGGATTGATAGGATTTTAATGCTTCTTCGAAATGAAAATTCCATAAGGGATGTTATTGCCTTTCCAAAAACTCAAAAAGCATACTGTCCGCTAACTGATACCCCGTCTAAGATAGAATCGATGCAGCTTAGAGAGGTAGGAATAAGTTTATTGAAAAAGTAGGATAATACGTATATCACATTACAAAATATATATCTAAAATATATCTAAAATAAAGGAGGATATAAGAATTGTTTAAAAAGAGTACTTTCCCTCATCCATATTTTACTTCGCATCCAAACTGGAAGTGGTTTATTCTTACAACCGTGCTTGTCGGTGCAACGATGTCCGCATTGGATGTCAGTATCGTTAACGTTGCCCTGCCAACTTTGAAAGACAGTTTCAATGTTCAGCTGGCAGTGATTGAATGGGTGGCAATGGCTTATATGCTTACCCTGACCATATTTCTACCGCTTTTTGGAAGGTTGGCTGACATGTTCGGAAGGACAAAAATGTATAACATCGGGTTTATTGTCTTTACCATCGGCTCCGCTTTATGCGGCATGGCTCCCAACGCAAATTTTATCATCGCTTCCCGTGTAATTCAAGCTGTCGGAGCAGGCCTTCTTCAGGCAAATTCCGTTGCAATTATCACCCAGGCATTTCCGTCCAACGAACTGGGAAGGGCTATTGGTCTTCAGGGGGCGGTGCAGGCAATTGCCATGTCGATCGGACCATTTGTCGGGGGTATTTTAATTGCGGCTATAAGCTGGCGCGCCATATTTTATGTCAACGTTCCGATCGGAATATTCGGCACTTTTGCAGCTATGTATATTCTACCGAAAACCGAATCACGCCCTAAAAAAGAAAAGATTGACTATTTCGGCATATCATTTTTTGCATCGGGACTTGCTTTTTTAGTTTTAGCCGTTAACGAAGGAGAGAAATTAGGTTGGACATCCCCTATAATCATAGCTTATTTCGTCTTAGCCGCAATTCTTTTGCCGCTGTTCGTTTTTACGGAATTAAAGGTCGAACACCCTATGATAGACTTAAAGCTCTTTAAAAAATGGGCGTTTTCCGTCGGCAACATAACCGGCATGCTATCATACTATGTCTTATTTGCCGTTCTCTTCCTTATGCCGTTTTATCTTGAAAACATTTTAAAATATAATGCGGCTCTTACCGGTACGCTATTGACGCCCATACCGCTTTCAATGGCAATAATAGCCCCTTTTGCCGGCTATATTTCCGATAAATACGGCTCAAGGATAATGACAACCTCGGGTATGGCGGTATGCGCAGCTTCAACTCTTATACTCTCATTTATGATAAATTCCTCCAGCATTCCCTTGCTGATTGCAGAGTTTATACTGCTCGGCATTGGTATGGGACTTTTTACTCCGCCTAATAACAGTAGTATAATGAATTCCGCTCCAAGAGAAAGGCTCGGAGTTGCAGGCGGAATTCTTAACATGATGCGCGCCTTAGGCCTAATCTTCGGGGTTGACATCTCCGGATTTATATTTGCAACGTTAAAGCATAACTATACCGCCGCACATGGATATAATATAGATACGGCCGGCACTATTGTTCCGCAGGCTATTAAGATCAAGGCATTCATGCACGGCCTTACTATCGTAATTCTTACCCTTTTAGCAATTAATATAATAGCTACAATACTTTCCGCAGCTAAAAAAGATATTAAAACCAGAAAGATTGAAGGCACCGAACCAATAGACCTAATGTAATATGGGCTTTTTAAACAGCAAAGAAAAACGTTTAAGTCCTGAAAACCGGGATACAGATATTATAAGCGGCATTGAACATATTTACTTAAGAGCTGCGGAAAATGGCACAAAAAATTTATTCTACGATGAAAAATTAAATCATTTTCTACCCGAATATTTTCAAACAGCGCTTGCAAAAACGTGCCCCGATGCTTCGGAGATGTGGTTTAGTATTTTTGCCCTTACGCTTACCCATCAAAGGAGCCTCATAGTATGCCACTGCTCATCATTTTTCGGTTTTGACCGACTTGAAGAAATTTTTTTAGACGAAAGCCATATTAATGGGGGATTATTAATTTACATAATTAAAAAAGACGAGTTCAGGAATTTTTCTCCTGGGGTTGAAAAGAGATTTCCTATATTTAATTATTCTAAAATTGACGACTTTTTGGATCTTATTCCTTCACATTTTGAATTTTCGGAAAGATTAAGGCTGCCCGTACTTATTTATCTTAATGATCCGGTGTTATACGAGTACAGATCTAAAGAACAAGTGAAATATACCGAAAGGATCGAGATCAAGCCTGTTTTAAAGCCTGCTTCAGATAACAATAATAACAATAATCCTAAAAAATCCTTAAAAGAAAGCATAGCCGATTTTAAAAATCCTGAGCAGTCTATAAAATTTTTTAAAGGGTCTAATGCTAATATTCACGATTTGATAATAAGCGACTCTAAAAGCTTTCCCATGTTTATTGAAAATCCAGGCGCACCCGATATTATTTTATTTAATCTCTTAAATCCAATAGATTACAAAAACCTTAATAATATTACGGATAATTCTCTTGAAACGAGGTATGAAAATATTTATTTATATGACAACTACAATCTTTTAAATAGCGAGATCCATGACTATTTCAAAAAAAATGAAAATTTATTAAGGTTTAGCAGGTTTATAAAAGCTCCTTCTGAAAAACCAGCCGGGTTTTGTATTGATGATTTTAAACTTGATGCAATGCCTGTACCTCCGTCATTTTGCATGGGCTGCAATCTTTTTACTTTCCTGCAAAAGCTTAAAGATCAAAAATCGGAAGAAACTGTAATTATAGGCGACAAAGACTGTTTTTCTCTTATCAATTCAAGCGCTTTAAGGTATTCGTTCCCGAATATATTTATCGTAGAAGAACCCGCTTATTTCATTTCAGACCTAAACATAGAAGACTTAAACAAAACAATATTTGTCTTTATATCCTATTTTAATTTTAGCAGTAAAATGGAATATATTATCAAAAAAATAAAGAATTTTTCCCTAAAAGATAAGATAACCTTCGTTATTTATAACTCTATTTACTATCTTAACAAAAATTCAAGAATAGAATTGAACCATCCCCTTGCTAAATCAGTTGTTAAATCAGTTGCTAAATCGGTTAAAATAGATTTTCTGAAAAACAATACCAGATTAAAAGATATTAAAAATAAATATAGCTCTAGCCTTATTTTTCTGGAAAATGATTGCAGAAAAAAAACAAAAGGGGATAAAAATTATAACTATTCTAAAAACTTTTATATAAATAACGATATATGCAATAAATTTGAATGCAAACTATGCTATCAGCTTACAAAATGCCCCGCAATTAAAATAAATATTGATAACGACGCCGTTATAGATCCAACTATCTGCGTTAGCTGCATGTTATGCGTAGATATCTGTCCTCATAGCGGAATAAAACTTAATAAGAGAAAAAGGGCAAAGATAAAAGATAATATTGAAAGTAAGATAGAATTAAAGTGAAAGAAAGTAAAGATATAGCCTATATTAAAAAAAATATTAAAAATGGATAGCATAAGTTATAACATAATTTTAAATGGCGCAGATTTTCAGGAAATTAAATATCTCGGCAGGATCCTGTATTTTTCTTCAAAAAAGGAAAAATACAGCATTTCTCTTATGCTTAAACCCGTCTCAAATATTTCAAATTATAATCTTACCACTGCTTTAATAAAGATCGGCAAGTTTGCAAACACAAATTGTTCAAACAATGCTATTAATGCAATTATCAGTATGGATTATCAATCAACTGTAAACTACCTGCCTTATTGCAATGCAGGTACGCTCATCGTTGCTGATTATTCAAAGTTTAATGCGTGCAATTATTTTCTGGCGGATAATAATTCGGTTGACAAAAAGATCAGGGAAAAAACGGAAAACATCTTTAAGATCCCGGTAGATAAAATTATTAATATAGATATAATAAGGGGGGATAAAGGATCCCCTTATATCGCATTAATTGGAGCTATGACGGCTCAATCAGACCTGTTTGATCTTGATTCTATTGCTTCGATAATCGCAGATATGTCTAAAAACGAGCTGGAAAAAAAGAATGGTATCAAGGCGCTTATTGCCGGCTACGACTTTATGCAGAAATAGGCAGAAAACGGCTATAGCTATGTTTGTTTTTTATGGCACTGCAACTATCGCAAATGCCGTAAAATTCAATGCTATAATCGGTAATGCCGTATCTTTTTCTCAGTTTTGGATTGACATATATTTCAGGAATATTATTATTTGAATTATCTTCAAAGGGCAGATCGGTTATTTTCCTGCAATTTTTACAAATAACGTGAGCATGTGGCGTAATATCCCCATCGTAACGAACGGCGTTTTGAAGCGTCCTTATTTCTCTAATCTCATGCATTTCAAGCAGCATGGCTATATTTTTATATATAGTATTAAGGGATACCATAGGATAGACATCTTTAACCTGCAAATAAATATCAATTGCGGAAGGATGATTTTTAGCCTCTGCAATAATTTTGATTATCTCATGTCTTTGAGGCGTGAGACTATACCCTTTTTTCTTAATCCTGCAAAGAATTTGTTTAAACCTTTTGTTGTTATGCATTATGGCATTAAATTTTATTATTAAATTATTAATATGTTAAATATTATACACTAAATGGGTGTTGTCAATAAAATATTTTAATAACTTTATTAAACAGCCATAAACGGCAGACTATTTTTACTGATACTGTCATAAAATGCTTCAAGCCTTGTAACATAACCTGCATCTGCATTATGTTCATCAATTTCGATCTCAAGATAAGGTTTGTTTTGCATATAATCGGCAAAAAAGGTTCTTATAAAAGAATCCGGACCGCAACTATAATTCGTCAAATAAATAGCGTTCAGTTTTGGGTTATCTCTAATTATTTTAGCGGCGGAAAGAATCTTATGACCCGAATGCCAAAACATATTGTCGTGTTCGTCGTATATTGATACACCGTTATAATCAAGAAAATCCATCGGTATAACCGTGATGCCGAGAGAGGCTATTTTATTTGCCATTGACAGGTTAATGCCTTCATCCTGAGTATTATAAGGTCTGCCGATAAGCACGGTTATATTATCATATTCTTCCATAACCTCTTTGCCTTTTTCTATAAGACGATAAAAAAAGTTTCTCTGCTTTTCAATTGCTTTATTTAAAGCACCGGCTATTGCCTTTTTTGAAATTTTAAATCTTTTCAAGGAGCGGCTTAGGCTTTTTATAGTAATATCCAGATCTTTTTTGCTGTCATATAATCTTATTTCGGGAGACAGAACGATAGTGCCGTTAAAATCAATAAGGGCCTTTGTTGAAAAAGGCATGCCCTGAATATACGGGCATTGATATGTGTTGCGTTGAAAATCGTGATTTTTTTCCCTATTTACCAATGCGGGAAGGAAAATAGCATCTATTTTTTTACTTGCACTTAACAAATTTTTAACGTGTCCGTAGACAACTTTAAACGGGAAACAGGTATCTGTAACCGAGATTATATTTGCTAAATCAGCAATAAATTTATTAGTCTCGTCGGAGAGTATCACCGAAAAGCCGAGCTCTTTAAAAAATTCGTTGAATAAAGGAAAGAGATCGTATGTTTCAAGGGTAAGCGGGATACCGATACGAGGCTTTGAATAATCATTTTCATTCTTATCTTTATCGTAGTCGTTAAATAAAAGATCTTTTCTATATTTAAAGAAATTCTTGCCCTTTTTATCTTTTTTATTTTTATCAATCTCAAAGATATCGCACCTTGCTCCATAGTAATGGGAAGCAACGCTATCAACTGTAACTTTATTTATTTCGCATAAATTTGGACATTTTTTACATTCAAACGATTCCTGAGTATATTGCCTAGTTCTTAAATCAAAGCCCGCAAATTTTGACTTCCCGGTATTTTGAAATGCTAAAAGAGCGCCTCCGATAGCCCCGGTTACCTCATTATGCTCCGGCACAATCATTTTTTTACCCAATATGGCTTCAAATGCGCTTACAACAGCTTTATTTAAAGCAACGCCGCCCTGAAAAAGGATATGATCTCCGATAGGTTTTCCAAGAACTACTCTATTTAAAAAGTTTTCAACAATCGAATAGCTTAATCCGGCTATAAGCTGATCTTTAGTAGCTCCCTTCTGCTGGTGGGAAACCAGGTCCGATTCCATGAAAACGGTACATCTTTCGCCTAATCCGCACGGGTGATCGGCACGAAAAGCGGATTCGGCAAAATCCTTAACTATATCAACAGAAAGCTTTTCCGACTGCTCTTCCAAAAAAGAACCTGTTCCGGCTGCGCATGTTTTATTCATTTCAAAATCTACCACAACTCCATTTTTGATCCTGATATATTTAGAATCCTGACCGCCGATCTCAAAAACAGTGTCAACTGCATTATCAATGAAAACAGAGGCTTCGGCTTGAGCTGTTATTTCATTTTTGACCATATCGGCGCCGATATAATCTGCTATAAGATATCTGCCGGAGCCTGTTGTAACAACGCCCTTTACATTAGCCCGAATACTATAATACTCCAATTCGCGGGCTATCTCATAAAGCGTTTCCCTAACGACCTTTATAGGTTCTCCATTTGTTTTTTTGTATTTTTTAATAAGAAGGCGTTTCCCGTCGTCAAGAAGAGCAATATTGGTGGAAACAGAACCGGTATCAACTCCGATATATACAGGAACTGTCTGCCCGCTATACTGCACAAGCACGCGGTCATGATCAAAAGATCCATTGGTATCGTCACCAGCATGGGCTTTCAGATTTTTATGATACCTGCCGGTAGTCCTATTTTCTCTAATAAATTTTTCAAGGGGTTCTAAACCCGCAAAATCTAACTTTTTTCCGCGAGATACCTCGCTTTTTGATATTAAGGCAATACCGATAGCGGACATAATGGTATGGTGTTCGGGAATAATAAGTTCGCCTCTCCCTAATCCGAGAACATCTTCAAAGGCTTTGATCATGCCTTTATTATAAGCAACGCCACCCTGAAAGATAACCGGCTTTTTAAAAGTCTTGCCTTTAGCAACAATGCCGACAAAGTTCCTTACAACGGCATAACACAAACCTGCAACTATATCCTGAAGAGGGGTGGAAATCTGCTGGAGGTGTATCATATCCGATTTTGCAAAAACGGTGCATCTTCCAGCAATTTTTGCAGGATTTTCAGACGCTGTTGCCAGCCTTCCGAAATCTTTTTCAATATCAATATTCAGCCTGTCTGCCTGTTGATCTAAAAAAGAACCGGTTCCAGCGGCGCATAGATCGTTCAGCCCAAAATCTTCGAGAAAAATCTCACCAGTCTCCTTATTTTTATTAAGTATAAGAAATTTAGAATCCTGTCCACCCATCTCGATAACGGTTTTTACATCGGGATAAAAATGTTCGACGGCTTTTGTCTGAGCAACAAGTTCGTTTATGTTAGGAATGTTCAGAATCTTTCCTAACATTCCTGAGCCGGAGCCGGTTACCCCCATAGAATAAAAATCTGGGGCAGGAAATTCATTAAGCGTTTCCTTTAAGACATTGTAAGCGGTTTTGAGCGATTCACCGTTTGATCTTGTATATGTTTTTCTGATAATATCAAATTTTTCATCTAATATTGCAGTTTTTACTGTTACAGAACCTATATCTATACCAAGGAATAATTTTTTCATACGGTATGCGATCTCATATTATTATATCTTATATCTTCGTTATATTTTTTTCCATTTGTTATAATTTTCGAACGATTCTTTTTTCCATATTGGAACGGTCTCTTTTATATTATCAATGAGATACTTTGAAGCAAGATAAGAATGTTCCCTGTGGGGGCTTGAAACTCCTATCGAAATTGAAATTTCTCCTATTTCTATTTTTCCGGTCCTGTGTATTACGGCAACCTTTAACAATTCATAATCCTTAAAAGCGTTATCTACAAGCTTATCTATTTCTTTTAACGCCATTTCCTTGTATGCCTCATAAAACAGGAACTTAACAGGCTTTCCGTCCTCATTGTTCCTGACAGTGCCGTTAAACAAAAGAACAGAACCCGCAGCCGGGTTTTCGATGAAATTTAAAACCTTGCTGACGTTAATAGCCGAACCAGTAATTTCTATAAAACGGTTTTTATGGGCAATTCCTCCGCTTACAGGCATTATAATAGTAACCTCGTCTCCGTCGGATAATTTCTCACGGTTGTCCTTATATTGCATATTGATCGCAAACCTTGAAACATCAAGGAGATGAATTATCTGAGGATATTCTGATTTTAAAACTCTTTTTAAGTCTTCAATATTTGCACCTTCCGGAACACTGGCATCCAGTTCGTTTTTTCCCAAAAGTTCTTTAAACGCGGCAAACAATCTTACTCTAATTTTCATCATTTTTAATCCATTTCTATCTATTAATCTACCTATAATCTACCTATTTATCTATCTATTAATTAATTTACTTATTAATCTGCTAATCCGCGCGCCGGAAATCCTGAATAATTATTTTCTAACGCAACATTGAAAGTTTTTCCCGATTTGTGCAATGGAATATTATGTTTTATGTTTCGTGATTTCGTAAAAAAGATGGCCAGCTTCTTTAAGAATTATTTTAGCCATAGCTAATTTAACCGCATTTATAGAGCCTGGGATGGAAAAGAGTATCCTTTCGTTATATATTCCGCAAGAAGCCCTTGACATAACCGCAGATGAGTCTATTTCCGAATAGCTTAAATACCTGAAAAGTTCGCCAAAACCGTAAAGTTCTTTATCATATAACTCTTTTAATGCCTCGTAAGTTATGTCCCTGTCCGATATGCCCGTCCCTCCGCTTATGATAACGGCTTCAACTAAGGGGTTAAAACTTTCAGAACAAATAGCAACGATCTCTTTTTGAAGAAGGTCCATTTCATCCTTTAGAATTTTATAACCGGATATCTTGTGCCCTGCTTTAATTAAGCTTTCTTTAATAAAACTGCCGCTTTCATCATCCTTAACACTTCGCGTATCGCTTAGAGTAATAACATAAAAACTTAAGCCTTTTTTAGCCCTATCATCGGATTTATGTTCTAAATACCCCATATTAAAGAATATTAAACTATTTTCGCAACTCTGTCAAACATCCTTGATCCTTTAATCCTGCTGCGAATAATTATCGTATAATTGCAATCTCATGTTCATTTATCATAATTTTCGATTACCTTAATTTGCAAAACTCTTTTTTAAATTTAACCGGTAAAATATAAATATAAATGTGCAATAAATGCACGAAATAGGGATTACATTATGGCAATAAAAAACAAAAAGCTGGGAATATATAGATTGATTTTAAATCCATATATTCCCAGCATATTTATAGTGAACTGCTTATCAATAAATTACTTTAAATTACCTTTTTCGTTTTCCAAGCCTTTGGCATCCGTAAAACCTATTAATACATTCCGCCCATTCCCTGCGGCATTCCGCCTGGTGCGCCCATACCGCCTTTTTCTTTTTCTTCAGGCTTTTCAGCGACCATAGCTTCTGTCGTAAGCATAAGCGAAGCAACGCTTGCTGCATTTTGAAGAGCCGTTCTTTCAACCTTTGTAGGATCTATTATACCCGCAGCGATAAGATCTTCGTATTTATCTATTGCGGCATTATATCCAAATGAGCCTTCTTTAGAAATTACCCTGTCAATAACGATAGAGCCTTCGACACCAGCATTTTCCGCGATCATTCTTAACGGTTCCTGCACAGCCCTTTTAATGATCTTTACGCCAGCATCTTCATCATGATCGTGGATAATACCTTTTAAACCGTCCAGAACCTTCGATGCTTTAAGCAGCGAAATACCACCTCCCGGGACAATTCCTTCTTCAACCGCAGCTCTTGTAGCATGAAGTGCATCTTCTACCCTCGCTTTTTTCTCCTTCATTTCTGTTTCGGTTGCGGCGCCAACATTTATTACGGCAACGCCGCCTATAAGTTTGGCAAGCCTTTCTTGAAGTTTTTCTTTATCGTAGTCGGAGGTTGATTCATCAATCTGCGTCCTGATCTGTTTAACTCTTTTTTCAATATTGGTTTTGGTTCCTGCGCCATCAATTATTGTAGTATTATCCTTATCAATGGTAATCCTTTTTGCATGCCCAAGATCTTTGAGCGTAATGGATTCTAACCTTATACCAAGATCTTCCGAGATAACCTGACCGCCGGTCAGTATTGCAATGTCTTCAAGCATAGCTTTTCTTCTGTCGCCGAAGCCAGGCGCTTTAACGGCACAGCAGCTCAATGTTCCTCTTAATTTATTAACAACAAGCGTTGCAAGAGCTTCGCCTTCAACTTCTTCGGCAAGTATAATAAACGGCTTCCCTGATTTTGCTATCTGCTCTAAAATAGGAAGAAGATCTTTCATTGCGGAGATTTTTTTTTCGTGAATAAGAATATAGGGATCTTCAAGAACGCATTCCATTCTTTCCGAATCGGTAACAAAATATGGAGATAAATAGCCTCTGTCAAACTGCATACCTTCGACCACTTCTAAGGTCGTCTCCATGCTTTTTGCCTCTTCGACGGTTATCACGCCCTCTTTACCCACTTTATCCATTGCTTCTGCTATAATTGAACCGATCGTCTCGTCGTTATTGGCGGAAATAGTCCCAACCTGCGCTATTTCTTTCTGATTTTGGATCGGCTTTGACATTTTTTTAAGTTCATTGACGATGGCATCAACAGCCTTATCTATCCCTCTCTTAACGGAAATAGGGCTGGCTCCCGCCGCAACAAGCTTTACGCCTTCCCTGTAAATAGCTTGGGCAAGAACCGTCGCGGTCGTGGTTCCATCGCCGGCAGTTTCGGATGTTTTAGATGCAACTTCCTTTACCATTTGAGCGCCCATATTGGCAAATTTATCGCTAAGATCAATTTCTTTTGCAACAGTAACGCCGTCTTTTGTAATAGTAGGGGAACCGAAAGATTTTTCGATGACGACGTTCCTGCCCTTTGGGCCGAGCGTAATTTTTACCGCATCGGCAAGCGTGTTAACTCCTTCAAGTATTAACGTTCTTGCATCCTGTGAAAACTTAATTTCTTTAGCCATAATTATTTATTCCTCCAAAATATAAAATATAATTTCATTTAAATTATAATCTGCTTTGATAAACTTAAAAGCAGGCATTTAATCTTCAACTATTGCCAGCACATCATCCTCTTTCATGATCAAATATTCTTTGTCTTCGATTTTTACTTCATTGCCGGAATACTTAGCAAAAAGAATAATATCTCCTTTCTTAACATCCATTGGTATTTTTTTTCCGTCTTCGGTTACTCTTCCACCACCGGCGGCAATGACTTTTCCCTGCATAGGCTTTTCTTTGGCAGAATCCGGAATTATAATCCCTCCTTTGGTTTTTTCTTCCTCCCGCATTCTTTCTACAAGTATCCTGTCCTGTAAGGGTCTAATTTTCATAAATAATCCTCCTTCTTTAATATTAATTTATTATTTTTGTATTTTAATAAATATTTTTAGCACTCGATATCTTCAAGTGCTAATTTTTTTTAGTATACATTGCTTGATTATAAATTGCAAGAAATTTTTACTCCCCTAAAATTTCTAAGTTATAAGCCTTTTCTTTATAAATATTACAGAAAGATAAAAGAAAATCAGCGAAAATAAGATAATTACAATCAAATTTAGAAAAATTAAAGGAGAAAATTTACCTTCGTCTAATAGCCTTATCAAGCTTACCGTATGATATAACGGCATAAAATAGACAAAAAATCTAATGAAAGCCGGCAAGGCGGACACCGGGTAAAAAACACCGGAAAATAAAAACATCGTTGATACGGCAATAGTAAAATAGTAAGAAAAAAAATCATAAGAAGGTGAAAAAGACGTTATAAAAAGCGATAAGGAAGAAAACATTATTCCATTTAGAATAATTATAAAAGGTATAAAAATTACGTAAGGCGAGACGATCCATTTAAAAAGCAGGGCAACCAAAAGAACCGACGCCCCGCTCATAAATGCCTTCGTTGTGCCCCATATTACTTCTCCAGCGACTATTTCCTCGATGCTTACCGGAGTAACAAGTATAGCATCAAAGACGCCTTTGGTTGCCATTCTCGTATAAGACCCAAATGTAGCCTCAAATGCAGCTGCATACATGGACGAAGAGGCTATGATCCCGGGGACTATATATATAATATAAGGAACCCCGTGTATATAATGTATAAATTTTCCGATCCCAAGACTAAAAGCGGCGAGAAATAACAGCGGTTCTAAAATATCGCCTATTATGCTGGGCTTATAGAATTTTAGCCAGACCCGAAAATTTCTATACCATACTGCAAAGAATCTCTGGCTTAAATTACCATTAATATCTCTGATTTTATTTAAAAAGGCATGCATAAGGAAAAGAAATATCTTTTTTCGCCCGCGCTTCTGTGGTAGATTTGTTTAATGGTTATTATCAAAAGACAAAAGAGGGGTAAAAGATTATTTTTTGACCATATCGAGGAAAATTTCTTCCAGCGACCTTGTTTCATTAATACCACGCTTATATCGATCGCCAAGCACATCAGAAATATCACCTTTAACCACTATTTTGCCATGATTTAACATGATTATGTTTTTAAACAACCTCTCTGCTTCGTCCATGTAATGGGTTGACATAAGCACTGTAACCCCGCTTTTATTCAGGACCTTTAACTTATTCCATATATTATGCCTGTATTCCGGATCTAAACCCATCGTCGGTTCATCAAGTATAATTATGCCGGGCCCGTTTACCAGCGCTCTGGCAATCAAGAGCCTGCGCCTTAATCCGCCTGATAAACTGATCACCTTAGCTCTTTTTTTTTCCGATAGGTCGAAAAAACCCAAAAGTTCTTCGGCACGCCTTAAAGATTCTTTCCGCGGTATCCCAAAATACATTGAATAAACCATAAGATTTTCAAAAACGCTTAAGTCTTCATCAAGATTGTCTTCTTGGGGAACAACGCCTAAAAGGTTTTTTATCTTTTTATAATCCGAATTAAGATCAAAACCAGAAACATTAACAATGCCGGAAGAAGGAGTTACAAAAGAATACAGTATCTTTAACAGCGTTGTTTTTCCAGCGCCATTCGGACCTATTATTCCAAAAAAATCTCCGGCTTTAACCTCAAATGAGACATCATTTAACGCAATAAGGCTATCGTACGTTTTCGTCAGATTTTCAACCTTTACGGCAAACTCGGACATATCGCAAGTTAAAGGCAAAGTTAAAGGCGCGGAAGGGTTATTCCGGATTGAGCCTGGTATTTTCCTTTTTTATCCCCATACGAAACTTTAGGCTGTTCCCCTTCAAAGAACAAAACCTGGGCAATCCCTTCATTTGCATATATTTTTGCGGGAAGAGGGGTTGTATTTGATATCTCAAGGGTAACATAACCCTCCCACTCCGGCTCGAACGGCGTTACGTTTATTATGATCCCACACCGGGCATAAGTAGATTTTCCAACACAAATAGTCATAATATTGCGCGGGATTTTGAAATATTCGACCGACTTGCCTAAAGCAAAGGAATTAGGAGGAATTATACATTGATCCGATATCAGGTCAATAAAGGATTTAGTGCTAAATTCTTTAGGATCTACAAGAGCGGAATTAATATTGGTAAATATCTTAAATTCATTTGAAATCCGCAGATCGTATCCAAAGGATGAAAGACCATAAGAAATAACGCCGTTCCTTATCTGGGAATTTTCAAACGGCTTTATCATCTCGTGCTCGGCAGCCATTTTTTCGATCCATTCATCATTTTTGATCATTTTGATTCCGGATTAAAATTAAATTCGGTTATGTGCTTTACAATTTCATCGGCATTATTTATAACCTTAATAATCTCAAAATCTTTTTTCGAAATATAAGAATTTTCTAAGGGCTTGTTTTTTATCCATTCGACCAGACCGCTCCAGTGTTCCGACCCCTGAAGTATAACAGGAAAAGGCCTTGTTTTTTTAGTTTGTATTAATTCTACCGTTTCAAAAAGCTCGTCTAACGTTCCAAAACCCCCGGGCATCATAATAAAAGCAGAGGCATATCTTACAAGCATTACCTTCCGCACAAAAAAATGGCGGAACTCAAGGGTTATATCGGCATACTTGTTAATGGCCTGTTCCATAGGAAGTTTAATATTCAAGCCGACAGAATTTACCTTAAGTCCAAAATTATTCTTAGCTTCCAGACAACCTCTGTTTGCCGCTTCCATCACGCCCGGACCGCCACCCGATACAATGGAATAACCCTTTAAAGCTAATTTATAGGCAATCTCTTTAGTATTTTTGTAAACATCGCTATCTTCAGCGGCTCTTGCGCTCCCGTAAATCGTAACCGAGGGGCATATCGCAGGCAGCATGTCAAACCCCTCGACGAATTCGCCCATTATTCTAAACAGCCGCCAGGACTCGCTTTTATTTAGCGAATTTAATTCATAATCGCTAATATCTTCCCTAATAACAGCCATAATTATAATTAAAGTGATATTATATTAATAAAAATTAAAATCAGTTTTATCCGGATTAGCCTTCATCGCTTTTTCCTTAAGCTGTTCTTTAGTTTCTTTATGATTTTCGTCTGGAATACAGCAATCAACAGGACAGACCGTTACGCACTGCTGCGTATCGAAATATCCGTAACACTCGGTACAAATATCGGGGTTAATTATATATATGTCCCCCTCGGTAATAGCATTGTTTGGACACTCTGGAATACATACGCCGCATGCTATACATTCATCTGTAATAAAAAATGCCATTTTGCCTCCTAAATTATTTAGTTAAATTAGTTAAAGTTATTAAAATTTATGAATTTTCAATCTATTTTCTTTTCTGTTTTCTATTTTGCCGGAATTGAATTAACGATATAGTAATATAATATGTAATATATATATGTAATATATAATATAATATATAATTATAGCATCAACTGATGCGACTGCCTATACCTTTAAAAGCTTTAATGCCCAGAAAAGAAGAATTTGGACCGAGTTCTTCTTCGATTTGAAGAAGCCTGTTATATTTGGCAACCCTTTCCGAACGGGCAGGAGCCCCTGTTTTTATCAATCCGGAATTTACTGCAACAGCTAAGTCGGCAATAAATGTATCTTCGGTTTCACCGGACCTGTGAGAGATCAAAGCGGTCATATTGTTTTTCTGCGTCAACTGAACGGCATCTAACGTCTGCGATAGAGAACCAATCTGATTAAGTTTTATCAAAACAGAATTTATGGCATGGGCATCAATAGCTTTCGTTATGCGCATCTGGTTTGTAACAGTAAGATCGTCTCCAACTATCTGCACTTTGTCCCCTAATTCCTTCATTAAAAGACTAAAACCGTTAAAATCGTCTTGGGCGAAACCATCTTCAACCGAAATTATGGGAAATTTTTCAATATATCTCACGTACATGGCAACCATTTCCTCGGAATCTAGAACAGTCTCTTTTCCGGCTTCCTTAAGCGTATATTTCCCGTTGGCATAAAATTCATTGGCCGCGGGGTCAAGCGCTATAAATATGTCTTTGCCGGGCTGATAATGTGCTTTTTCTATCGCTTCAAGAATCAAAAGAATCGCCTCGGCGTTATTTTGCAAATGGGGCGCAAATCCGCCTTCATCCCCAACGCTAGTAGGCATTTTTCTGTCATCAATGACTTTTTTTAATTTCTGATAGACTTCGGCTCCCATACGGAGAGCCTCCTCAAAAGACTTTGCTCCTGCAGGAACTATCATGAACTCCTGAAAATCGAGTATATTATTTGCATGCTTACCGCCATTAATGACGTTCATCATCGGCGTAGGCAAAATATGGGCATTTACCCCTCCGATATACCTGTATAGAGAAATTCCGAGTTCCTGAGCGGAACTGACCGCAACAGCAAGTGAAACCCCTAAAATAGCATTTGCCCCCAAATTGGACTTATTTGGGGTTCCGTCAAGATTCAGCATTATGTCGTCTATAAGCCTTTGAGAATAACTTTCGATCCCTGTTAAAGATTTGGCTATAATATCGTTGATGTTTTCAATTGCCGAACTTACCGATTTTCCAAAATAATTGGAGCTATCCTTATCTCTCTTTTCATACGCTTCATACTCGCTTGTAGATGCACCGGAAGGCACCGAAGCGATACCGTAAACACCGCTTTCAAGGGTTACTCTAACGCTTATGGTAGGATTTCCTCTGGAATCCAAGATCTGCCTGCCTCTTACTTCAACGATCTCGCTCATCTTCCGCACTCCCGTTTTTTCATTATAAATTATATATATATATAAATAAGTAAATTAAAATTTATAATATTATATATATATTATTATATGCAACCAAATTTTTTATTTTGCCGGAAGTTAATACTTTTCTATCAGGCTAATCGTCCGGTCAATAAGAAATGCCGTCTTGTCTTTATCTGACGACTCAGCATAAATCCTTAATAGCGGCTCGGTTCCCGATGCCCTGACGAGAAGCCACGAATTATCTTTATATTCAAATTTAAATCCATCCATGAAATTAGTTAATGCTATATTTTCTTTAAAAGGAAGCTGAAAATCCCCGTTTTTAAGATCTTTTATTAATTTTTCTTTTTTACCAGCATCAAGATAAATATCGCACCTTTTATATACATAGGGATAAGGATGTCCAAAAATACCGTTTATCAGCTTGCTTAAAGGCTTTTTTCTAAGCAGCATAACCTTAAGAAGCATAATAGCGTTAAATATTCCATCTCTTTCCGGCATATGGGACGTGATGCCGATGCCGCCGGATTCTTCACCCCCTATAAGAATATTGCCGCCCGGTTGAATCATAAGTCTTGCAATATTTTTAAATCCTACCGGAACTTCGTGCAATTTTAATTTATATTTGGCGCATATACGATCTATTGATTTAGAGACTGAAACGGTTTTGACTACCTCTCCAGAAAATCCTTCTTCCAGCAGAAAATTTAAGAGCAGTGTAAATATTTTATGCGAATCTATAAAATTACCGGTTTCATCTACAGCGCCGATACGATCGGCATCGCCGTCGGTAGCAAAACCCACTGCGAATTTATTTTTTTCTCCTTTCTTTTTTGTCAGATCTATAAGTTTACCAAGATTTTCTTCGGCAGGCTCCGGATTTATGCCGGGAAAAAGAGGATTTACTTCATTATTTATACAGCTATTTTTTATAGAAAACCTGTCCAATATAGAAGAAATAAACCCTATTCCCGCACCATACATAGGATCAATAATAACTTCCAGATTCTTAAAGAGCGCACTATCTATCCTGTCAATGCCCGTGAATTTTATCACGTGGTCAATGTATCCGGTTTTAAGATCGGCATATATAATATTCTTCTGCGCATTGCCGCCGGAGTTACTATTGGCATTATTATAAAACTGAATATCGCCAATATTGCCGCCATAGTCTTTTACAACATCGTTAGAGCTGTTGGCAATATTTTCGATCTCTTTAACATCTTCAAAGAGCATTGAACTGCCGTATGCACTTTTAAATTTAATTCCGTTATACATATACGGGTTATGACTTGCGGTGATCATGACACCGGCTGATAAAAATCTCTTTTTTATGGTGAATGACAGAACCGGAGACGGGCAATAACCGTCCGAAAGGACTACCTTTATCCCTTTATTTGACAGGGCTTTAGCGCATACCAGAGCAAATTCTTTGGATAAAAAACGTGTATCATATCCCACGGCAACAGCCGGAAGATGAAGATCCTGATGAGATCTAACGAGATAACTGCCAAAAGAAGCGCTGATAAGGCTTACTTTTTCAAAGGTAAAATTATCGGCAATTATACCTCTGTAACCATCCGTACCAAAATTTATATTTATCGTTTTTAACTGGCTTAAGGCAAGGTTTTGATTATCGTTAATCATTATCAGCTAAATCTGGCGGCTCCTTTTACTTTTATTGAATATCTCCTTCCGTGCCAGCTCTGCCATAGTCGTCTTCGATCATGATAATATCATCGTCGCCAAGATACTCGCCGCTTTGAAATTCCATAAGTATAAGATCGATAACCCCTGGATTTTCGATCCTGTGACTTGTTAGCTTCGGTATATTTAAAAATTCGTTTATCTGGATATTGGAAGACTGATCTTCGATGCTGACAAATGCGGTTCCGCTTACGACAAAAATAAATTCGTTCCTATGAAAATGCCTCTGCAGACTGGTTCTCTTTTTAGGAGATATTTCAATTCTTCTGATTTTATAATTTCTGCCTTCATCTAAAATACTAACCCTGCCCCACGGCTTATTTTCCTGGTATGAACGAACGATAGAGGCTGCCGCGTCTTTTTCGGTATTGCTATAGGAAGGGTTGATGAATGCTTTACGGGATAATCTTTCCTGATCTATTTTTGAAATAAATTCATCATCCTTTTGCATGATATTTTAACATTTTACCTATATTGAACTATATTAAAACTATTATATTAAAACTAATTTAATTTAATATTTTTATGTTCAAAAAGCAAGTAATATTTTTAATCCTAATCCCAATTTAGAAACTATTTAAAAAACCTCAATACTAAATGTTAAAATAAAAAATGGCTGCCGGCATTGCAGGTTTAGCCAATTTATTTATTTTTATGATATAATTCTATAGAAAAAGTTGCATTATCATTTAATATTATTTAATAATATCATTTAATTTTAATTTATTTACTTTTTGCCCTTTATGATTCCTTTATGATTTTATGATTAATGATGGATTAATGACAGATGACAGATTGCTGAGCGAAAAAACAGGCGAACTTTCTGGCATTGTGGAAAACAATCTTGAAGCAGTACTCAATATGCTTATCAATAATAATTTCGAGTCGTTTGCCAACAACGATGAAGATTTTTATAGCGGCAGGACCAAAAAACTTAATAATGAAATACATAATGCGATAATAAACATTTTAAGCAATAAAAATGATAGAAGTTTGTATATTCAAGCTTTAAGGATCAACTCCTTTTCTATAGAAATGCAAAATATTTTTACCTTGATCCTTTTAATAAAATTTAACATAAAAGAGCTTTCTAAATATCCGCTTTTAAAAAGACAGGCAAGCATTCCCAATATTGCATTACTAATCAGTTCGATTGTCAAAAATAGCATAGATGCTTTTTTTGAAAATGACGTTAACTCCGCAGGCAAGGTATTGAAAGAGATAAAAAATATTAAATCTTTAAGCCAAAA
The DNA here is from genome assembly GCA_021818985.1 of bacterium. Classification (GTDB taxonomy): domain Bacteria; phylum SZUA-79; class SZUA-79; order Acidulodesulfobacterales; family Acidulodesulfobacteraceae; genus JAKASO01. Next base: position 167,357 of record JAKASO010000001.1, read on the forward strand.
AATATTAAAAGAATTGGCTCAAAGTCCAATCGAGGATGATGTTTTTGCAAATAAAAGCCGGATCGTTTATTATTCCGTGGTTATATCATACCTCGAAGAAATCGCTATCATAGCCGGAGGTATTGTTACAAATCTCGTGATACTTTCCATTTATAACGATTAATAAAATTCTTATTTATTGAACTTTTATTATTTTATTATTTGTTATATTCGTTATTATGATTATGCTATGAATATCCTTTCTTTGAACAGCGGTAGTTCTTCGGTTAAATTTGCCGTATTCGAACATCTAGATACGGATAAAAAAGATCCCGCCTTAATTAATATTTTTAATTTAAAAAAGATCTATGACGGTAAGATTGAAGAAATAGGAAGCCCTTACTCATTCTTGTATTACGAATGGCAAAACGGCAAAAGATCGGATAGAGCAGTTATTAAAGATCATTTTTCAGCAATTTCCATCGTCATTAAAGAGCTTGCTATATCAAATATATCCAATATAAATATCATTGCCCATAGATTCGTTCATGGAGGCAATATTTATAAAAAACCCCTGATAGTTAAAAAATCCGATATAAATAAACTTTTAAAACTTAATGATCTCGCCCCGCTTCATAATCCATCCAATATTCTTGGTCTTAAAATCGCAATGAAACTTATACCTGCGGCAACGCAGATATGCTTCTTTGATACGGCATTTCATGCCACACTTCCAAAACATGCATATATTTATCCTTTACCCATGAAATATTTTGAAAACCTCGGGATAAGAAGATTCGGATTTCACGGCATTTCTTATAACTATATAAATAAAATCATGAACATGGCTGGGTTTAGATTTAAAAAAACTATAATATGCCATTTGGGAAACGGCTCAAGTATATGCGCCGTTAAAAACGGAAAATCGGTAGATACTTCAATGGGATATACACCATTAGAGGGGCTTATGATGGGAACAAGAACGGGGGATATAGATCCTTCCCTTGCCTTTATTTTGAGAGCAAAATTAAAAATACCGGAAGGAGAGTTATATGATATTTTCAATAAAAAAAGCGGCCTTATCGGAATATCGAAAAAAACTTATGATTTAAAAGAGCTTCTGAATAATAAAGATAAATATTCAAAGCTTGCCGTAAAAATGTTTTGTTATCGTATCATTAAATATATAGGCGCTTATTCGGCCTGTCTTAATGGACTCGACGCCTTAGTCTTTTCAGGAGGGATCGGAGAGAATTCTTATGTTATAAGAGATTATGTCTGTAAAAATTTAAGCTATTTAGGAATAAAATTAGACCGGATAAAAAATATTGAAGCATCCAACGCTATTATGAATGCCTGCTCGCTTGGGAAACTCGAACTTAAGAATTCTATTTTCACCATTAATGCAGGGAAACCTTCCGTTATCGTGGTTAAAACAGACGAAGAACTTATAATGGCAAGTGAAGCTATGAGGGAAGTTTTTTATGCCTAAAAGTGAACTTTTACTCACTACGAGGATGGAATTGAAGATGGAATTTATCTTTTCTTGACTCTTGACAATTTCCAGTCTTGACAGCTTCCGGAAAATAGTTGTATGATTTAATAATAAATAAGTAAAGTGCGTCCATAGCTCAGTTGGATAGAGCAACAGCCTTCTAAGCTGTGGGTCGGGCGTTCGAATCGCCCTGGACGCACCATTAAAAACTGCGGTAAATAAGCGGTTTTGAAGATTTTTCTCTTGACACCAACATGAATTAAAATGTAAAATTATGTATGAAAATGAGGTAAAATGTAAAAATTTTCCTACCTATTTACTACCGTAACGAGGTGAAAAATGGCTTCAATATACAGGAAGAAAAATAATGATGTCTGGTATTACTGCATTACCTATAACGGCAGAAAATACCAGGGCTGCACTAAAACCACCGATAAACAATCTGCGAAATTAATTGCCGAGGCAAAACAAACC
>JAKASO010000035.1 GCA_021818985.1 bacterium
TTACAGTTCCTATCCCGCATATTACAATACCCATCCATTGCCCACCCCAAAATTTTTTAAACATAAGGTTCTGAAAATGCTAGTTGAAATTGACTATCCAAGTCCAAAGAGATGGAATTATGCAATAGCCGTTATGTCTAATGTTATGAAGGCATTCGGGTATAATTCGCTTAAATATAAGATTGAACTTGTAGCATTCGGGGCAGGGTTAAAAATGCTGATGCCGAAATTTGATAAAAAAAATGAAGCAGTTCTTCAAAGTTTGGTTAGTTACGGACTTAAGATACGGGGTTGCCACAATACGATGTTAAAGCTTCATCTAACTAAAAAAGCGCTCTTTCCCTTTGTCAGGGTTGTTCCGGCCGGCGTTCTTGAAATTGCGAGAAAAGGAATGCAGGGCTATGTACTTTTGAAACCGTAATAATATAATTTTAACACGCTGGTGACAACGCAAATAAATTATAATATATAATATAAATATTAATAATTATAAAAAGTAAATTTGCAGGAGATAATCAGGAGACAATAATGAATAACCATTTAATAAAAAAAAGTTTGCCGTATTTTACGGGAGCGCTTATCCTTTTTGCCTTGGTTTTAATTTATTCTGGCGGCAATGCCTATGCCTATAAAAAGATTCAGGCGCTTCCCTATTTTAAAAACAAAACTATGAAGGTTGTAATTCAAATAACCCAAGATAGCCCCGCCAGATGGAAACTTGCTCTCGGCAATGCCTCCAAGGTTATCCAGATTATGAGCGCTCACGGCATCAGATATAAAGTTGACGTAGTTGCGTATGGTCCAGGTCTCAAGGTCTTTATAAAAAAGGACGATAAAAAATTCTATCCCCTGCTTCAGAGTTTAAGCACTTACGGTGTTAATCTTGTTGCATGCCATATGACGATGCTTGCCATGCATATTCACGAAAAACAGCTTTTTCCGTTCGTTAATGTAGTGTATCCGGGCGCCGTCGCTTATATAATTAAAAAAGAGATGCAGGGATATGCGTATGTAAAACCATAAATATGCAATAACTAAATGCTTTAAATTTGGCAGGAATTAAGATAAAATTAAAATAACATGTTTAAAAAATATTTTTTGCTTTCCTGTTTGCGTTTACAGTTTATTTTGTTTATGCACATTCAAAGGGATATAAAATAAATATCGGCAAACAAGTTAGCAATATGTTCACTATATTATTGATATTATATATTATTATAGTATAGTTAGTATAGTGAACATTATAACTGGAGGTTAAAATGAAAAAGTCTCTTTTATTATTTCTAAGTTTATTAATGATTGGCGCAGTTTCGATTTTCTTTTTCTCACCTGCGTCTAAGGCTTATGCGTTAAAATACGGTCCATTTGTTAAACCCGTAAAGCCGGCAAAAAAAAAGATAATTAAGATAAAAGAACCCCTTTTGACGCCAGCCTCATACCACGGCTTTTTTAATAACAAAGTGATAAAAGTTGTTCTTCAGGTATCAAGCCCAAATCCAAAAAGGTGGAAGATTGCCCTTTTAAACATGAATGATATTATCTGGGAGCTTCATTATAATTCCAAAAGGTATAAAGCGGTTTTTGTCGCCTATGGTCCAGCTGTCAGAATGTTTCTTAAGAAAAATAATAAATTAACATCCCTTATCGAAAAATTATATAAACATAAGGTTAAATTCGATTCCTGCCACGTTGCAATGATTAAGTTAAGGATCAGCCCCGATGCGATACTGCCGATCGTTCATATTACCCCCGACGGCTTCTTTGCTATTCTTCATTATGAAATGATGGGTTATTCATACATAAAGCCGTAAAGTCCGGTGGTTTAATTCAGCTGCCCTTTTTATCAAAATCCAACAAAAAACTTTCTCTCTTTTATAATATAAGAAAAAGATGCACGGCGAGGAAAAGCATAATACATAATAAAATAAATGAAATTTAACGAATATTTATACCTTGCTGGCGCAAAACGGACACAATATTTTTTGTTTATTTTTTTATCGGCCGCCTTTCTAATTAATATTGTTAATATTGGAAATCTCCGTAATGCAAATGCTCTGAATTTTAAAGTCGGCAGGTCGCCTTACGGGCTTGCGATAAGCAGGGCTAATAATATTTATGTTGCTATAGGCGGTTTTTTAAATGTGGTAGAACTTAACGAAAAAGGAAGGGTAGTAAATAATTTTGAAACGGATTGGGCTCCATCCGGTATTGCTATAAATAAAAAAAGCAATATTTATGTTTCGACTGGTATCGGATATGTTGTAAAACTTAATAAAAATGGGCAATTTATTAAGAAGGTCAAGATAGGAATTGTTCCAGCGGGGATTGCCATAGGTCCCGGCGGAAATATTTATGTGACCTCGATCCATTCAAAAACGGTTACAAAATTAAACCCGTCGCTTAAGATATTAAAAGTCTTTTATGCAGGAATTGCGCCGTATGGTATTGTAATAGGCAAAAATGGCAATATTTATGTTGCAAACTTTATGAATAAAGGGACGGTTACCGTTTTGAACAGAAGCGGTAAAATAATAAAAGTATTTAAAGCTCAAAGAAAACCCGAAGGCATGGCCATATCTCCTGCAGGAAATATTTACGTTACAAACGGGTTAAGTAACAGTGTATTAAAATTTGATAAAAATGGGAAAGTTTTAAAGAAATTTTATGTGAGCGGCGCACCGTATAGTATTGCGTTAAGTACTACGGGAAAGATATTCGTTGCCTGCATATATGCCAATAAGGTCGTTAAATTAAACCGTTCCGGAAAGATTTTAAATACTTATAGAACGGGAATGAACCCCAATTTCATAGCGATAGATAACAAGGGCAATGTATGGACAGCAAATTGGGGCGATGGAACGGTAACCAAAATTGCCGGCGCTACAAAGGGAAGGGAGTTTTTTCCATATAAAGGACCTGTCTGGCAGGAGAGTTTTTGATTTTTAAAATTTAAACTATATAAATAAGGAGGTTTAAAATAGTTGAGGAAAAAAGCTTAGAAAATATAAAACCAGATGAAACATTAAGCGGACATTTCTACTTTGCCTTGACAGATTAAATTTTTTTCTTGACATATTATATATGAATAAATTATAATTCAACAAAACGAGCGCTCTTTTTATTATATATTATAATTATATAATAGCATTTATACATTTATAGCATTTGAATTTGTTATTATTATAAAAAATGAAAGAAAAAATAAAAAATTTAACAAAGGAAAAAATATTTAATTACTGCATAAAAGATTTTGCAAAAAACGGTTACAGTAATGTAGGGATAAGAAAGATTTCAAAGGAAACGGGGCTTAGCACTGGCGCAATATATTATAATTTTTCCTCTAAGGAAAAAATTGCCTGGTTTTTATACGATTCTGCAACGGAGCTTGTTTTAAATAAAATTAAAACGGCAATCAAAAAATCAACTAACGGCATAGAGGCAATAAAATCGATTATTTCTGTTTTATTTCAATTAACGGAGGAAAACTTGCATCTTATGGAGTATGTGCTCTATGTTAAGCACAAGGATTTTTTGCCAGGAGTGCCTCCGATATGCTCCTCCAAGCCATTTGAATACATAAAAAGATTTATCAAAACAAAAATCAAAGAAGGTGTTTTTGAGGATATGGATATGGTTATAGCATCGTCTTTAATAATGGGGCCGATTATTCGGGTGATCCAGTTGAAGATGGACGGCATTTTAAAAGAAGATTTAAATAAATATACCGAACCGCTGTTCAACGGTATTGTTAAATCCGTGTATAGAAATCAAATTTAAATGATATTCAAAAATGAAACTCAAAAAATATAGTCCGGTTTCATGAGGAAAAGTCTTACAACTTTTAATATGCTTGTTTTTTTATCTTTTTAATTGATATCTTAATAAAGGACCTGTCTGGCAGGAGAGTTTTTGATTTTTAAAATTTAAACTATATAAATAAGGAGGCTTAAAATGGCTGATGAAAAAAACTTAGAAAATGTAAAACCGGATGAAATATTGGATGTAACGGGCGAAACATGTCCTATACCGGAAGCTATGGCACATAAAAAGCTTAATAAAATGAAGGTAGGTCAGGTGCTGGAAGTTTATACCGATCATGCCGCGGCGGTTGAAAATTCATTTCCGGCCATGCTCAATAAATTCAATTATCCTTACTGTGTAACAAAAACAGGTCCGGGAGAATATACTATCAAAATTAAAAAAACATCCTGATTTACTTACTTAATTTATTGATTTATTTAATCTTAATGAGGGAGGCAGTATAATGAACCCATATTTTCTTGAGTATTCTTTAGTAGCTATTGCCGGGTTAATTTTTGGAGCTGCGCTTGAAAGGGGAAGAATGTGTTTTGTTCTTGCGACAAACAATATGATAATGGCAAGAGATTCAAAAATATTGGAGGGTATTTTATGGGCTTTTGGAATTTCGGTTCTTGCTTTCGGCATTATAGAATCGCTTGGAATTGTTCCGATACAAGCCGCGGTTACCGGTGTATTTCCTTCAGGCTGGTATGATTTGGTCGGCGCACTTTTGTTTGGATTCGGCATAGGGCTTTGCGGCGCTTGTATGAGCGGTTTGATATTCAGGGCAAGTTCAGGATTTACGCAAAATTGGATGCAATTATTTGGAATACTGGTAGGAACGATATTCTTTGCATTCTTGATTTTTCCATTAACTAATTTTCTTTACTGGATTTTACATACTATACCGTGGCTTAGCATAAAACCGGGGTTTTCTGATTATATTCCTCATGAGTGGTTTGGAAATGCCGTCTGGGGACCATTTGTCGTAGCTTTGATTTTTGGCGGTTTTTTTCTTGTTTTGGGGTTATATCTTACGAAAAGAAGGTTTGCCAAGATCAGCAAGGAACGCGGCGAGAATTATAAAGAACCTATCATAACGTGGAATATGTTAAAATTTAAAGAGCCTTATTCCCCGAGATTGGGCGGATTATTGTTTGCCGTCGTTGCAATTATAGTTCTTTTAGCCTCATATTTTACCGTACATAAAGTGACCTACATGGGCGTTACCACTCCTTACGGCAGTTTCGACACTTATATTTTAGCTCCTTTCATAAATTTATATACCACGGTCGGACATTATAAAGCCTCATTTTTACCGAAAATATCGTCAAATTGGTTTCAAATAGTCCCCGTAGCTATTCCGATGACCTTGTTTGTAATAACCACCTTTGCGGGGGCGACGGCTACGGCTATTTTAGGCGGCGAGTTTAAGTGGAGAGTGCCTAAAAGGAAAATAATGTTTCTTCAAAATTTCATCGGGGGTATTTTTACCGGAGTGGGCGCAAGAATAGCCTTAGGATGCAATATCGGAACTCTATGGTCCGGGTTTTTGATGTTTTCATGGGCAGGGGCGTTATTTTTACCGACGCTGGTTCTTGGAATGTATCTTGCCCTTAAATTTCAACAGGCGATATGGTAATAAAATATTAATAATTAATAATTATGCATTATAATAAATTAATGCGAAAATAGAATATCTTCTATTTAGGAAAATTAGAAAGATAAAGATAAGGAGGATTTAATGGCTGCGGCTAAGAAAAAAAATCATAACTGGTGCGGAATAACATTGTTAGCTTTATATGGATTATTTACTATATACGCATCATTTTTATTATCTTCTTTAAATAAAGGTAAGGTCATAGGAAAGTTATCCGATGAAACTCTTACCGGAATAAAAGAAGCTTTTATCTTATGGGGCGTAATTATGATTATAGGCGCAATCCTTCTTTTAATAAGAGAATATGTCTTAAAATCTGGACAAGAAGAGGTTAAAGATACGGAAAGAGGCGTAGCCCCGCATTATTAAAATTAAAATTCCATTTAGCTTAATCGCCGAAAAGTCCCCGTTTGTAAGAGCGGGAATATATTTCTTTATGTCGCCATTGCAGGAAAGAATGAACAGAAATAAATTTGGCTTTCGCTATATATACTAAGGTAGTTTAACGTTAACCACCCGCCGCTTATAAAAGCGGGGGCTTAATAAATTATGCTTATGAAGCTTGCAATCTTAATCACCACGGATAAATACAAAACCCATATAGATAATATTTTAAGTTCGGCTAAGCGTTTGGGCTATGAAATAAAATGTTTTATATTTATAATGGATGACGGAGTAAATTTGTTAAAAGATGAAGCATTTGTTAACAAATTAAAAGAAACAAATTCAAACGTTTCACTTTGCGATTATTCTTGCAGTGTCAGAAACATAAACGAAAAGGTTGAAGGTTTTTTATATGCGTCTCAATATGAAAATGCAAGCATGATGAACGAATTAAAAGATGGAGACAGGTTGTTGGTGTTTTGAATTTTAACGGGCTGTGTTCGTTTTAATTTATTTATCATTTAATTTTAATTAAATGTAAATAAATATAAATAAAATGAGGTATAACTGATTATGGCGAAAAAAATTGCCGTCCTTGTCCGTGACAGGCAGGCCGAAGCCCTCAGGATGTCCGGAGGTTTGACGCTTCTTGACGATAGCGTCGAAGTGTATATTCTTGATAAGAAGCTTGAAAATAACAAGATTATAGCCAAACATCTCGATATGGTTCAAAATATGCTTGGACTTCCCGTATTTACAAATTGCAAAGATAATTCTTATGAGTATTTGACAAATGAAAAATTAGCAAATAAACTGCTTAATTACGATATAGTCATACCTTATTAAGATTAAGCTTTACCCGCCGGGCAGCCTCTTTCCTTAAGTTGGGAGATGAAAGGCGGACAATTGCAATAATGAAAATAAAATAAATTCGCAGGAGTAAAATCTAATTTAATGAAGATACTTCATATATTTAAGAAAGAGCCGTCAAGTACGGAAGCGGAAATAATCAATATTCATTCCAGATCCTTTGAAGTGAGCATCATTAAGCTTTACGAAGATGGTATTGACTATGACAATTTCGTTAAGGAAGTCTTCAGTCACGATAAGGTATTTTGCTGGTAGGTATTATTATACTGCCTTCATTCGTTAAGACAATTTTTTCATATGACTACCTTCTCTTTTTATTTCCTCTTTATTATTCTATAATGTTATAATTTCACATTGTTTTATGGTTTTATGAAACATCAATGTATTAAGATTAAAAACTAATTTAAAAAGGAGCTAAAATTATGAAAAAGATTATTATGTTGAGTTTGATTTTTTTACTTTCCTCCGTAGCTGTTTCTTATGCAGGGAGTTTTAATCAAATACTGGCGCAAAAGGCTTATGAAGCGCTGAACCCTCATCATGTCGGTCCAAAACCGAATGCCGTCGCAGTGGTGGGCATCCCCCAAATTATGGCGCCAGTGCTTTACAAAGAGTATGTCGTAGAACACAACCCGAAACACTATTTCCTTTTAGATGTAAGAGAGCATGCCGCATTTGTGAAAATGGGACATATTGCCGGCGCCCATAACATTCCCCTGCAGGTGCTTTTTACTCCAA
>JAKASO010000036.1 GCA_021818985.1 bacterium
ATTGCCACTTATGCAATCGATCGAATAAACTTGACGAACTATTCAGGGCTTTGTTTCCATGTATATGCAGAAAAACTATTAACGATATTGCTAAAATAGTAATAATCAGATTTATTCCCGGCAGCGCATATGTTATAAATTTATAGACTTTATTTTTATTGCCGTATTTTTTATAAAAATATAATAATAATATAGAAAAAACGGCTAAAATTAAACCTAAGTAGTATGTTCTTAGATATGTCCAGTATATGGTCGCTATCGTTATCAATAATACTGCCGACAATAGTATTTTGACCGGTATTTTTGATTTAAAGAACAATAAAATAGACAGTAGCATTGCTGCGAGACTGATATAATAAGAGTCGTTGATAAAAATAATAACCGTATGTCCGAATCTTCCAATAATATCAAAGTTAATAATCGGAATAATATTTTTATTGTAAATTTCATTATAAACACGCTGTTCTATATTTAATATTAGAATAAACGGCGACAGGCTTAACAAAACTATAAGCCATAACTTGAATAATTTTTCAGATAGAGCTTCGTAGTAATAGTTATTCAGGTCGTCTTTGTTGCGGCTTATCTTTAACGATGAAACTAATAGTATTAGGATAGGAAGATTATAAAATCTGTAAAACAAATAAACAGAATATTTCAAAGGATATCCCAAATAAAACTTATCGAATAGAACCGATATAAAGCCATAGCAGATATATGCTATATATAAAATTATTAATTTTTTGTCGTAGTTTATTTTAAGCGATAAACCGAAAAAGGATAGGAATAATATGACTAAAATTGTTAAGGATTTAATGTAAAATATACTTAAATGAAGCGGCTTGTGATAAATTAGTAGTAAAAAATCAACAAAAAGGGTATTATAAATTATTAAAAACAGCAGTGTTATGATTAAAGCATAAAAAGACAGGGTTAGTATTCTTAATGATTTTTTGCCGGTTAAATTGTTAATTTGCATTTTATGAAATTTTAACTGATTAAATATGTCTGGTTTGTGAATATGGTTTTTACCAATATATATAAGGATAAATTTCTTTCTTGTATTATCTATATACCGGAAATGTTTTCATTTTTAATCTGATATTGTAATAGATTAAATAATAAACATCAAGGTTTATTTCATGATTTTAAGACTAAGGTAAAATGGAAAAACCGGTAAACATAGCACTCTTAAGTTTATGCAACGGCCATGTCTTTAGGGGCGTAGAATCTTTTGCAACTTATTTTACTCGTTATTTTAATAAAATAAATAATTCGAGCACTATTTTGTTGCAGGGAGGCCGATTATCGCAGGAAGACGACCCTGACTGCGTTAAAAATCTTGATGTGCATACGGAAGATCTAAGCGGCGATGAATCCTTTATGGGTAAATTGACCACAAAATTAGGATTGCATAAGATAGACTTCGATGTTAAAAGATTTTATGAAAAAGCTGTTAAAACCATATCTGATTTAGACGGGATAAACTTTGTATTTCCATCAAATCAAAAACCTCTTTATTTAAAAAAGTTATTTCGCAAATATAATATTAATAATTGTATTGTAATCGGCGTCGGTCATGCACGTGTACCAAAAGACTTAAATCAATATGATGCATTTGTAGCATTAAACCCGCCTGATTTTAATATTATAAAAAATGCCCGGATACCTGTAGAACTTATACCTAACGGCATTGATTTTAATATGTTCGATTTAGTGGATAAGGAAAAGGCGGATGATTTTAAAAATAAGATAGAGGAACAGTATGGTGTAATGCCGAGGCCGATTATCATCATCGTATCGGCTCTGGTTCCGCCAAAGCGAGTTCACTTGGGTATTAATGTGCTTAAATTTATGAATCAAGGAACTATTTTAATTTGCGGCTCCGGTCCTCTTAGGAATAAGCTTAGGGAGCATGCAGCAGACATTATGGGAAACGATAAACTTAAAAAGGTAATTTTTATTGATGCGATGGCTTATGAAAATATGCCTTTCGTTTACCGATTGTCGGATGTATTTTTGCATCCCGCCCATAAAGGCGAAGCATTTGGAAACGTCATAATAGAGGCATTGGCATCCGGCTTGCCGGTAGTTGTTAATAATGATTCTACCAGAGCATACATGGTTAAAAATTACTCATATTTATGCGATGTAACAGATAGCAACTATGTAGCTAAAAAGATTACGAAGTTTTATAATGAAAAAGATAAACTTAGCCTGATATCTAAAGCCATTGCCAGACAGTATGATTGGACGCTAATAACCGAAAGATATCATAGATTCTTATCCGGTATTAATTTCTGACGTGACAATTACTATGTCGAATAAACAGCGCTTCATTAAAAATTTAAGCCTGCTCTATATTGCTACTTTTATCTCCAAGATATTTGCCTTAGTTATCAATATCGTTCTTGTTAGAAAACTTGGCATCTCTATTTACGGGGCTTTTGGTTTTGCGCTTACGTTTATTGCCTATTTTACTTTGATTGCCGATTCCGGACTTTCCCCGTATGGAGAAACAATTATTGCTATGAATAAAAGTAACGCGAAAATCGTGGCGGGAAACATTTTTTCGTTCAATTTAATTTTGGCTTTTATTTCAACTGCGATAATTCTTTTACTGGTTTTTGAAGTTTTTAAATTTGGTTCAATTCAAGCTAACATGCTGCTATTGGTTTCATTTTTGCCGATAATCGACGTTTTTGGTTTTAATTACGTTATAAAGGCTCTTGAAAAAAATAAAATAATCATTCTGTCAATTTTTTGCGGCCGGCTCATATATTTGAGCGGGATAATTTTATTTGTTTTCCAGAAAAATGATTATTTATTTGCCATATTGTTTTTCATTATCGGTGCATTGGTTACGTCCGCCATACAGTTTAGATTTGTTATAGGATTAATTGGAAAAATAAAGTTAAATTTCAGTCTTAGAAATTTTAAGCATCTTGCTGTTAACGGTATGCCATTTGGGGTGGCTATGGCACTTTTAACTTTATACGGCAGTTTACCGGTTCTATTTTTAAAAATTTTAAGCAGCGATAAAAACATCGGCTATTATTATATGGCCGGCCGGCTTGTATTCTTTATTTCCTCATTTATTGGTTTGATAATGGGAGCTTTTATACCGATTATATCGGATGCGATTAAAAATAATAATTTCAATAAACAGTCCTTTATTGTAAGCGAGCTTTTGAGGTTTAATTATACATTTTTGATTCCAGTTTGTTTTGGCGGTCTTGTATTGAGTAAATCGATAATTTCCGTTTTTTTCGGAGCGCAATATATATTAGGGGCATATATCCTCGATATTATGTTATGGTCCACTTTATTTATGGGGGTATCTTCCGTATTTGGCGGATATTTGACTGTCTTACAGGACAAGAAAAGCTTGATTATATCAACTTTTATTTCTTTTGCGGCCGGAATTTTTATAGTGCCGACTTTAATAAAGTTTTATGGAGTGTATGGAGGAGCAATTTCTAGCCCGTTTAATGAATTAGTTATGATGATAACCTTATACGTTTTGATATTAAAGAAGGGGAAGAATAAAAGCGAGGGCGACAAGATAAAATTAAGCGTAGACATAAAAAATTTCGCTAAAGTCTTGTTAATATCAATAGTAATGGCATTTTTTGTTAGATTTTTTAATGTAAATTTACATTTCAATCTTGTATTATGTATAATATCGGGTGTTTTAATATTTTTATTTCTATCCGTAATTTTTGGCACGATAAGCAAAGAAGATTTAAAAGAATTGAATGTAATGCTGAAAAGATAGTCACGGAGGTGTCTGACTCGTGAATTTTATAAAAAGTTTGTTATTAAAAATAACTTCAAAGTTTGGATATGATATCTTGCGAAAGCCGTCCGGTCAATTACGGCATTTTATTCCGACTTATGCATATTCTGTAGATGAAACCGATAGCATTATTGAGAAAGATACCGTCGATGATGTATTAAATATAATAAAAGAAGCATTTCAAACTACAATATATTATGACAAGTCATTGCCGGACAATAAAAAGCTTTATAATATCTATCCTGGAGAACACTATAGGTTATTAAAAGCTATGGCACGGGTCATGAAGTGCGCAAATGTTGTTGAGATAGGTACTTACACCGGTATGGGTTCTTACTCGCTTGTAGACGGCATTGCTGATAGCGATGGCGTCGTACATACCTTTGATATTATTGATTGGGATAAATTCGAGACCCATTTGAACCATAATATGTTTTTATCAGGTAAAATTAAGCAGTATAATTGCGATCTATCCAATAAGAAAAATTTTATAAACCACATTGGTATATTAAAGCAAGCCGAATTAATTTTTATGGACGGCCCTAAAGACGGTGTATTCGAATATAAATTTCTGGAATTATTATCGGAGATTAAACCCGACAATAACAAATGTTATTTGCTTATCGATGATATCAGATTCCAGAATATGATTGAGCTATGGAATTATATCGGCTCCCCGAAGTTAGATATTACTTCATTTGGACATTGGAGCGGCTCAGGCTTGGTCGATATATCGTCCGGTTTAATTCTAAAGCAGAATATATGACTGTATATCCTGAAGCTTTTTGTTCGTGAAAATATTATTATATTAAATTATGAAAAGATCAAACATATCAGTTTTAATAAATACTTATAACGAAGAAAAGAATATACGAAACTGTCTTGAAACCGTAAAATGGGTTAACGAGATAATTATAGTTGATATGCATAGCGAGGATAGAACCGTTGAAATAGCAAAAGAGTATACCGATAAGATATTTTATTTTGAGAATATGGGTTATGCTGATCCGGCCAGACAGTTTGCCCTGGAACAAGCCGTAAATGAATGGATATTGGTAGTGGATGCCGATGAGTTGGTTCCTAAAAGATTAAGAGACAAGTTGCTGAATATTATGGATAATGATACGGCGGATATTGCGGTTATACCACGCACCAATTATTTTTTTGGTTATTTAATGGAAAAAACCGGATGGGGTGCATTGCAGGACGGGCAGCCGAGGTTTTTTAAAAAGAATTTTATAACCTTTTCCGATAAAGTGCACAGTATATTTAATATAAATTCCGATGCAAGAATATACAGGATAGAAAATTCCGAAGAAGGATTTATTCATTTTAATTATATCGATGTAGAGCATTTCTTGGAAAAGATGAATAGATATACGACAATAGAAGCCAAAAATATGTTTAATGGAAAAAAGAATAAACCGGAGTCTATGACAAAAGAAATTTACTACCTGATAAAGGAATTCGGAGACAGGTTTTTTAGAAGAAAAGGTTATCGAGACGGATTTTATGGGTTTTATTTATCTGTTTTAATGGTGGCATATAGGGCATCGTCATTTTTAAAATTAAGAATAATGGAGAAATACAAGGCTGCCGACCCAGGAGTTTATATATCGCAAGAATATAATAATATAGTGAAGAATATTATCGATGACTATAAAACAGGCCGGTAAAATTTATGTTATTATACTCAATTATAACGGTTGGGCAGATACAATAGAATGTCTCGAAAGTATTTTTAGAAATGGTTATCCAGCCTGTCAGGTTATAGTTGTAGATAATGCCTCATCGGACAATTCTTTGGAATATCTAAAAGATTGGGCCGAAGGGGGATTGGATATTTTAGTTGATAAGAACCATTATCTCAGGCATTTATTCTTTCCGCCGGTTTCAAAATCAATACCTTACGTTATTTATTCCGAAGAGGAAATAAATAATAGATTTACTGCGAAATCAGAAAATAATTCGGCAGATAGGGTGACGAAAGATTCCATTGGACATTATCCTATTATATTTATTCAGGCAAAATTCAACAAAGGTTTTGCCGCTGGAAACAATTTAGGCATAAAGTATGCAATGATAAATGAAGATTTGGATAGCGTTATTTTATTGAACAACGATACGGTTATAAAGCCGGACGCCCTGAAAAATTTAATAGCGGCCAAGGATTTGTACGGCAATGAGGCGGTTTACGGCGGAAGGATTTATTATTACGCTCAACCCTATAAAATATGGTTTGATGGAGGATATTTTAATCCATGGCTGGGTAAGGCCAGACATATAAACATGGATAAAAATAGAAATGAGGTTCCGTGCGATGAGAGTTTCAAGCTAATTAATTTTATGACTTTTTGTTTTGCGTTATTGCCTGTCGATATTATAAAAAGAGTCGGGTTGTTTGATGAAGACTTTTTTATGTATGGAGAAGACCTGGAGTATTCATACAGGTTAATTGAGAGTGGGTGCAAGATATATCAGATATGCAATTCCGAGATATTTCACAAGGTCGGCGCAAGCAGCGGTAAAAAAGCTTCCTCTTTTTCGGTTTACTGGAATTTCAGGAATAACATCAGGTTTATACGAAAATTCTTGAAGTTCAGGCATAAATTATCCGCTTTTACATATATTTTTGCTACAAGGTTAATATGGTTTCCTGTATGGCTTATTCAAAAAAAGAACTATATAATTATAAACCAGATTAAAGGGGTGATTGACGGTTTCAAGAAAATACATTTATCCTAAAATAATCCAGTTATAATTTCTAATTTAATTACTGTTATTATAGGAACATTATAATTTTATTTAAAACAGATTTAACGGTTATTTCCGAAACATCAAATTTATCGTCATAGCCGCGTCCGAATGTTGTCGTAATATCGATATATTCCTTGAGGTTTTTTTCTATATAAGGGTGAAAAACGGCAATATAATTGCCGCCTATTTTTTCGGGGTAAGGAACGAAATGCTCGTATGAGGCTTCGCCTGTGGAGATTACGATTACGACGGGTTTTGAAACTACGGTCAGGGTGTTTGAATTTGTCGAATTTATATTGGCTGTTTCGTTTGACAGCGCCATTGCTATATGTGGAGCCATAGTTTCGTTGGAGATAACTAAAGAGGCGTTTTTGACTACATAGAGCAAATCTACAAGCGAAATTTTTCCTACCGTGTCGATAAAGGATATATTATTACTGTTATAGGTGAAATTTATGGAATTGTCGAAATCTTTTTTCGTTTTTAGATAATCTTTAAATTCGGTAACATCGCCTAATTCATTTTTTCCGCCGCACAAGACGATATCGTAGCTGTATTTTGCCTGCAGATGGCGGGCTACTTCGGCAAAGTTTTTAGCCGGCCATTTTCTATGTTTAACGCTTGCACCTATAAATAAAGCGGCGTAGGGATGGGGAAGATTTAGCCTTGATTTTAATTCCGGGTTTTCCGGAGGATTTAATTTTATGAAAGGTTTTTTAAGGTCTATTTTTTTGGATAGTATTTTTTCAAAGAAATTTTTGTTCTTATAAAATTCAAACCAAACTCCTTTAGCGTCGGGGATCGGA
>JAKASO010000037.1 GCA_021818985.1 bacterium
AAGCAGCATATCCGTCGCCCTGATAATGCCGTCTATGGTTGACTGCCCCGTCCCGTACCTGTTGTCGAAAAGATGTTTGGCATCGGCATCGTTTACCGCTATAACGGGTATTTTAAGTTCCCCCGCCGCTTCCATAGAGCGAAGCCTTATTACCCCCGTGGTCGTTTCTTCCATGGAGGCTTTTATATTTTTAATTAATTTTTTATATTTCTTATGTATAACGGATATAAGGTCTGCTCCGTCATCGAGGGTAACATTCGGTTTGGCGCCTAAAACACTGTCTATGTGTTCGTAATAGGTTTTTGAATCTTCTCCTTTAATTGCATAAACATCTATGCCGAAATCTTTAACTAACGAGGCCGCTACATCGTCCTGAGTCGAAAGCGGGTTGGAAGCGCACAGATAAACTTCGGCTCCGCCGGTCTGCAATGTTCTGGCAAGATTAGCCGTTTCTGCCGTAACATGAAGGCATAACCCCATATTTAAATCCTTGAACGGCTTTTTTTCGGCAAACTGTTCTTTTATCAGCGACAAAACCGGCATATCCTGCCCTGCCCATAAAATTCTCTCTTTACCCTGTTTTGCAAGCTTAATATCCTTTATATCCGCCATTGCTCCTCCTACGTTTTAATTTGTTATATTTAAGTTATATAATTTATTTATATTGCCTATAGAGGCTAAGGCTTGGCTTTGCCTTAAGCCTTAGCCTCTTGCTTTAGAACAGAGGATTGCATAATTCCTAAGCTTAAAAGCTTCAAAAGAAGTCTCCTTTCTTTTTTGTTTTAATTATTAATTAATTATTTTTCAGTTAAACAAATGGCTTGAGTTTTTCAAGCACAAAGCTTCATTTTTTAGCTCTTGTAATTTAATTATTTTTTAGTATAAAGTTTTCATCGGTTTTGTCAAAATAACTGTAGTTCAATATTTTTTACGCATATCGTTCTTTAATGATTAAAGGTATTCTTATAATGGCGACGTAAATATCAAATCAAAAATCCTTTGGAATTTTTAGAACATTATGCGAAAATATAAAAGCAAGAAAAAAACAGACTGCCGTTACGCCAAAAGCAAAAGAGAAATTACCCGTATAGCCGATAATAGCGCCTAAAACCACGGGTATGGATAATGCCCCGATAAAACTGAAAGTATTCATAATACCGTTGGCGGTACCTGCCAACTCTAACGGAAATAATTGCAAAACGATTACGTAGGGGAGGGACATTCCGCCGAAAACTAAACCCATCGTTAAAGATACGATTATTGTCCATATAATAGAAATTTTAAATATTAACAGGCTAAAAACGGCGATTAATAGAAAACTAAGAAACTGGCTGTATCGAAAGATTGCAACATGACGATTTAAACGGTCTGCCAGAAAACCGGATAGCGGCCATGAAATAATAGTGCCTGCCGTAGCAAGGCTTGTTATTAAACCCGCCTGGTAATTAGAAGCGTTAAAACGTTCTACTAAAAATGACGGCAGCCATGTCAAAAAACTGAAATATGCTCCGAAAAAAAACAATACGGAAAAACTCAGTAACCATAATGCAGGATTTCTAATAACATTGGAATAAATTAATTTAGGTTTTTTTATCGTTTTATCGCCGCTTTTATCGGCAACTGCCGCCGGCGTAATAAATAAAGTAACTAGAAGCAAAGCAAGGACTATTGGGATAATGGTAATCGCATATGAAAACCTCCAGCCCCAAATTCCGATTAAAAACGAAATAAGAATTAAACCGGCGGTTCCCCCAAAAGCCCCTCCTGCTGTAATAGTTCCTACGGCTAATCCATGATTGCGGGGATGTATCTCTTTTCTTATAATAGACACTCCCGGCACCAGAAGGGCTCCGCCAAGTCCCATAAGAATTCTTGAAACGAGAAATTCTATCATGTTATGGCTTAAGACAAAAACTATAACTCCGATAGTAAGAATAGCAACGCATACCTTGACTACACGGTTTGCCCCGTATTTATCGGAAAATACTCCCACAGGAATCTGAACTGCGGCATGACTCCAAAAAAAGGCGCTCATAATTATACCGCTCTCGAAGTATGTAAAATGAAAGTTCTTTGTAAAGGTTGGAATCAATACGGCAAAAGCAACGCGATGCAAATGCACTTGGGCGAAAGCAAAGACTAATATAGCTAATACGAACCACGGGGAATGCCGCCAATGTTTTAAATAACTCTTTTTATCCTTTAATTTGAAGAATATATTCATAAATAAATTAATATAAATTTATGCTTCTGACCACATTTCCTTTGTCGTTCCTTCTTTTTCACTAAAATAATATTCAGGGTTATAATTTAAGATAAATTTACCTGCTTTTATTAATCTGGCAATCTCCGTTACTCTAATTCCCACATTTTGACATGTAAGTAATCCCCAATGATCGTGATTAGCCTCACCCGAAGACCCAGCCCATACAGTCCCTCCATATTGTGAAGTCCCTTGACCATTATTTACAATTATCATACCATGACGCACAAAAGCTATATATAGTTCAATAATGGCAGTTTCTTGACCACCGTTGCGACGACCTGCTACACTTATGGCCCCAAATACTTTATTTGCAAAAGAGAAATTATTATGGCGATAAATGCGGGTTCGTTCAATAAATACTTTAAGTAAGCTTGTAATGCCACCGAAATATACTGGCGTTGCAACAATAAGTCCATCTGAATCAATGAGCATTTGCCCTATTTTGGTCATGGCATCATCATAAATGCATAACCCCTTACAATGATTACAAGCATCGCAATGATTTATGTTTTCATCCACTAAATTGATTAGATTAACTATCCCCCCTTTTTGCATAACTCCATCTAATGCTGATTTAATTGCCAAGCTTGTATTACCATTTCGTCTATGGCTGGCATTAATAAGAACAATCTTGGGGGGCGATATTTTGCATTGTTGAACCGGTTCTAATTTCAACATTAACTTTTTCCTCTTTTTTAATTTTTATTAACCAGAAACAAATATCTATTTATATTAAAAAAATACTCCCCTTTACTATCTATATCAAATAATTTCTTCACCCATAATTCTACATCTTCTCTTGTTATACCTTTACGACCCGGTACTAAATCATTAATAAGTTTAACAAGCCAGTAACTAAAGTTATTGTTCGTAAGTTTAATATTTAATATTGGAAAAACTTCTAATTGTTTAATCTCAAACCCCTTTTTAATTAATTTTGCTGATAATGTTCTTGGTAGAATGGGGTCTCCGTAGTGCTCTTTCCATGACAACAAGATTTTGTCCATCAAATCTCTATCCTGAAAGTACCATACAATAGAATCCCAATCTGAATCAAGTATCAAAGCTCTACCATTTTTACGTAAAACTCGGTGCATTTCATTAAGTGCTACATCAACATCACTCACTAACTCGTATACTTGGCTTGCCATGATAGCATCGAATGACTCGGGCTCAAAAGGCAATTCCATTGCATTGCCTGACTTAATGTGTACCCATGGTTGTTCATTACAACGCATTTTGGCCATCTCTAACATATCTTCACTCATGTCAATGCCATAAACTTCACCCCCGGGGCCAACCATTGCTCCCATAGCGGCGGATAAGAAACCTGGTCCTACGCCAATATCTAATACTTTTTCTCCCTCTGATAACCCTAACATCTGAAAACTCTTGTCGCGTTGTGCTATCACATCTGGTGTCATATACATTCCTTCGATTCCTTTTGTGAATTTTGTATCTTTAAAAACATCACCAATAATTTTCATAACTGTTACCCCCTTTTTAAAGTTTTTATTGCAATTATATATTAATTTAAGATTAATTTTCTAAAAAATCACCTGTTATAAATATCAGGTGATTTTTTAGAACTATTTTTTTACAGTAAAATATAAAATAATAGGGATAAAAAAATTGACAGAAACATTTTATAATAATGATTCTGTTAGATTTACTATATTCAAAGAAAAGGGTTACATTATTAAAGAGCTAACAGAAAAAAAAGATAAAATTCAAGCATACAAACTGAGGCATAGGGTTTTTTCGCTGGAATTAAATTGGGTTAGTTCAACAGAAAATGAACTTGAGATTGATAGCTATGATGAAAAAGCTGTCTTTATAGGCGTATTTGATATAGAAAATAAATTAGTGGCGTTCTTAAGACTCGTATTGCCTCCATCGCCTTTTATGATAGAGGATACCTTTATTTTACTAATTGATTCCGAACATAAAATTAGAAAAGAAACTGATACGGTAGAAGTATCAAGATTATGTGTAGCACCTAATGCAAGAAATAATATTATATATGGCGATTTTGGTATATATACTATCTCCATGCTGCTTTATAAAGGTGTTTACCATTGGTCTATCAGGCATAAGATAAGATATCTTTATTTAGTTGTGGAGTATAAGTTTTATAAATTACTATGCATAAAAGGTTTTCCTTGTAAATTAATAGGGAAGCCAAAAATAATGCCTGATAAAATTATAGCGGTGGCGGCAATTATGGACTGGCTGGAATTCGAAATGCTTAATTCAATTAAAAATCCAATAATGTTAAAATGGTTCAGTCAATATCAATTAGCCCCAGCTTTAAGGCAATCGCAACAGCTTGCGTCCGATTTATTACATCAAGTTTCTGCTTGATATTATCTATATGAAAATTCACTGTCCTACCGCTGATATTAAGAATCACCGAAATATCCCATGAGGTTTTGCCATCTTTTACCCACTTAAGAATCTCTTTTTCTCTTGGTGAAAGTTTGATTTCTGATTGCGTTTTATTATATCTAAACACGGAAATCATGGCCTGATGCAGATGTGGGGTGATGTATCTTAGGATTATATCCGAGCGAGGATCATGCCTCACGCATCTGCCGGCTATGGAAAATAGGCTTCCTCCTCTATTATCTCTTACGCCATTTGAATAACCCCTCTCTATCCCAAAATCATAGGCGAGTGATAAAAAATCCTTTGGTAAAGATTTCATTTTATTATATGTAACTGCCCAATATTGTAATTTAAAACTAGAAAAGTTCTTTTGAACAATTGGGTCAATCAGATAATATTTTTTTTTAATATAAAGTTCAAACCATTTAGGTGGATAGCTTACATTTATGATTTGATATGGATTTATCACATTATTATTATCTAATTGAGCAAGTCCATAAATAGCATAGTCGAATGGAATCATACAATTTAGTTCGTTTATGAGTTCAATCAAGTGCATATCTTTACTGCTTGAAAGACTTTTATGTATTAGTTCTAAAATATCAATTAAATCCCGTTTTGATAGAATGTTTTTTAAATTCATTTGCTTTAATCCTCCTATTTTTGGAAGAAAATAAAACAATGATTAAATTTAAAATATATTTATAAACTTATAATCCCTATGTCTGTTTGCTTAATATAATCGTGAACAAATATAAAGCACGCACCAACTGTATCCCTGCCTTTTTTAAATATTAATAACTCCATTATATATAATTATACTATTTTCCTTATAAAGTAAAGCTGAAGCCCGATATAGGAATTATATTTATATGTGGAATTAAGACAACCTTATAGATACAGACATAAATAGACATTAAATATGGATACTACAATTTGTCTTGCCCAAAAAGCTAATCCATTTAAGCATGATCTTAATCTTACCGCTAAATTAATAAATTATTTTAACACATCTGATTGACATAAAGGAATTTATTATATTTAAATTTTGTATAACTTTGATTAGGGGATTATCTCTTTCCTCCATACATCGTCAACCGCCTTTTTCAGCGTGTCCGGTACTAAATGGCTATACCTTTTTGTCATCTGAGTCGTCCGGTGACCCAACAGTTCCCCTGTAATATAAAGCGACGTGCCGTTCATAACCATTTTACTTGCAAAGACGTGCCTTAAGTCGTGGATGCGTAAGTCTTTTAATCCGGCATTACGGCAGGCTGTATGAAAAGACTTTTTAAAATCGGTTATTTTTTTTCCTGTTTTATCGCAAAAAACGTGTTCCGATTTTTTGTCGATATTGCTTAATAGTCCTTTTAACGGTTTAGACGCTGGAATATATCTGTCGTACTTGGTTTTTGTACCCTTAATAGCGATGATATCGTTCTGTAAATCCACATCATCCCATTTAAGGTTAAGCGCCTCGCCCTTCCTGCAACCCGTATAAATTAAAAAAGTTATTAAATCACTTGTTAATTTATTCGTGGCGCCGGCGATAAGCTTTTGAATGTCCTCGTCAGATAAAGTCTTTAGGCGGGAAAGTTCATTAAGTTTTTTTATTTTAGCCGCGGGATTTTTCTCGGCATATCCTCTTTCTATACAAAAATTAAAGAAGTTAGAAATTATTATAATTTCATAATTAGCCGACCTAAAATTTATCTCAGATTCTTTTTTGTTTTTATTTTTTTCTAAAGATATCAGTTCTAATTTTCTTTCAATTTGATAATTTTTAATGTCAAGCGGCATTATTGTGGTTAATATTTTGTTTTTAAAATATGGAAGAAAATGTTTTGCGGCAATAATTTTACGTTCTATGGCTTTTTCGGAATTCCCGTTATTTTTCAAATAATTTTCCCAAGCAGTTTCAAATAAAAGATTTTTATTTTGGTTCGTAGGAAGGCTATGCTCTCTTTTAATTATGTCGTTTTTAACTGATATTTCAATCTGTTCGGCAAGTTTTTTATCGGTTGTTCGACAACTTTTCCGGTATCTTTTTCCTTCGTAAACGAAGTCATAAAAGTAATATTTGCCGTTTTTTACGATTGACATTGCATATCTCCATATTTTACATGCATTTTAAGCATATGAAGATATTATATCACCTATGTGAAAATCTCGCCATAAAAAAGACAAAAATGGGTAAAAAATGGTCTTATTTGATTAAATATGATAAGTGCTTAAAACGGAAAAACCTTATAAAATATGCGGTTTTAAGTGGGGTGGATGACAGGTTTTGAACCTGCGACCACCGGAGTCACAATCCGGGGCTCTACCAGCTGAGCTACATCCACCGTAAAGGAATATCTTGGTTATTATTTTTATTTTAGTTATTATTTTATCA
>JAKASO010000038.1 GCA_021818985.1 bacterium
GCCACATTCTTAGCAATTTGTCAATATAACCCATTATCTCAATATGATTAAAATAGATTTCGTTAAATATTAAATGCTTAGCAAGATAAGAATCAGATGACCCTTCGGTTGTTTCAATTGCTTCATCTTCCCCTATTGCTTTTTGAATTTCGTTTCCGGTAGTGGACATTTCTGATTTAAACTCTAATTTATCATTTTCGGCCATCGGGTTTTTAATATCTGAATATTCTTTAGATGTAAGTTCAACGTTACCAAACTTCACCTTTGTTAATTTTTCCAAAAAAACATTTATATATTTTTTAAAGATGAATACTACAATAATAACCGTTACCGGCCATATTAATACTTTTAGATATTGTAAAATCAATTTCAAATAAACCATAATATTATATCAATAGCATATTAATTATTTTTTGCATATTATTGATTATTTTATATATTTCATTATACTCTTTTATTAATACATGATCTTGGGTGTATATTTCGGTTGGCAATTTTCTATCCGATTCAATACCGTATCTGCTTATTTCGGTATGTTTAAATAAAATTATAGATATATCAATAGAAAAAAGAGGAAATAAATAATATAACTGAGAAATGGCGCCAAAAGTTATTACCACTATTCCTAAGCCCTTAAAAAATTTTTCACCCCAACTATCTTCATTGCTAAATTCTAAATCGCTTATTAACTTTAAAGTATCTTCTCTTAGAAAATAATGCCGCCTTAATGTTTCTGATACTATATCAGATGGAAAATTAATTTTCTTTATTTTGTTTATATTATCATTATTTAATAGAAATTTATTCAAGTTCTTAAAATTTCTACGGCCAAGTTTAAATTCTTTAAATAAATATTCTAAAACAAGGCTATCAAGAATTATTTTTCTTTTTGCTTGTAAATCTAATAAATTACAACGTTCCAAACTATCAGAATAAATCTTCCAAGTAGCATGTGAAATTTTTTTATCTGGATATATTAATTTAAGCTTATAGCCACAAGATTTGATAAGTTTTTCGGTAGCTTGTTCTAAATGAAATATTGCTGCAGAATAATAACCATTTCTGTATAAAAAATCTGAAATCTTTAAATCATCTAATGATATATTTAAATAATGAATGGCTAATTTTTTTGATTTTTCTATATCATCTGCCGCATTAATTTGCATCTTATTTATAACCATATTGAACATGTTTTAATATAACAATGGATTGTCCGCAAAATATTTTATATCTTTGACCTAAAAAAGCAAATTTAAAATAAAAACCTTAACAGCTAAAATTAGTACATCAAAAATCATATAACCCAAATTCACAATCTTTTATTTTGAATGTCTATTTAAATATCTTTTTTATTTTTCATGGCCCCTTTCTTTAACCCACCCGTTGACAAAACAGCCATAAAAATCGTAAAATAAAACTAATCCAAACACTGAAAGACATGGTCGTCTCGCCTGGATGCAAAAAGGCAGGATGAACCGGAGGCGAGCCCGATGGGGGCTTGCCTTATTTAGTTTTCCTTTCCCTGCACTTCCCGTAATTATTAAAAATATCTTGTGAATTCGTGAATTATTCGCCACAACTTCACATAAGTATTAAATCTAATGGCAATTAATACCCCGTGAAATATTCGCGAAATTTTTATTTATGGCTCTTGTAATACAACTATTATAAACCTTTTCCAATAAATCCCCATGTGAAAAATTTAAAAATATTTTAGACAGCCAAGAAAAAAGACTTTTTTCTTTTGGCCGTCCTGAATAATTCCCAATATTTCACGACCATTCGTGAAAGATTTAACAACCATTAAATATAGATATATACTATATTTATTAATAAACATTTTAAATAATTCACAAATTCACAAGGACATAAAAGCCGGTTTTTAACTGCCGATTTTTTTATAATAAATGGCGGATTTAGTTTTGGTCTTTTCTGTGCGGCTTGCGATTGACCGCCTTTCGATTAGCGTATCGATAAAATTATCGAAGTCCCTTTTTAGCATGTGCGTATAGCGGAGCAGTTTGCTTCTTTCGATTATCCCGCCGTTATCGGAGATTATGTTTAGTATCTTATCCATTATCTCTTTATTTCTGTCCTTGATTAATTTATCGTAAACGGCATAAAGGTATTTTTCAAGTATTAATTTTAACTCTATGGCATAATCTATATCTTCTTTTATAATGGTCGTATCTTTTCTCATAACGCAGTATATCATCGCAACCTTTATAACAATGGTATAAAGCCTCGTGTGATAACTGCCATATATTTCGGATTGCCTTTTTTTAATTTCGCTCTCCCCGTAATAAAATTCTTCGTATCTCTCTTTTGCTTCCTGAGACAATTTTATTTCCCCTTTTATCTCTATAAGCTCTTTAAGTTTGATGATTAAGCCGGTAGGCAGTTCGGAAGCTATCGGCAGGGCTATTTCTTTTTTATCCTGCTGCGCATAAAATATTATAAATCTCTGCATAAACCCCGATTTAAGGTCCGCCTCTTTTAAATTTTCCGCAATCCAGGAAACAGTCGATGCGGAAAATATATTAACCGCAGGGTCGTTAATCTTAAACAGCTGACCCGTTCCGTTGGGTCCTTTAATTAATTTTTTTTGAGAAAAGCCGTCGAAGATATCGGTTAAGAATTCCTTCATGCCCTTATTATAATTTCTGTCCAAAGCCTTAAGAAACCCGCCGAACTCCGTATGGAAGAATGTTCCATACGGCTGATTTTGGGCAAGGGAATAGAAGGCTTCCGGGGTTATGTCGTTCGGATATATTAAAGACGCCCCTTCTTCGCCGTCAAACTTTTCTAATATTTTCTTAACGATACCGGCAACAGTACTTTTTCTTCCGCCGCTTTTCATAATTAAAAGAGCGTAGATATTGGGATAGAGTTTACCGCCCGCCCATTTAAGATAAACATTTTTTTGCATTATTGTAGAAATCGCTATTAATGCGGCAGCATATTCGAATATATCCGGAGCGTCCGTTATTTTGTTTGAACAATCTATGAAATCATATAAAAAACTTTTAGGCGGAATCAGGTTGTAAATGCTTTGGTGTTCCAACACTTTGGAACATTCTATCTTTTCGGCAAGGCTTTTGTCGCAGAATTTTCCGTTCGTTAGCTCGCAACCGGATTCTTTCATAAGAACCGGGCAGAAGGTATTAGATTTATCGGTGCCGGTTTTAATAGGCAGTATTACAGACATAAAAGCCCTCCTTTATCAGATTACATTTTTAGACATACAATTAAATTTAAGATTTTGATGAATTTATTTTAACTTTACAATCTCTATTTTTTCTTCTAAGACCCAGGCCTCGTTTAAGTCGTTGGCTCTAAATTTAAGTTTATATATTTCGCTATTATTAATTTTTTCGATTATTTCATTTTCCGCATTAATGCCGGCGGGGTCGTTATCGAAACCTATGATTATAAATTTATAGCCGCTTAAAACTTCAATGACTTTATTGTTTAGATTTTCAGTAGAGTTTAAAATAATGAGATTATAATCTTTATCTTTCATCTTTTCGGCAACGGTTAAGCCATCAAATAATCCTTCAACTGTAAAAATGGGCTCTTTTTTGGCATCCGGCGCAAATAAAGAGTATGCAGATCTTCCGATATTCATTTTTATTTTTGTATTTCTAACAGCATACCCTCCTGCAGAATTTTTAATGCCTACCGCAAAATTCAGATAAGTCTTATTATCCTTAATTACCTTATAATCTATCTGTTTGAGCCAGTCAGGGATAAACGATACCCTCCTTGAACGCAAATAATTAATTAGTTCTAAGTCGGCGACTTTGGTTACGTCAGTTGCCTTTATTTCGGAAGATTTTTTTTCTTGGCGACCAAGAAAAAAGTTTTCCTTCCCTTTTCGTCTTTCATCATTTACTTCAGCGTTTCCGATATTATTTAAAAATTTTATAGCATCTACGTAGTTTAAATTCAAAGCCGACATCACAAGGTCAATCCAGCTGCCGCCTTTTCCACTTCCGAAATCTTTCCATAACCATTTTCCGCCACGTTTTTGGATTGAAATGCTTGCAGTATTTTCATCCCTGTAAGCTGCCAAAGCCATTAGCCTGTCTCCGGTTTTTTTATAGGGAAGTCCAAGAGTATTTAAAACTATTTCAGCATCAATCGTTTTTAATTTTTCCGTATCAATCATAACCCACCTGCGCGCCAACGAGCGCGTAAAACATTTATTTTTTTTGCCTTTCAATACCCAACTGGTTTTTGCTTCTTTTTGACATCAAAAAGAAGTGGGGTTCGGGGCAAAGCCCCGATATATCGTTTTTAAAATTCTTTTCCTTCTTCTTTTTGCTTTTTTCTTTAGTCTTCGTTTTTCTCTTTTGAACAGGTCGTTTTGTATATATTCAAATTCTTCCCATTCGTTAATTTTCCTTAGTCTAAATTCTATCTTTTCCCTGCATATCTTTGAGATTTCTCTGATGTTTTCCTGCTGCGGTATTATATCGACTTCAACAAGCGAAATATGTCCCGGATCGCGTTTTAAAACTTTAGCGTGAAAATACTTGTCAATTAGCAATTCTTTTATCTGATTTTCGATAAACTTTTTGGTAGCTTCTGTTTTTAAAATCTCTCTGCTAACTCTCATTCCGAACGGGTCAATATTATTTGATAGATTTTTCAATTTCTTTACCCCAGATATCTATTTGTTATTTCAATCCTTTCATGTCCGAGGTTTCGCGATATTTCCTGCCTAATTTCTTTATCCATCGTTTGAAATTCTGATTTGGACAGTCCGGTCGTTTCCAATATGCCGCTAATCCACTCGGCTTTGCCCTCTCCCGTTCTTGCCCTGCACTCGATATTATCGTACCCCTTTAACTTCCACGCTTCTTTGTATGCCTCATGCACTGTCCAGTGCCTTTCGCCGTGATAGTGGAAATAGTGGTTCGTTTCCGCGCGAAAAGATTTTAACGCGTTGTTCGCAAAATTTCGTCCCTGCTTTATAGTGCCTATATTTAGATTTTTAAGATGATTTTCTTTTAAAAAATCTCTTGCTTCTAAAAGCACCGATTTTTGTTCGTGATTTAATTTAATTTCTCTTTCTCGGCTATTTTTAGAGCCGTCGCCTTTAGCCGATACTTTTAAAATATTTTTAGACAAGTCTTTATTTAATAGTTTGATTTGCAAACTTTCCCTCAGACGTAAATTAACAGATTGTATATTAACGGCATGCATAAGCGCCAAATAACGTAAATCGTTTGTTTGTGTGTATTTTTCATTAAGCCAAGTTTTAAATGCGGCTGCAGATTCTCTTGAATTTTCTTTATTGATTCCGTCTTTTTCGGATATATTACGGCTTAATCCGAAGTCTGATGCTTTGATAGCATGTAAATCGTCTTTACCTATATACTTCACGATATTGTTAATGCTTGAGATATAAGAATTGGCGTTAGATAAAGACTTAGTTCCTGATGAAACATCATTTTTTATTTCCATAACCATATTGTTAATATGGGACTGCTCTAAATCTTTTAAGGTTATAATTCCAGTTTGCGCTTTAATTTCTCTTATAGTAGCGGAAAGTTTTTCGGTGGTCGAAGAACCACGCTTTATGAATTCCGCTATTTCTTTCGATAAAAATGATATTTTAGATTCGCTTTTTATGCTCATAGCCTTACCGCTCACTTTAATACCTCGTTTTCGATATTCATTTTAAAAAACCGCAAATAAATTTCTTTAATAACTAAAAAATATTTTCTGCGTGTTTCGTCTGATTTGCTTAACATTTCTTTGCTATCGAAGAAATCTTTTACTACTTGTTTTTTGCGAATTCCGTCCGTATGAAGTATGTTTTTAGATTCGCAAAATTCAAAGAATTTCATAGCTGCCGCGTCCCTAAATTTTTGCGTTTTCGACGTATTCTGGTGCTTCTGCGCCAAAAATAAGCGCCGGTGCTGTTTATAAAATTCGGTTAATTTGCCCATATTTATTTACCTCAATTTATTTTATTTCTTTGTTCTGAATACACCGTCTCCGGTTTTAAATACGAAACCTGTTTTCGCAATATGCGATGGAAGGCAAATCCAAACTTCGGAACTATATATATATTATGTTCGTGTTCGTTAATACCGCCGTTTCGGCGCAACTAACGAAATTCTTCACGATTTTGCGACTTTTTCTATGTGAAACATAGAGAAAGTCGCTCGGAAGTCCATTAAAAAATCAGTAGTATCAATGTGGACTACGATTTTAAACTTGCGGACTTCGATTAAATTTACTTAAAAAAACCGAATTAATCGGCTTAAATTTTTCATTGGTTTAGAAGAACTGCTTTAGACTGACTCCTGCAATTGTTTATGTATTATTCAAGTTGAAATAAAATTGCGGTGCATTTTCAGTAAGGGGTCTGTTCTTCCATTGGCACAACGTTCTTCCGGATGACTTTTTTTCTACCCTGCATGGCGATAGAATCATCAATATTAAATATTTTCGCTTTTGAATAAGCGAACGGGATTATCTGCAGTAAAAATATATAAATTTAAATTCACAAAATATTTTTATTTTTAAATTCCTCGAAGCTTTCAACCCTTTTTGAATCTAAAAATCTCTCTAAGTCATTTTTTCTAAAAAGAATTTTGCCTTGAAGTTTGTAGAATGTTATCTGCCTTGAAGCAATGTAGCGCCTTAACGTCGTGGCGGAAACCCTTAAAAATGCGGCGGCTTCGTTTATAATTAAAATATCTTTATCCATAAT
>JAKASO010000039.1 GCA_021818985.1 bacterium
CCGGAAAAAAACATAGACTCTAAAAGTTCAGAGCCTGCTTTAAAATCTAATGTTCCGCCCGTTTCTGTTTCAGTTAAAACATCTCATTTTTGCAAAAATTGCGGCACGCCTCTAAAAGAGGATTCTGTTTTTTGCCAAAATTGCGGAAACCGGGTTGGTTTGCCTTCCGAACATAATATTAAGCAAAATTTGGAACTATATAACAATATTCCTCCGGTTTCAAATGGATTTGATGAAATTAAACCCTCAAAAGAATCAAAAAATGAATATCCGCCTACCGGTGAGCTTAGAGCTCGTAAAAATAGAGTTTTGCCGTTCCTTTTAGGAATAATACCTATTTTAATTGTAACAGGAATAACCGTATTCCTTTATAAAGTTCACAAACTGCCGTTTATAAACTATATAAAACCCTCAAACAAATCTATTTCTTTTTCTTCTAAAAAACATGCTGCTGCGCAACCAAGCCTGTCGCAAAAAAATCAGCTCAAGGAAGGCAAAGTAAAAACGGCAAAAAAGGGCAAAATTCCCGCCCAACCAAAACTTGTCATTCAGCCTTTGATTTCCACACCTCCCGCCCATCCTAAAACGTACCGGCCGCCAAAGCCGGTTTATCATATAAATTATGTAAATCATGCCAGAGTCGCTTTTAATACTTTTAGGTCAAATTTGGAATCGGTAAAAGCCGAGACGATTTCTTTTACTTCAGAACATGTTTCGGGTGAAAGTAATATAAGCTTTGTCGTTATCTCTCATGTATATTCTTTTGCTTCAAATGTCAGCGCAAATTCAATAGAAATGTTTGAAGTGGAATTTACCGCGGCGGTTCCTCAAAATATTAACGCTCCCCAAGTAAAAATAGTAAGTAGAATAGGCGGGCAAGAAGGGTTTAGCGCCGAAAATATTTCTTATATAAACTTAAGCTCTTCCGGCGTCTATAAAATAGCGATACCGGTTAGAATACCGGAATATTTTAGAACCGGAAGTTATTATTTTAATGCGGAAGCTGAAGTCCCAGGAATCTCTTTAACTTCAAACAATGCGTATTTCAGGGTGGAATAGATTACTTTAAAAAGAATCATTCTTGATTCTTTTTAAGCCATAAATGCAACACTTTTTAGGAGGCGTTATGAAAAAATCCTTATTATCATTTTTTAATACGTTATTTCTTGGCAGCATGTTTTTAGTTTTCCTAAGGGTATTCGCCCCGCCCGTTGTTTATGCTCAAAACAACTCTTATTCTAGTCCATATTTATCATTACTTTCCGGAGGTTAAGGATTTCCTGCCGATAAGGTTAAGGCAAAATATTGGTTCAGGAAAGCGGGTGAGCAGAAAGTTCCATTTATAGATATGATGATCTGGTCTAAGTATCAAAATATTGACGAAGCTTCGGCTTTTTACTGGGCAAAAAAAGCTGCCAAGCTGAATTATCCATTAGGAGAATATATTGTTGCACTTGCATATTTTTCAGGGGAAGGGACGCCGCAAAACTACGTTAAGTCTTTTTATTGGTTTAAGAAATCCGCCAACAACAGACTTGCTTCTGCTGAATATATAATGGGCAGAATATATGCTGCAGGCTCTAAACGCATGGGTGTGTCAAAAAATAAATCCAAAGCGCAGTATTGGTTTAAAAAAGCTGCGAAAAAAGGAATAACTGGAAAAAATGCAAAAATTACAACGGCGCTATTATTATCCGTGAAACATTTTAAAAAACATTTTACCCGGTTTATAATTACTCATCCGTTTTATGTTTTATTGGTAATGGAACACTAAAAAAGTTTCATTTGCCGATATTCCCGATAACATCGTAAACAACCCCTAAAAGCTCATCAAGTATCTCATAGGAAATAATAAGGGGCGGCATCACCACTATTGTATCGCCTAATGGTCTTATTATAACCCCTTTTTCTTTCGCTTTCAATGCCACTTTATGCCCTATTTTGTCTTTTTGGAGAAAAGGCTTTTTAGTTTTTTTATTGCGAACAAGTTCAATGCCGCCCATCAGCCCGATGCTTCTGACATTACCGGCGGCATCAAGGTTGCGGAACTCCGAAAGCCTGTCCTTAAAATGGCTTATAAGAGGCTGGATTTTATTTATAAGGTTATTTTTTTCAAACAGCTCAAGCGACATAATTCCTGCGCTTGCGGCAAGCTGATTTCCAGTATAGGTATGACCGTGAAAAAAGGTCTTGTTATCTTCATAATTTCCTAAAAAACCTTCGTAGATCTCTTCGGTAAAAAGCGTTGCAGCCATTGGAAGATAACCCCCGGTTATTCCTTTTGCCAGACACATAATATCGGGCTTAATATCTTCATGCTCGGCGGCAAACATCTTTCCCGTGCGGCCAAAACCGGTCGCAACCTCGTCAAGTATCAGCAATATTTCATTTTCTTTACATGCTCTTTCTATTCTTTTCATATAACCATCAGGCATCGTTATCATGCCCGCCGCGCCCTGGATCATGGGTTCGATCACTAAAGCCGCAGCCTGATCCGAATAATAAGCGATTATTTTTTCAGCTTCTTTTGCGCAATATAGATCGCAGTTCGGATAGTTAAGATCAAAGGGGCATCTATAACAATAAGGATAAATAATACGGACGGTTTCGAAAAGTAAAGGCTTATAAATCGAATGAAAAAGCCCTATGCCGCCGACAGAGACGGAGCCTATTGTATCGCCGTGGTAAGCAGAGGTGGCTGCAATAAACTTCTTTTTATTTTTATATTTAGCCCCCTTCTGCCTAAAATATTGAAATGCAACCTTAATGGCAATTTCGACCGACGTCGAACCTGAATCGGAGTAAAACACTTTCGCAAGGCTTTTTGGCGCTATTTCTATTAATTTTTTAGCAAGTATGGTTGACGGAACGTTTGCAAGACCTAAAAGAGTGCTGTGGGATATCTTGGCCAACTGGTTTTTTACGGCTTCGTTTATATCTTTGTTATTATGCCCGTGAATGTTTACCCAGAGCGAAGAGACTCCGTCTATATATTTATTGCCGTATATATCATAGAGATAAACACCTTCCCCTTTTTCTATCACGGTATTTTTTTCCTTTTCCCAGTCAAGCATCTGTGTAAAAGGGTGCCATACGAATTCTTTATCCATCCTTTCAATATCAATATTGTCAATATTGCTATTTTTTACCATAAATCAATCCTTAGCTCCAACCTAACTCCGGCTTTTCCAGTTTATTTTTATAATTATACCTAATTCGTTCGATTATTTAAAAAATATCTCGATATTATTTGAATAAAGATATGTAAATCTCTTAAAACCAGAATAAATATCAATCTCCGTCCGGTAAAACGAAGAGCCTTTTCGGGACTTACGAGATTCGTCCTCTTTGATTTTATATGCCAAATGCCCGTTTTTGACCGCGAAGATCTTAATACCGTCTCGAAAGAGCGATATTTTATATGAGGTCTTTTTCGGATCAATATTGATACCGCAATATAAATATATATCCGGCTTTTCTACTTCCAAAGACATCTGATTTTCCAAAAACACCCGATTGCGGCGCTTATTGTCTTTACCGGCGTAATCGGCATGCCCGATATGCAAAACAGGGACATTTTCCAATTGTCCCATGTTTATTTTGCTTCCGCTCAAATAAAACTCTCCGCAATACCCTGCCTCAAAATAAAACCCTTCCGGTTTGCCGAAAATATCAAACGAAAAATAACATGAGGCTCTTTTGACGGCTTTCGTGATAGCTTTTTCATCCTGAACAGGATCTCCGGAAAGTTTTTTATCCAATAAAACATGCGTTCTTGCAACGCTAAAAAGTTCTTCGTATTTTGGAAATTTCAACCTAAACTTTTCGGATATTTTTACGTTAGAATGTGCATCAATTGCAGCTATGCCCGTTATAACGGCACTATGTTTTTGCACGCCGTCCCAGAATTTAATTGTTTTTTTTGGCTTATGAGTTAAAAAATGGAGCGAATAAAAACTATTTATCTTATAAGTTGCAAGAACAAGTATGATGTATAAAGGGTTCATCCCCCTCCACTGGGAATCGAGATTTATTATTTCAATCCCGTCATAGCCTTTAACGTTAAAATTTTTCCACGGCACCCACCAGTTATGCGGATGCGAGATAAATCCAGCGGCATTCTGCCTTTTAACGTTTGAAAGAACATCTTTATAATTTCCTTTTTTTATCTCATTATTTAAACCTATTGCGAGAAAATGCCCAAATTCGGTATTTATCTCTTCGCCCGCAAAATACAGCAGTTTTCCATAATATCCGTCCAGACCATCTAATTTCGGTTTTAAAGTATTATGGTCGGAAGAAATCAAAAAATCGGCTTTAAGTTTTTTAGCTATTTTTATTAAATCTTCCATTCTGCCCGAACCGTCCGAATAGACGCTGTGAAAATGGATTATTCCGCTAAGATCTGTGGTTTTCACATGACCTTTAAAAGGCTCGTCCTCCAAAAAATGTATTTTAATCCTGAAAAATTTTATCTTTAAGTAGATAAGGCAGATAAGAACAGCTAAAAAAACCGGAATAACAAGAGTAACCTTTAAACCGGCGATTAAAGACAGAAGATTCATATTAATCATATTATTAATTATTAATATTATTAACCTAATTAACCGAAAAGTTCCTTATTAAAAAAATCGCTTAAATTGTCTTTAGCCTTCTTTTTTCTTTCCATATAGGTATTATAAGCATTGAGACCCCTGTTTTTCCATAACTTTTCGTTTTTTATAAAACCGGCAAACAGGCGGGTGAATTCCTCTTGATTAAATACGGTGATAGCGTCGTTTTTTAAAAAAATTTCAATAATGTCTTTAAAATTATCCGCAAAGGGTCCGGTAATAACAGGCTTTGCATAAACGGCGGGCTCGATGACATTATGCCCTCCCCTTTCTTCCGCAAAGAGGCTTTTGCCGACATATACGATATCGGCATATTTGTAAATGTCGTTTAAAACGCCGTATTCGTCAATAATCAAAACATCCGCGCCGTCCATATTTGTAAAATCCTTTACCGGAATGCCGTCTTTTTTAAAATAAACAGGCTTAAATTTAGCCTTTAGCGCCTTTCTTTTTATCTTTGCCACATTTTTGATGTTTCGCGGTATAAAAATCAATTTTAATTTTTTTGCGCTATCAATTCCGTTTTCGACTTCTTTTTTTATCGAGGGCATGAGCCTTAGGAAAAAATCCGTTTCTTTTTTGTGAACGGAGACAAAGGCAATCACCCGATAAGTTTTATCCTTATAACCTTCAACGCCGCCTTCGGTGTTTTTAACTGCAGGGGCATCGGAAGAAACCTGAGAAACATGAGAGCTATACGGTTGATAAATATCAGTAATATTAAGCTTAAGCGGATCCTGCAACACCGTTATGGAATATAAGGCATTACCATATTCTTTAACTAATTTTTCTTTCCCTGCTTCATCGGTTACGCTTATGCAAATATTCTTCAACAGTTTTTTATCCACACTTTTAAGATGATCTATTTTTTTTTCTTTTTTTTTAGCATAATCCGAACCAAAATCCAATCCTAAATAACAGATGCGCGCATTCAACTTTGAAAGGGCGATTATTAAATTTTTATGAATGGCATGCTCCACGGAAATAAAAAAATCTGGCTTGATCTTTTTTGCATAAGAACGCACG
This sequence comes from bacterium, assembly GCA_021818985.1. GTDB lineage: Bacteria > SZUA-79 > SZUA-79 > Acidulodesulfobacterales > Acidulodesulfobacteraceae > JAKASO01. Next base: position 5,640 of record JAKASO010000039.1, read on the forward strand.
GCAAAACCCGGACAAGAAATGGGGTGAAAAAAAAATACATAGCCGGGTAATACGGCAAGCGGGATCTTTTTATAGATACGGTATGCGGATGCGGTGTCAAAACTCACAAAAAATAAAGGCTTTATATTATTATTCTTGAAATAGGGAAGCTCAGCTATTAAGCGGCTGATATATAAGGCCGATTTCAGTTCTCCGATGGATGCGGCATATATCCAGAAAACCCTTTTAATCCTTTTAACACTTTTAAATTGGTGCCCTGGCTCTTCTTCCTGCGTTTTATAAATATTTTTGGTGACGGAAAAAAGACCTTTATCCAAAGCCAAGATTTGTTTAAATTTTATGGATATATTCATTCATCGTTTAAGTTTTTGGCTTCCTCGATCAGAAGCACGGGAATACCGTCCTCAATGGGATAATAAGCATTGCAGGTCCTACAAACGATAACTTCCTTTTCGGAGCCGGCTAATGCCGGCAGTCTCACAAGTTCCAGTTCCCCCCTGCATTTAGGACATACTAAAAATTCACCAATCATTTTATAGGTAATCATCAAACGCTTAGATTGCGGACTATGGACACTTTTTTGAACCCCTTACGGCTGCTCCGGCTGAAGGAGGAGCAAACGAGCAATCTGTCCCCTTTTTTAAGTTAATATTTATTATCTTCCCGATATTAAACTGTTTAATCTCCTTTAGCTATAATCTTATATTTTGTTTCAAAATTAGTGTCTTCAAGTATTACCCCTTTTTCATAGAGCATATCGCGTATTTCATCGGCAAGCTTATATTGCTTATTATGCCTGTATTCATTGCGTTTTTCAATGTATTTTTTGATTTCTTCTTCGGTAATGAAGATGCCGGAAGTATCTTTTAAATAATTTTCCAAAAAGATTTTGGGCTTTTCGGTCATAATCCCAAAAATACCAGAAACCGAATGAAGAAATAAAAACGATCCGTCAAGAAAGGATAGCTCTTTACCGGTTATTAAAGTTTTACTTAATGCGTTGTTTATCAGCCGGTTCATCTTCCTTACGAGATTAAACATGGCTGATAAGGCTTGCGCCGTATTAAAAT
>JAKASO010000040.1 GCA_021818985.1 bacterium
ACGATAAAAACTATTTAGGATTTAAGGACATATTAATATTTTAGTCTTGACTTTGAGGAGTAGTTTAGTTTATTATTCCTGATAGATACAAAGACGTACTAACAGTGATTTAAGGAACAATTTAAAAATTTATTATAGTAAATCGCTTCTTATTGTAAACGAATATATAAGAAAGTCATTATAAAAATAAATAAGGGGGCAAAGTCAGGAAATATTTTATATATTTAGCACATTTTTGTAAACATTAAATGTTTTAGCTGCAATATCATCCCAATCATAATTTGACTTAATCGTATTAAGATAATATAATTTTTCTTTTTCGTCAATGCTCTGCTTAACACAACTTATAATCTTATCCGATAACTCGTTTACGTTTCCCGGCGAAAAATATCTGAAACCTTGAATTTTAATTTCCCTATGAGCAGGAATATCCGTTATCAAAAAAGGAATTCCAAAACTTAAAGCCTCGAGAAGTGAAATAGGAAATCCTTCATAATAAGAAGCTAAAATAAACAGTGAAGAATTTTTATATAGATTAAACAGGTCTTCTTTAAATAAAGTTCCTGTTAATATTACCCCTTCTGTTTTATTAGATAATTTTTTTATATATTTTGAATATGAGGTTTCATGGTCGGCTCCACCTGCTATCACCAGCTTAAACGCGGGATTATTAATAAGAGCATAAGCATTAATTAAATCTTCAATGCCCTTTTCGGGAACAAACCTTGAAACGGTCAGGATATAATTTTTAGCGGTAATTTTAAATTTTTCCAGTGTATTATATTTAAAATTAGAATTTTTATCGAAATCCGTGATTGCGCTAACCCCATTGGGGATAAAATGAGAAAACCTGCCATATTTGTTTTCAATATATTCTTTAATCCAGTTAGATACCGAAATAATTGCGTTGCTATATTTTGTGGCATTTTCCTCGCCTTTTTTTAAGAAAAATTTTGCGGGACATTTCCATTTTTTCCTCATATAATCAGGCCCGTGATGAGTCATTACAACTTTATAGCCTTGAAATTTCACAAGTGGGATTAATAATGACACTCCTATTGTATGTATGTGAACTATATCGGGTTTAAGTTTATGAAGTTTCAATATTGCAAAAAAAGTGTGGACTATCGTTTCAATGCTTTTTTTCCTAATCGAAAACAAATGAATAAATTTAACCCCTTTAAAGCTTTTAATTTTTTCTTTTACATAACTTGAACGTGTAATAACCGTCACGTCCACTCCCAGATTTACAAGCTTCGGATAAAGTTCCTCACAATGTTTTTCAACCCCGCCCTGAACATTCGGAAACCCCCTTGTTCCGATTACGACTATTTTCATATTTTGTTTTATTGCGGATTTGTTTGAATTGATTAATATTGATTAATCAAGTAAGTTATATATTTGATAATATCAGCATTTCAAAAAAAATAACCCTTTTTTTCTCTAAGATTTTAGAAGATATAAAATATTCCGTTTCTTCATGCTTAACTACTCTTTTTGCATTATTTTCTATAAAATTTTTAACTTTGGCATAATTTATATTCCCGGACAAAATATCATCCTGAATATTAAGAATAAAATCAGGCTCTTTTTCAAAAAACGCCGAATCTTTATACCCTGTAATTACAGGGTATCCATAAGCCAAATATTCTCTTGTTTTAAGAGGACATGCCTCTCTCATTCCTTTTCTATGCAAAGCAAGGCTGCCTATGCAAATATGGCATTTTTTTAAGACGGCAGTATATATGTCTCTCGGCAGATATCCGTGATAAAAAAGGTTCTTATCAGAATTTCCTTCGTCTCCCACTATATGAAAATCAAATTCTGGAAGATGTTCTGCCATTTTTTTAATAATATCTACCCCGTGCCAAGCCTGTTTAGGCGTACCGATAAAAAATAAACCTATCCTTTTGTTAAAAGAACCTGCATCTTTGATTATTTTAAATTCATCAAGATTTATATTATTTGGTATATATATTTTTGGCTTATTATATTTTATTGTGGACGTGTGCATGGCTAATTCTTCAGTAACCGTTATAATTCCTGCAACTTTATTTAATATCTTAGATCTTAAAAATCTGTATGCTAAATATCTCAATGCGGATTTTACGGTCTTTTGCCTTTTAAACAGGAGCAGGAATTCGCCCAAATCATATGTATTTATTTCGACAACCGATTTATAACGGTTTAATAAATATTCCAGAGTAACATTCCATACGCCGTACCTGAAATAAACCATATCGGGATTAAAATGAATTAAATCTTCGATAAATTCTTTTTGTAAGAATAAATTTGTACTTATATACCGTTTGACGGGATTAATTGGATACTGCTTTGCCTCTAAAACCGACTCTCCTTCTTCTGTAACAAAACAAAAAACTTTGACTATATGCCCATAACTTCTCCATTCTTCAATTTGCGTCTTAACTTTTAGGACAACACCATCATTTTTTTTGATATCGTGATTAAGTAAAAAATAAGCAATCCTCACCCTATTAACTCCTCTGCAATCCTTTCGCTTGCCATTCCGCCGCCGTATAAATCCGTCCAACCACTTATTGTCCCATTGCCATCGCATTCTTCCGTGACGGCATCTATTATCATCTGCTTATCTGCACCGGTCAGCACGTTAAACCCTGATTGTACAAGTTCTACCCATTCGGTTTCATTCCTCGGTATTATACAGGGAGTCTTAAAAAAATATCCTTCCTTTTGCACCCCGCCGGAATCCGTTACTATAACTTTAGCATTTTTCTCAAGAGCTATCATTTCCATATATGATACAGGTTCGCTTAGTGTGAGATTGCCGCTCCCCATTTTTATACCATATTCATTAATAACGCGCTTTGTTCTCGGATGTAAAGGAAAGAAAACCTTTATGCCGCTTTTGGCTATTTCGCTAATAGCATCCAATATCTCTTTCATATTTTTATAATTATCCGTATTCTCCGCCCTGTGTATGGTAACAAGAATAAAATCCTTTTGGGATAAGTCGTACTTTTTTAAAATTTTTTTGTCTTCTACGACTTTAGAGGTTTCGAGAGCGGCATCGAACATTACGTCTCCTACTTTATGCACGCCTTTTGTTATTCCCTCTGCTCGAAGGTTTTCAACGGAAATATCGGTAGGAGTAAAAAGAATATCTGAAATATGATCAGTTAAAATCCTGTTTAATTCTTCCGGCATATTTTTGTTAAAACTTCTGAGGCCAGCTTCCACATGGGCGAGGGGAATATGAAGTTTTGAAGCGGCAAGGGCGCCTGCAAGGGTTGAATTAGCATCGCCATATACTATGGCTAAATCGGGATTTTCCTTTAGAAGCGCTTTTTCTACTTCTATAAGCATTCTGCCGGTTTGTTCCCCGTGAGTCCCGGAACCAATACCTAGATAATAATCCGGTTTCGGAATATTAAGTTCTCTGAAAAATACTTCCGACATATTAAAATCGTAATGTTGCCCTGTATGAAGAATAATTTCTTTAACCCTTTTCTCCCTTAATCTTTTTGAAACCAAGCCTGCCTTTATAAACTGTGGGCGGGCGCCTATAATCGAAATAATTTTCACCTTAACTCCTGAAGAATATTTTATACCATACCGCAAAATTTATAAACCTCCAGATGCCGGCAACCTGATTATCCGACAAGCCGTCAATTAATTTATTCCAGTCTTTAATTAACATATCCGTTCTTATAAATTTCCTTAAACCGTCTTCCTTAAGATAATTCAGGAATGTGCTTTTATGCTTTTTCAGCCAGATGCCTTCAGGCGTGGCAAAGCCAATTTTATCTTTCCTTGACCTTATTTCTTCCGGCAGAATACCTCTCATTGCTTCCCTGAATATAAACTTGCTCCAGCCGCCATGTATCTTATAGCTTGACGGAATTTTAAAAACGCTTTCGATGAGTTCTATATCATCGGCAAAAGGCGTTCTTGATTCAACGGAAAATCTCATTGAATTTCTATCTTCGTATTTTAAAAGCGTTTTAAGGTTTAAACCGGTTATTAACAAATACAGCATTTGATTTAATGATTTGAAGACTACTTTTGTATCCTCTACATAGATTTTATTCTCATTATAAAAATCTGGATCGATATATCTGCCCGTACCAATAATATATTTATATTGTCTGTACAAATTCTTAGAAAAACCCGTTCCTATTCCGCTCGTTATTTCATAAGCAAATAATTTTATTAAATATTTTATTACATATAATTTATTGACCGGCGAATTGCTTAAACTGCCAAACTCTTTTAATAACTGCAAAAACTTTTTATTTTTAACCATATCGGCAAAAAAGGTTCCGTAATACTCCGAATATCCCGTAAAAAGCTCATCTCCGCCCTGACCGTCCAGTAAAACTTTAACCCCTGATTCGCTTGCCAGCTTCATCACTTTATACTGCGCATAAATGCTGGTCGAACCGAAAGGTATATCCTGCGCATACACTAAATCTTCCAGGTCTTTTAGTAAATCCTCTCCGTTCGGATATGTCCTGAACCATTCCGTCCGGGTTTCATCCACCGCGATTTTTGCCCACCTGCTCTCATCAACCGGACTATCGGGATAGACTGCCGTAAAAACTTTTTGAAAATCCCCTATTTGGCGCGGATGTTCTTTTCTTAAAAATTCGTTAATGATGCAAACTATGCCGGAACTATCCAATCCCCCGCTTAAACATGAACCGACGGGAACATCCGATCTTAACCTCAGTTTTACCGCTTCAAACAACCGGCTTTTTACCTCGTCTGTGTAAGTATTTAAGTTATTTTCGTTAAAATCTTTCCATTCATCGGTATAATTTAACGTATAATATCTTGTCCTGGTTGATTTAGCGGAATTCAGATTATAAATTAAATAATGAGACGGCAAAAGCTCGTAAATTCCCTTGAAAAAACTTTCTTCGTTCGTTTCTTCTCTTCCTAAAAACAAATAACCGAATGCCGCTTGACGATTTATATCTTTTTTATAAAAAGGCAGTTTAACAATAGCCTTTATCTCGGAGGCAAAAGAAAAATAATTTTCATCGATATAATAATAAAAGGGTTTAACCCCAAATCTGTCTCTTGCGCAAAAAAGAATATTTTTTTTTGAATCGTATATGCAAAAAGACCACATTCCGTTTAATTTTGAAAGACAGTCTTTCCCCCATTCCTCATAACAGGCAAGCAAAACCTCGGTATCGGTATTTGTTCTAAATTGATAACCAAGAGATTTTAAGGCTTTCCTGAGTTCAAGATAGTTGTATATTTCACCGTTAAAGATTATATAGATATTTCCTCCGGCATTACCCATAGGCTGATGTCCCGCGGAAGTCGTATCAATAATGGAAAGCCTCCTGTGTCCCAGAAGAAGGTTAGCCGGAATATTAAAAGCATTTATGGGACGACCTTTTATTTTGCTTTCATCTCCCGTAAGGTTATAATAAATTTTTCCGGTTTTAGCATCGGCTGCAAGAAAACCTTCGTCGTCAGGCCCTCTGTGTTTTAAAGTATCCGTCATAAGTTTAACCCATTCAGGCCTTGCTTCATTTTTTGAACTATATATACCGGCTATTCCACACAAACTATACCTCTTTATTAATAATATTTTAAATATATTTTATCGCCTATTATAAATCATAGTTATAAGTTTTTATGCCGCTGACCAATAAATATTAGCTTTCATATACTTCCTTAACTAATTTAGCTATAGATAAAGGATTATGCCACTTATAAACATATTCTAAGGAAGCTTGACTTTTTTTAATTAATAATGAGGTGTCGTTAAGGTATTTTTCAAGAATTTCTTCGATATTAAAAGGATCTATGTTTATAACTGTATCTTTAATATCTTTGGCCATTTGCGGCGGAATAAATTTCAGGTCATCTTCTCTGATAAATACGGCGACCGGCTTTCCCATTTTCATTGCCTCGACAGAGAAACCACCGTACCAGCCGATTAAAACCTGGTCTATAATTATATGTGATTCTTGATAGATTTTTAATGCTTGATTATTAGACATTCCTTCAATAATATACACTTCTATGGGATATTTTTTCTCTAAATTTTTTAATGCCGGCAATATATAATTAGAACCCTTAGCTATTCTATTTGTCGGCGAATGGATAATTTTAATTTTTTTATCGATTCTATAAGAAGCCGAATTGATTTCATTCCAACCGGCTATAGTGTAAGGTAAAAAAGAAGTTTTGCCCTCGGGAAGAAAATACATTAAATCCGGATTCAAAGCAAAAATATAATCGGCATATTCATTTACTTTTACGATACTTTTTTGTTTGATTTTATCCATTTTTCCAGAATCACATATGCCGTTATAACAATTTTTTTCATGGCAGGCGGAAAAAGCGACTCTCTGCATAGTTGGATATTTTTGCCTTGCATCACAACCGTTATATGTAAATATTTTTTTTGTATTTTTTGAATAAAAAGGTAAATCTAAAAAATATAAATTATATTTTGGGAAATGAAATAATGAAGAGCCGAAATTAAAATGAAGTATATCATATTCTTTTCTAAATTTTAAAAAAGCCCTTATTCTGTTTAAAAACTTTTTATACTTTGGATCGTTCTTGTTTAAGGATAAAATATCGGATTTGAAATTACTAAAATTAAAACAATCGCAGATCGGA